>JABDGF010000060.1 GCA_013286165.1 Acidobacteriota bacterium | reverse complement strand
GATTTATCCCGCGAATGGCGACGGGACGTTTGACCTGCCGACGATTCGCAACTACGGATCTGGGATGGGCCAGTTTTCTGTGTTGACGGTGGCGGTACGGGACCTTCGGAGACGCGTTTTGCGCGTGAAGCGGAGCAGCCACAACAAAAAGAACGAAAACACCAACGAGAGCGGCAACGTTTCGAAACGAGCGAGAGCTGGGGCGAGCTGGTCTCATTCGAGAGATCTCCGATTCAGTTTTTTTGCTGCTAGCAACGCGCGACGCGGTTCGCTCCGTAATTCGAATGCGCCGCACGTTCCTAAAAAGGAACCGAATGGTAACCGAACTCCATTCGCAAACAAAGAAATTCGACGCGATTTATGAATTTTTCCGTGACTTCTGGTCAAACAATGGGGCGAGGGTTGAATTGGGGAACGACGGACCACGAGGTTGTGACGCGAGGAAGGAATCTTCGAAGAATTAATGTGGTGCAGGTGACGGCGGTCACAGACGCCGCGCATCTTCACACAGTGCGCGGCGTCCGGCCCGTAGGCTATTTGCCGTCGGGGAGAGGACTGCTGCCGCCCGATCCGATCTTGATCGTACCCGGCGGATTCGCGCCTGCCCCCGCCGCGAGCTCCACGGTGCAATCCACATCATTCGCGTGAACCAGGTTCAATCCCTGCTGCAACACTAGCGTCGGCGAACCGAACGGCCCATCGCCGCCGCCCGTCCACGTCACGTTGAACGTGATCGGCGCAGCCGCGTTGAACGCCAGCAAGCCGCTGTTCGGGATGCGAATCTGCGGCGGCGTCAAATTCCCCAGCGAATCCACCTGCACCGCCATCGACGCGCCGCCGACCGTTACGCAATACGGCCCCTGCGAAATGTTTGGCCCCGTAATCATGTACGACGCGATTCCGCTTGAGATCTGGTTGTTCGCGCTAAGCGGAGGATTCTGCGCGTTGTACTGCGAAATCGGCACCACGCCCGTCTGCGGATTTCCGAAATACGCCGGCGTAAACGTCGCGCTCACTCCCTGCGGAAATCCCGCCGCCACCACAAACTGAATTTTTCCTGAACCTGGTGTAAACCCCACCCAGTCGCCTTCCTCGATGCTGCCGTCCACATTTACGTGAATCGGGCGGACACCCGGCATCGGGCCGCCGTGCCCCATCGCCTCTTTCGCTTGCGCCATTTTGTTTCTCCTTTATCGCTTCGGTTCTTTGTCGTTGGGCCTGAACTCGGGATCCGCCAGGAGTTTCTGCAGATCGGGATCGTCCTTCAGATCCTGTACGGTATAACCCTTCTTCAAACTTTGTTCAATGTAATGGATGGCCTGCTTCCTGTCGCCGAGGTCTTCGTACGCGTCGCCGATATTCACAAGCACCGAAGGATCGTCCGGCGCGTAGGCCAGAGCAGCCTGCGCCTGCACCACGGCTTTGTCGCGCTGCTTGTTCCGTCCGTATAAAAATGCGAGCTGCGCGTGAATTTCGGCGTCCCGCGGTTGGAGTTTTTCCTGCGCCTCCAGCAACTGCAGTTGCCGCACGCGCGCCTCTTTCGCTTTGTCCGTCTGATTCAACTCTTCGTACGCGATCGCCAGGTTGTTCCACACCGTCGGCTCTTTGTCGTTCAGCTGGATCGCTTTCTCGCTCACGCCTGCGGCATCGGCCCAACGGCGTTCTTGCAAATATAAATTTCCCAGATTTCCGTACGACTCGAACGTCGGGCTCAACTCGATCGACTTCTTCAACGCTTCTTCCGCCTGCGGAAACACTTTCGGGTCGCCCATATCCAGATAGATCGCCGCCAGATTGCTGTAGAGCTGCGCGTTGTCCGGCGTCAAGGCAATCGCGCGCTGGAACTGCGCCACCGCCTCGGGATATTTTCGCTGCCGGTCGTAGAAAAGTCCCAGCTCGCTGTAACTGTCCCAATAATCGGGCCGCAACGCCGCCGCTTTCTGAAATGCCGCCTCGGCATCCTGGATGCGTCCTGCGTTTTCGTACGCGCGCGCCATCCCGCCCAGCGCCGTGGGATCCCGCGAGTCCAGCCGTAGCGCGTCTTGATATTCCTGCACGGCCAGATCGTGTTGCCCCATCTGGTCGTGAATGTGAGCCAGTGTCACGTAAACGGCCGGAACACGGTCGTCGAGTTCAGCGGCTTTCTGTGCGTTCGCGAGTGCTTCTTGAATCCATTTCGGATCTTTGTCGGTGTGATACTTCAGGCGGTACGCCTCGGCCAGCTCCGCGTAGCCCAGCGCAAACTTCGGATCGGTCTTCACCGCGCTTTCCAGCGCCCCGATCGCTTCATCGAGATTGCCCGGCCTGTCGTACCGGTGCATCAGGCCGAGCGCTGTGACATATCCCTCGTACGCCGCGGGCGTCACCACACCGCCGGTATTCTTCAGCATGTCTGCGGTCACGTTGATATGCATCAACTTCGCAAGGCGCGACACCGCTTCGTCTTGCAGAGCCGCAAGGTCGCCCGCGCGATCCTCCATGCTCGCCGTACCAATCTGCCGCAGATTTTTCGTGTCGATCAGGTTCACGGTGAGCTGTACATCTTGCCCGTCGCGCGCGATGCTTCCCTTCACCACGTACGTTGCGCCCAGCTCGCGCAGCGCCGCGCCTGGATCGGCGATCTTGCGCGCACGCACTTCGCTCGCAGGAACGACCCACAAAGATTTCCCGCCCACATCCAGATCGGAAAGTTTTCCCGCAAGGCTGTCCATCAAGCCTTCAGCAAGCGCTTCGTTCGCGGGGTTCGCGCCGATGTTGTCAAACGGCAAAACGGCAATATGCCTTTCGCCACCGCCGCCCACCAACGCCGAAATGCGCTCGCGCACCGCAGGTACCAGCATCGCCGCCGCAAACGCCAGCACCAGGACCGCCGCGATCACCAGCCATCGCTGCCACCGCCAGCGCTGCGAAAATCCCTGCGGGAACCACGCCGACCGCGACGCCTCCTTTACATACTTATTAAGGTCGCTCGATTTATACGTACGTGTCGCCGACGAAGGATCCACGGCTTCGGTCGGCGAGCCGTATTGCATTCTCACGCGCTCGAGATCGGTCAACACTTCCGTACAATTTTGGTAGCGCTGCGCCGGGTCCTTCGATAGCGCGCGATACACAATTTCCTGCAGCGGCTCCGGCACGCCCGTCAGCGCGCGCGGCGGCTCGTGCAGCGTCGCCACTACGATCGAAGGAACACTCTCGCGATGAAACGGGTTCTGTCCCGTGAGCATCTCCGCAAACACCACGCCGAGAGCCCAAATGTCCGTGCGTTGATCCACGGCGCTGCCTAAGACTTGCTCCGGCGACATGTAACTTACCGTGCCGCTCACTCCGCCGCTTTGCGTGATGGATTGCGCGCTCACTACGCGCGCGAGTCCAAAATCGACAATCTTCGCCACACCGTCGCCCGTGAGCATCACGTTCGACGGCTTCACGTCTCGGTGAACGATTTTCTTCGCGTGCGCCGCGCCCAGTCCGCGCGCCATCTGGATCGCCACGTCGATCGCCTGCGAAAACGGCAACGGCCCGCTCTTGATCTTGCGCGAAAGCGACTCGCCCTCGTAGAACGCCATCACGATGAACGTGCGTCCTTCCGGCGTTTCCTCAATGCCGTGAATCACGCCCACATTCGCGTGATCCAGCGACGACGCCGTCCGCGCCTCTTTCAAAAATCGCTGTTTTTCGCTATCGCTTTCGGTGAGTTCGGTTGGCAGGAACTTCAGCGCGACCACGCGGTCCAGCTTCGTATCGAGCGCGCGATAAACCACGCCCATGCCGCCCGCGCCGGCCGTTCCCAGAATCTGGTAGCCGGCGACAAGCTCGCCTACAGATCGATCGCTTTTGATATCGGGCATGCCTCTCTCACCACTTCGTCTGAAGTGGGGCAAGACCCTCGCATGTTAAGAATCCCGGCAGGAGTAACTTCAACGCGCGAATCATAGAACGCGCCCCCTCCCCGCGCAAGCTTCCTACAGCCCCGCAGGCGGTCCTCCGACGAGCACTCAACTCGATGCGAGTTTGCTTTAATCCCGCGAAGAGGGATGTAGCTTAGACTTTCGAGTCTGAGCGCGACCAACTCTCAGTTGGTCGCGGGTTGAGCTATTTCAACATTGGTGGTCAACAAGCCTCCACACACCACCCATACCCCAGCAATTCCACATTCTGAACCACCGTCCGCCGCCCTCGACTTGTGTCACACTCATCCAGCGCGCCGCGCCTCGACGCCCGGCACGCCGGAGCTTCCTCGATGAAAACCACGCGGCGAGATTTGCTCGCCGGACTCGGCTTGCTCGGCCTCGGCACACTCCTGCCGAAACCCGCGCAAGCGACCAAAACAAATTCAGCCTCCCCCGCCACCTGCCCCTTCCGCCTCGCCGTCATCAACGACGAAATCACCCAAGACTTCGAGCAAGCCTGCTCCATCGCATCGAAAGACTTCGGCCTCCAGTGGATCGAGCTCCGCTCCATGTGGAACAAAAACGTCACCGAGCTCTCCGCAACGCAAATCGACGACGCCCGCAAAATTCTCGCCGCGCACAATCTGAAAGTCACGGACATCGCCAGCCCACTTTTCAAAACCGAGTGGCCCGGCGCGCCGCTTGCCGATCCCAGCCAGCATCGCGATCAGTTCAAAGTCGATTTCGACGCCGCCGCGCAAGACAAGCTCCTCGACCACTGCATCGAACTCGCTCGCGCCTTCGATACCGACCGCATCCGCTGCTTCGATTACTGGCGCCTCGCCGATCAAAAGCCGTACCGCGCCGCCATTAACGCGAAACTCGCAGATGCTGCCGCTCGCTGCGCGAAAAGCGGCATGATCCTGATCCTCGAGAATGAAATGACGTGCAACACCGCCACCGGCGAAGAATCCGCCGCCGTGCTCGCCGCCATCCCAAACAAAAACTTCATGCTCAATTGGGATCCGGGCAATGCGGCCGCGCTCGGCGTCTTCCCCTACTCGAAGGGCTACGACGTGCTGCCCAAAGATCGCATCGGCCACTGCCACGCGAAGGATGTGATTTTTAAACCGGACAACAAGGGATATGACTGGGCGCCCGTCGGTGCAGGCGTGATTGATTGGACCGGCCAGCTCCACGCGTTCATGCGTGATCACTACGCGTTCGCCGTGAGCCTCGAAACGCACTGGCGCGGCGCAGGCACTCCCGAAGCTTCCACACGCATCAGCATGGATGGATTGAAAAAATGTCTGACCGCCGCCGGTGCAAATTGCTGAACCTCACGCCCTCGCCCCAGCGCCCGTCAACGCAAGGAGACCAAGCGTGATCACGCGCCGCAAATTTCTAGGCACCCTCGCCACAGGTGCTGCAACGGGCGCAGCAGCCAGCGTCACGCGAGGCGCCGCGTTCGCCTCCACGGCCGCAAGCTACGCGCGCATCTTCGGCGCGAACGACCGCCTCAACTTCGCCATCATCGGCCTAAACGGCCGCGGCTACGCTCATCTCTCCTCGATCGGCGCGAACAAAGACGCCGCGGGCGTTACGCACATCTGCGACGTAGAAACCAACATCCTCGCGAAGTTCGCGGCCGCCGCACAAAAAGAACTCGGCTACGCGCCGCAAACCGCGCAAGATTTCCGCCGGGTTCTCGAACTGAAAGACATCGATGCCGTTTCCATCGCCACGCCCGATCACTGGCACACTCCGATGGCGATCGACGCTCTCGCCGCCGGCAAGCACGTCTATGTGGAAAAACCCTGCAGCCACAATCCCGCGGAAGGCGCGCTCCTGATCGACGCGCAGAAAAAATACGGCAAGCTCGTTCAGATGGGCACGCAGCAGCGCTCTTCACCCCACACGATCGACATTGTCGCGAAAATTCACGATGGCCTGATCGGCCGCCCCTACTTCGCAAAAGCGTGGTATGTGAACACGCGCAAATCCATCGGCCACGGCAAAGAGGCGCCCGTTCCGAAAACGCTCGACTGGGATTTGTGGCAAGGTCCCGCGCCGCGTAGCGCGTACAAAGACAATCTCCAGCCCTACAACTGGCACTGGTTCCGCATCTACGGCACCGGCGAAACGCTCAACAACGGCACCCACGAAGTGGACGTCTGCCGCTGGGCTCTCGGCGTCGATTATCCGAAGCGCGTCACCTCGTCCGGCGGCCGCTACGCTTTCAAAGACGACTGGGAGTTCTACGACACGCTCGTCACCAGCTTCGAGTACGACGACAAAACGATTTCCTGGGACGGCAAGAGCTGCTCCGGCATGACCTATTACAATCGCGGCCGTGGCTCCACGATTGTCGGCACCACCGGCTCGGTGCTCGTCGATCGCGACGGCTACGAAATCTACGACTTGGATGGCAAAAAGAAGTCCGAGTTCAAAGCGGGCAGCACCACATCCACGGCCGACCTGGTCGGTCGCGACTCGATGACCGACATGCACTTCGCGAATTTCATCGCGGGCATCCGCACCGGCGCAAAGCTCAACGCGCCCATCGACGTCGGCAACGTCGCCGTCACCATGCTTCAGCTCTCCAACATCGCGTGGGAAACCAACCACGAACTACAGCTCGACCCAGCCAACGGAAAAAATCACGAACGACGCCGATGCGATGAAGCTTTGGGGCCGCAACTACGAACCCGGCTGGACGCCGCATCTCTAGGCAAACTGCGCATACCACTCGAGGCCCATCGATGACGAATGACCTTTCTCGCCGCAATCTTCTTCGCAACGCAGGCTTCGCCACGGCAACCGCCGCACTCGCGCCTCTCAGTGCGCTAGCCTCATCGCACCTCACCACAAACGCAGTAACAATCCCCACGCTGCAGCCAGCGCCCGCCGCGCCGCCGATCCGCCTCGGCCTCGCCAGCTACACGTTTCGCAATTTCGATCGCGCCCAGCTCATCGGCTTCATGAAAACTCTTCACATCGACGCGCTCAACGCCAAAGACGTGAAAAAACCACCTTCCCGTCGATCCCGCGCAGGAAGCGCAAGCGCTCGCCGATTACGCCGCCGCGGGCATCACGCTTCACGCCGCCGGCGCCATCTATTTCGACAAAGACGATCCCGCCGACATCCGCTCCAAATTCGACTACTGCAAACGCGCCGGAATCAAAGTGATCGTCGCAGGCGATCCCTCGCCACAAGCTCTGCCCCTCATCGCAGACGCAGCCCGCGACTACGACATGCGCATCGCCATCCACAATCACGGCCCCGAAGATAAAATCTGGCACTCGCCTCTCGACGTTCTCGCCGCCGTGAAGTCGCTCGACCCGCGCATGGGCTGCTGCATCGACGTTGGCCATTGCGTCCGCGCAGGCGTCGATGTGATCGACGCGATTCACGCCGCCGGTCCGCGCCTGTTCAACATGCACATGAAAGATCTGACGGATTTCAACGCGAAGGACAGCCAAGTCGCCGTCGGTGAGGGGAAAATGCCGGTACCGCAGATTTTCGCGGCTTTACAAGCTGTCAATTACGATGGCTTCGTCGATCTCGAATACGAAGTCCACGCCGACGACCCGATGCCCGGCGCCACCGAAAGCTTCGCTTACATGCGTGGAGTTCTTGCAGGAATGAACGCCGCCTCAGCGCGCGCCTGACGCGACAACGGCGACGCCAATGCGGCGTCACGTCAGCTCAATAATCTCTTCGCAACTCGTGCCGGCGCCCGCTTCGCGTCTTGTCCCGCCCGCGTCGCTCGTGCACTCGATGCACAGCAGCGCGTCCGGCGCATCGCCGATCTGTTCGCCGCACGACGCGCATTGCCCCACTCGCTCAAAAAACGGCCACACCACATTCCGCAACGTCATCTCAAACAACGGGCCGCGCCTTCGCGCTGGGTTCCTCACGGCTCGCCTCCACGTTCGGGGCCACACCCGGCGGACGTCGTCACGTCCCCTCCGGGGTACAACTCGATTGCCGCAGATAGTACATCAAATCTCCGCTCCGCAATCGCTACTCCGCACTCTACGAGCGAAATTGTAAACGCCCGGTTACGCCGTCGCGAAGAATGCCATTCGTGTCCTAAGTACAACGCCCGCGACACATGGCGAGCGCAGCGAGTTGTAGCTTAGACTTTCGAGTCTGAGCGGGACCAACTCTCAGTTGGTCCCGGGTTGAGCCATCACAACAACTTTGCAAACCGATCCGCTCGCACGTTCGATGTTGTGGAGCCTTGTGTGGCATAGACATTGTCCGTGTGCCTTTGAACTTTCATTTCATCTGGCTTAAAACCGAAACGACAACCCCACATACGGCTGCGCCATGTGCGCCGCGGCGTTCGTCACCTGCCCGGTCACAGAAAAATCCGCCGCCTTGTAGACCAGCCCGCGATATCCCACTTGCGCGCTGAGCCCGTGCGCCAGCTTGTAACTCACCCCGCCTCCGTAGAGCAGCGCCGGCCGCTGCTGCGACAGTCCCGCCGTCGTCGATCCCGGCGTGATCGGCGCCGAAAAGAACAGTGCGCCGGTCCCGACCTCCACAAACGGATGCAGCTTCTTCTCCTCCGAAATTCCGAATGTGAATTGATACGCGAGCGAAGCTTCATTCATGTTCGCCTGCGATAGCGTTCCGGTGTTGTAGCTCTGCGCGAATCGCGTCCAGCTGTAATTCGCCTCGATCGCGCTCCACCGGTTGAAGTGGTAGCGGTAATTCACCAGCAGTCCGCCCGAATCTGTCGGCGCATCCGTCACTCCCAACCCCGTCACGGTGTTCTGAAAATTCCCGGTGAAATTCGCCGAGACTTCCGAATTTCCCTGCGCAAACACTGGAATCGAAAAGACCGAAATCATTGCGAGCACAGCCAGCAGCAAACTGATTTTGTGTCTCATGTTCAGAGAGCCTCGTTTACGGCCGTTCCACTTCGCGTCCGGGCACACCCGTAGCGCGACGTTTTCCGGCCATTTTTAGTTTTTTGATTTCAGCGGCCACAGCATGCGGCGCGCCGCGAGCATCCACGTGGACAGTACGTACCTGAGCGACTCACAGCTTTGGACGAGGAGTGTTACAGGAAAGTTGCACTATCCCAGTGCACTCACAAAAAATAATCTCAACACATTTTGGAACCACCAGGTTCGGTCGCGCCGGCGCAAGCGTCATGGGCTCCATCGTAGCGGCCAGCGCGCAGCGCCGCCTCATCCAAATCGCGGAAAAATTCAAGTGTCGATAGGAATTCGGCCAAATCCGCGCGCTTCGGGATCAAGAAAACCTCGCAACGAGGGGGTTACAACGGGGCATAAGACGCGGAGGTTTACCACAACAAAAACGCAGTCATTCCCTGCAACACGGTTCCCGTACTCAAATTCTCGAGACGCCGCAAACGAATGCGCACCCCGGCCCAGCGACAGGCGCGAAACTTACTTCGCGTCCGCCGCCGCAGGCTGCCACAACTCAATCGGATTCCCCTCAGGGTCGTTCAAATGCGCGAACCGGCCGTACGGAGACATCTCGGCATCCACCTTCACCGCGATTCCCGCCGCCTGCAGCTGTGACGCCATCTTCTCGATGTCATTCACACGGAAATTGATCATCCACTGCTTGGAAAGGTCGCTCCCGAAGTATTTCGTCGTCTCGGAAAACGCCGTGAACGAAGTCTTCCCCGCTTCCTGCTTCCACACCGGCACGGAAACGCCGAGATTGTCCTGATACCACTTCTGCAGCGCCTTCGGATCCTTCGCGCGAAAGAAAAATCCACCAATCCCGGTGACCGCTTCCTTCCCGCCCTGCGCCGCAGTCGATTGCTCAACGCCACCCGCAAAAGCCCCAGGCACCATCGCCGCCCCCGCCACAGCTCCAAATGCCATCAACACTTCCCGCCGCCGCTTCGTCACAGTGGATCCTCCGAACGCGACGCGATTCTACCACCGCCGCGCTACGGAACGTTCACCGTCACCTGCTGCGTCGTCCTTCCATACTCGTTTGTCGCGATCAGCGTGTACGTCGTCGTCGCCGTCGGCGTCACCGAGATCGAAGTCCCCCGCGTCGCCCCAATCTGCGGCGTCACAATCAAATACGACGCACCCGTCGTCGTCCAGCTCAACGTCACCGGCGTCC
>JABDGF010000059.1 GCA_013286165.1 Acidobacteriota bacterium | reverse complement strand
GGGACGCGATTGCGACAGTACTGCACACCGGGTCGCCCACAGAGAAGATCGAGCGCACCGCCGCGCCCAAGAAGCGCAGGACCGCCGGCGATGAGCTGCACATTCTGCTGGCGGAAGATAACGCGGTGAACCAGCAGCTCGCCGTGCAGCTACTCAAAAAACACGGACACAGCGTGGTGGTGGCGGAAAACGGCCAGCAGGCGCTCGACGCTCTCCATCAGGAGGATTTCGACTTGGTGCTGATGGACGTGCAGATGCCGGTGATGGGCGGCCTCGAAGCTGCTACTGAGATTCGCCGGCGCGAGCGAGCGACGGGCGAGCACGTGCCGATCGTGGCGATGACGGCGCATGCCATGCAGGGCGATCGCGAGAAATGCATCGCTGCCGGAATGGACGGATACGTCTCGAAGCCAATCGATCCGCGGAGTTTTCTGAAGACGGTGCAGGAGCAAGGGCGCGGTCCATCGCCGCATGGGGAGGGCAATCACGACGTGGGAGCGTTTGACGGGCGAACGGCGCTCGACGCTCACGCGCTGCTCGAACGCTTCGCAGGCAACCGAAAACTGTTGCGCGCGATCGTCAAAACATTCCGCGAAGACTGCCCGACGATGATGGCGCGGATCCGCGACGCGCTGAAAAAAGAGGACTGCGCAACGGTGGCCGACGCGGCGCACGCGCTGAAAGGGTCAGTGGGAAACTTTGGCGAAACCGCGGCTTTCGAATCGGCGCGGGAGATTGAAAAAAGAGGCCGACAGGGTAAACTCGACGGTACCTGGGAGAAGTACGCCGCGCTGGAAGACGATATCGCCTTACTACTTCCTGCGCTCCAATCCATCGGCGAGCCCAAAAAACCGATCAAGCGGCGACGGCCGCAGCACTCATCTGGGAGAAAACGATGACGCGTATTCTGGTCGCCGACGACGACCGAACCACACGACTCCTGCTGACGGAAACGCTTCGCGACGCGAAATACACGGTCGTTGCGGTGAACGACGGCGCCGCTGCCCTCTCGAAAATCAAGGCAGGCAAATTCGACCTGGTGCTGATGGACGTGTGGATGCCGAAGCTGAACGGGCTGGAAGTGCTCGCGAAGCTGAAGAACGTGAAGAAGCGGCCGAAGATCATCGTGATGACGTCGGACGATACGCCGGAGACGCTGCTGGGCGCGATTCGCGAAGAGGCTTACACGTATGTGGCGAAGCCGGTGGATCCGAAGGCGCTGCTGGTGCTGGTGAAGGAGACGCTTTCGAAGACCTCGAAGCCGCAGCCGATCGAAGTAGTGTCCGCGAGCCCCACGTGGGTGGAACTACTGGTACCGTGTTCGCTCGATGAAGCAGAGCGCATAGAAGCCTTCATGGCGCATCTAAAGAGTGGGCTTTCCGAGGATGTGAAGCGGGCGGTGGGTCAGGCGTTCCACGAGCTGCTGCTGAATGCGGTGGAGTGGGGCGGCAAACTCGATCCGAATCGCAAAGTGCGGATTTCGTTTTTGCGGGCACGCCGGATGCTGATGTACCGGATCGCTGATCCCGGCCCGGGCTTCAAGTTTGCGGAGCTGGATCACGCGGCGATTTCGCACATGCCGGACGAGCCGACGAAACACGACGAGATTCGTCAAAAGAAGGGACTGCGTCCCGGCGGGTTCGGTTTGGTGCTGACGCAGGCGAACGTAGACGAACTTCTATATAACGAGAAGCAGAACGAAGTGGTGTTCGTGAAGTATTTGGACGAAGCGGCGCATTAATCCGCTGCCGCCGCGCGAGGGGTCGCGCGGAACTTCGGAAGCGATTTTCCAAGACGGAATGAGATCCATACTCACGCTTGCGGTGTTCGCCATCCTGCTGGCCCTGCTGGGGTATCTCGTACTTCCGCTGGTCTCGCGCCAAGCGCCCCAAACGGCTACCACGGCGACGCCGTGGAATCCCGGCGCGGTGCGCGCCGAGCTGAGCGGCATTCAGGTTCGCGAAACCGATCCGAATCACGCCACCGTTGTTTTTTCCTACGATCTCGACAATCAGACGGACGCGGATTACCAGATGGCAAAAGGGCCGAACACGGTGATTATGACCCGGCTGAAATCCGACGGCACGCTCGCGCCGAACGACAATCTGCATCTCGATAATTCGGTGTTCGTACCGGCGCACAACCGGACGCGGATTTCCTTCTCGGCCGATCAGCCGTTCCGCTGGCCGTCGGGAATGGCACTCGAACATATGGGGCCGATCAATCAGGAAAAATATCGTGCGCTGATCGCGCAAGAGATCGGCGGCGCGAGCGGCTTCGTGCTGTTCGATCAAACGGCGCACTACCAGATCGAATTGCCGGGCGCGTGGCAGGATTTGCAGGTGCCGGCGCAGACGCCGAGCGCCGCGGCTGGCGGCAGCACGGCTGGAAATTGATTCGAAGACGAGATGCCTGAAACGTCCATGCAATCGGGAAGCACGCCGACGAAGACTGAGCGCCGCGCGCATCCGCGCCAGCGGATTCAGTCGCTGACGTACGTCGAGCTGGGCAACGGGAACGGCGGTATCGCGCTGAATGTGAGCGAAGGCGGAATGACGGTCGTTGCTGCGCAACCGCTCGATGCCGAAGGTACGCTCGACATCGCACTGCAGCTGCCGCAAACACGGAAGCGTTTGCAGTTGAAGGGCGAGGTGCGGTGGCTCAGCGATTCGCGAAAGGAAGCTGGGTTTCAGTTCATCGATCTTTCAAGCGAAGCGCTGGCAGATATTCGCGACTGGATGGCACGTGAGGCGTCGCCGCAGCCGGTGGATGAGAAATTTGCGCCGCTCCCGACGTATCGCGAGCCGCCGCGGCGAGAGCCGGACGCATCGTTCTTCGTGGACGAGGAAGAAGTCGAAGAGGAAACGATCGAGACGCTGCCGGCTGTCGAAGCTGAAGCCGACGCGGTCGCCAAGGCTGACGCTGACACTGATGCGGCCGTGAAGGCCTACGAGGCCCAGACGACCTCGCACAAACTCCAGCGCGTTTTTGAGGCGGGCCATCGCGAGATGGAGGCTGAGGCCGCTGCGGAAGAGATCGTTCTCGAACCACTGCCGCGGGAATCTGCCGCGCCAGCCGCGCAGATGCATGCGAGTGCCGAGACGTTGGAATCTGCGCCCGCAGCCGCGACGAACGGTAGTGCGCGGCGTACGCCGTTTTCGAGTTTGGCGTCGGAATCTGGAATTGATGCGCCGGGAAGTGCTGCTGCGAGCGCACCGCTGGAGAAAGAAGGCGACCGCGAATCTGACACCGCACATGCGTCGTCGAGACTTTTCAATCCCGCGACGGTCGCGACGACCTCTATTCCTCCGCTGGAGTTGCCGCGGCCCGTATTTGGATCGGGTTACCGCACCGACGACATTCCGGAGGAGACGGGCAAAGACATCCGCGTCCATCTGCAGAGCGGGTGGGTGCTAGGAGTTTTGGTCGCGCTATTGGCGCTGATTTCGTTTTTCGCAGGGATGGCCGTGCGCCGCGGTGCGCTGAACCGCATGGTTGGAGATGGTGAGCCGTATGGCAATCGAACGGGTGCGCAGTTGACTCCGGGCTCGTCGCCCGCGGTGTCGAATCCTGCGGCGGGACCTGCTGCAACTAGCGCAGCGGCGAGCAAGCAGATTGACATCGACATTGTCGACTCGGCGAACCGGAAGTGGACGATCCCGATGGTTGCTGGCGGCTCGCTCGCACCTCTGGCATCGGCGGCCACTGAAACGCCTGCGCCGCTGGTGCCGGCGGACAACGCGGCGAATTCCGCGACGCAAACGAATCCCGCAAGTTCGCAGCCACAAACGAGCGCCGTGAACCCGCCCGCGCCTGCGACTCCGGCGACGAATAACACCAAGACGACAAGCAACGCCGACCTTTCCGACGCGACGACGAGCGATAGCGGCAACGGCGGGTTGATGTTAACGCTGCCGGAAACTCCAGTAGCCGCGTCGAGTTCGATCGCGATCAGCGTGCGGCGATTCATTCCGATTCCGCCCGAAGCCGCGGCGCGCAACCGGAATCTGCAAGTAGGATCGCTTGCGAACCTGGTGGAACCGGCGTTTCCGGCCGAAGCGGCGCAGCAAAGCGTGGAAGGAATCGTGAAGTTGCGCGCGACGTTCGCGGACGACGGCAGCGTTCGATATCTTGACGCGGAAAGCGGGCCGAAAGTTCTGATGCCCAACGCGCTCACAGCCGTTCGCAATTGGCGCTACAATCCGACGCTGCTCAACGGAAAACCGATCGAGACGCAGGAAGAAATCACCATAGTGTTTCGCCTGCCACGCTAAGGGTTTGTATGGATTGACCGTGTAGGAGAACGGTGTATAGGATTGGGCCAAGGTCGCAATCTAATTTTCATCGGAGGAAGTGATGGCGAAGACGAAATTGACGCGAGTAGCGGAGAAAGTGGGGAAGGCCGTCGGGACTGCAGACCGCCGAGCGCACGAAGCGGTGAAAAAGGCGCAGCACGCCAGCAAAGTGGCGAAGAACGAATTGAATGACATCGGCAAGGAACTCGAGTCGCTGAAGAAGCGGTTGCAGAAGGCGACTTCGCGGATGCAGAAGGCGCTGAGCTAGTCCGTTTCAGCGGTCAGGTTTACCTGCGAAAAATTAAGAACCTCGCGTACCGTTCGTGGTGCGCGAGGTTTTTCTTTGTGGTGGCGATTTTACGCTGCCGCTAATAGGTTCGAGTCGCGAGTGCGCGGTCGGGATCGACGAGCAGCCACGCCAGCGCGCCGACGGTGCAAAGTGCAGCCGCAACGAGAAACGAAGCGGTCCAGCCGTATCGATCGGCAATCCATGGAGTGAGCGACGCGGTGAGCGCACCGCCCAGCTGCGCGCCCATGTTCATCAAGCCGGACACGGAGCCGGACGAAGCGCCGCCAATGTCTGCCGTGACCGACCAGAAACTGCTTTGCGATAGATATAGCGCGCCGGCGCCGCCGGCCAACACGATGCCTGCGAGTCGCGCATCATTCGCACGGGAGCCGAGAACCAGGAACACACACGTAAGCGCCATGGAAAATACGGCGACGCCGACGCGGCCTGCTCGTTTGCCTTTTGACTTCGAGAGATAGTCGTTAATGAGGCCGCCGGCGACGCAGCAGACCGTCATCGCAAGAAAGGGAAGCATTCCGTATTGCGCGCTCGATTTCAGATCGAGGCCGCGCACTTTTTTCAGGTAGATGAAAAACCAGCTGAAGAAAATCCACGCGACGTAGCCGTAACAGAAATACGCGACCGTGACGGCGAGGACGGAGCGGCTGCCAAGAATTTCGCTCCACGGGACGAGCGACGATTTCGAGGCGGCAGGTTTCACGGTGAGGCCAACTTCGATTTCGGCGAGTTCGCGCGCGCTCACGAGTGGATGCTGCTCGGGTTTGTCGCGAGCGATCACGTACCACACGGCTCCAGCAGCGAGGCCGATCGCGGAGCAAATATAAAACGACATGCGCCAGCCGTGGTGAATCATCACCCACGTGATGAGTGGCGGGCTGATCCCTGCACCCGCGCCGACGCCTGCGAAGATCAGGCCGTTTGCGATGCCGCGCTGCTGCGTGGGAATCCAGCGCGTGACGAATTGATTCGACGCCGGGTAGATGATCGCTTCACCCGCGCCAAGCAGGAAACGAACGGCGATGAAGAAAAATAGCGCGTGCGCCGCCGACGAATTCAACACTGCTGCGAGCGCAGTGAAGACGCCCCACCAAAGCACAGCGGCAGTGAGGACGCGGCGCGAGCCAAGTTTGTCCGCGAGCCAGCCGCCGGGCGTTTGAAACAGCGCGTAGCCGATCAGGAACGCGCTGAAGACGAAACCGAGTTGCTGATTGGACAGGTTGTAGTCGGATGCGAGCGAGCTGCCGGCGATGGAGATGTTCGTGCGGTCCAGAAATGAGACCGCGCTGAGCACGAAGAGCCAGAAGACGAGCAGCCAGCGAATCATATTGTGTGTGCGTCGCGCGCTACGCTGCGTGAGCGCGGAACAGCGCGACGAGATGATCGGCGATGATATCGTCTTCGCCCGGCTGCAGCATGAACGACGTCATCGAGAGGCCGGGGCCGTCTTCTCCGTGCGCGAGTACGATCGAGGGTTTTCCGGACCGCAACGTGTGCGCCGCATCACCCGGCGAGATCGCGACAAGTTTCTGGTCCCAGGTGATCTGCATGCTCGGCACGTGATTCGCGATTTCCGGCATCGTCATTTTCGTGGAGACACCTTTGATCGCGGTAATTTTTGTGGAGATGTTGTCGAGGCGGCGCTGCCATTCGGCGTTGAGCGCATCGTGATCTTCGGCGAGATACAACTCGAGCGCTTTGACCATGCCAACGATTTCTTCTTTGCCAACTTTTTGGCCGCGGCCGAGGACGTCTTCGTACGGACTGTTGTTCAGCAGCGCGAAATGTACGAGATCGGCTTTGCCGATCAGCAGGCCGGAGCACTGCGGTCCGCGCATTGCCTTCCCGCCGCTGAAGGCGATCAGGTCGTAGCCCATGTTTGCGTAATCCCACAGGTGCGAGACGGGCGGCGTGTCAGCAGCGGCATCGATGAAACTGGGAATGCTCGCAGCGGCGGCGAGTTTCTGCCACTCGTCCACTTTGATTTGTCCCGCGCTATTCGCAAAATTGGTGAAATGCATCATGGCCGTCTGCGGGCCGATGGCTTTTTTCAGATCGTCGCGCGATTCGATCTCGACGAGCTTCGCGCCGGTGCCGCGCAGCTGGTGATCAAACGGATTGCGATGCGATTTCTGAATGATGACCTCGGTCTTCATGCCCGTGAGGTCGGGAAGCTGGCGGATGAATTTTTCGTTGTCCCGAGTGAGAATGCCGGCGAGCCCCGATTGAATTGCGCCCGCAGCTCCGGAAGTGACGATCGCCGTGTAGCCATCAGGCAGCTTCAGCATTTGCGAGATGCGCTTTCCGGCGGCCGCTTCGAGTTCGGGGATGCTGACGAAATTGCGCATCGCCTGCGTCATAATCGTTTCCACTTCCGGGCGGCCGAGCGAGCCGCCCAGAGTGGTCATCGTGCCTTGGCCGTTGATGACGGTGGTGACGCCGAGTTCTTCATACACGTTGCCAGTGGAGCCGAGGCCGGACGCGATACGGTTACAGTCCGGCTGCGGCGTAGCGACTGTACCGTTCGCAGGCGCGGCGGAGAGCTTCCGCGATCCGGCGAGCGACGCGAATGCAGCTCCGAGCGTTCCGAGAAACGACCGGCGATTCCACGAGTCTTTGAACTTGAACGTCAGCGCCATCTTCATGCTCCTTGAGTGCCGCTCATCAACGGCGATTTCTGTCGCTCGGTTCGAGCGCTTACTTCTTCACGACGGCAGCGGTGCAGTTAATTTCAACGAGCGAGCCGCCCGGCAACGCCGCGACTGCGACGGTGGTTCGCGCCGGACCGCCATTCGGGAAATACTTCGCAAATACTTTGTTCATGCCGTCGTAGTCGTCGATCTTCGAGAGATAAACAGTGAGCTGCAAGATGCTGTCCATCGTGCCGCCGCCCGCCTCGACGAGATTCTTCACGTTGTCCATCACTTTCGTGGTGTGCAGCGAGATGTCCATGTCAAACGTGCTCGAATCGTGCGAGTGCGCGCCCTGGCCGGCGATGTAGATCACGCCGTTGAAGATCACGAGCGGAGTGATGAAGCCTTTGCCGTCGGTGGGCTTGCCGTCGTAGCTGAGTTTGGTGACGCCGGACGCGGCGGCCTGCGGTGCGGGCGCGGTTACGGGCGTTGCGGCGGATGCGCTGCGCGTAAAGAATGCCGCGACACCGAGTCCCGAGAAAAACGAAGCGAGTGTCGATCCGAAATTCCTGCGTGATACGTTGGCGGTGTTCATTGAGCTTTCCTCTCCTGGATGAAATGGTCCTGCAAATTCGTTGCTGCTACGGCAGAGCGAAAGTGAAAACGTCGCTGCCCGACGTGATCGCGACGTACTGTTTTCCATTCACCGCATAACTCATCGGCGAAGCGTGCATATTCTGGCCGGTCTGAAAATGCCACAAAGACGCGCCGGTTCGCGCATCCACGGCTTCAAGTGATTCGGCGTCGTTGCCGTAGAAAACCAGTCCGCCAGCCGTAGTCATCGCGCCGCCGGAAGAATGCCCCATGCCGATCTGCGGGTAGCGCCACCCGAAAGTATCGTTGAGCGGATCGTAGGCGATCAGAATTTTTTCGCCGCGCTGGCCGCGTGGATGCTGTACGCCGGTCGAATAGAAAGTTTTTCCTTCCTCGAAATCCTGATGCTTGAGCAAATAGGTCGCGCAGTCTTCCACCGCGTTGAAATACAGAAGGTGCGTCACGGGATTGTAAGCGGGCGAATACCAATTCGTCGCGCCTTCAAATCCCGGGCAGACCAACATACCCTTTGCCGAAGGCTGCACGTCGGTGCGGATCGGACGGCCGCTTGCGTCGATGCCGCTCGCCCAGTTTAATTTTTCGACGAACGGCTTCGCGCTGAGGAATTTCCCGTTGGTGCGGTCGAGCACGTACACAAAGCCATTGCGATTCGCTTCGACGAGAAGCTTGCGCGGCTCGCCTTTGTATGTGGCGTCCACGAGAACGGGCGTTTCCGTCGCGTCGTAATCAAAAAGATCGTGCGGCGTGAACTGGAAATACCATTTCAACTTGCCGGTGTCGGGGTCGAGAGCGAGCACGCAGTCGGTGTAGAGATCGTCGCCAGGCCGCACGTCGCCTTCGAAATCCGGCGAGGGATTGCTGGTGCCCCAGTAGATCGTGTTGAGTTCGGGATCGTACGTGCCGGGCATCCACGTGGTGCCGCCGCCGCGAAGATACAGGTCGCCGGGCCAGCTCGACGAGCCGGGTTCGCCGGGTGCGGGAATCGTCCAGAATTTCCACGCGAGCTTGCCGGTGTTCACGTCGAACGCCGCGACGAATCCGCGAACGCCGTCGTCGCCGCCGGATGTGCCAACGAGAACTTTATCTTTCACCACGAGAGGCGCGCTCGTTGCGCCATAATTCTTGTTTCCTTCGGCGTAAGGAATATCCCAGATCAGATGGCCGGAGCGCGCGTCCAAGCAAATGAGGTGCGCGTTGTCGGTTTCCATGAAGAGATCGGAATTCACGACGGCGACGCCGCGATTGTGATGCTGAGACGCGTCGTCGATTAGTCCTTCGGTGATCGGCATGGTGTGGTGCCAGATCTGGCGGCCGGTGCGCGCATCCACGGCGTACGCGTCGTTCTGCGCGGTGACGAACATGATGCCGTCCACCACCACGGGCGTCACTTCCAATTCGCTCGATTTCGGGATGTGAAAGACCCACTGCGCGCGAAGCTGGTCTACGTTCTGCGGAGTGATTTGATCGAGGCCGGAGAAGCGGCGGCCAGTGTAGTCGCCATTGTACGTGAGCCAATTTGCGCCCGAAGGTTTCACGGTGAGGTCTTCGTCGGGATCGATGTCGACGGAGGCAGAGACGGAATTTTTTGTGGACGGACCGTGTGCAGCCGCTGGCTGCGGCGAAGATTGAGCGGGAGCCGCCGATTGTGCGTGCGCGAAAGATGTGCAGAAAAGTGCGCACGCGCCGAGCGCGAACGCAGCGATTGGAATGCGCGCGCTGGGCACTTAGTGTGTGCCTCCGTTCGCGCCGCCCACATTCACTTCGCCCAGCGATCCAAGATCGTCGCCACCCGGCGCGATCAAATGCAACTCGACACGCGTGGTGCCCGCGGGAATGTGAATCTCGCTATTCAGCGACACCAGTTCGTCAGGGCGCGCGCTCGCGAGCTTCTCGGAATTCGCGCGACCGTCAGCGGAGCCGAGTCCGCCGAAATACAGCGCCATCACGTCACCCGCTTCGAAAACTCCAAACGTCCCGGAAAGTTGCGCATGTCCATTCATCATAGACAGAGCGAGCGCCGTATCGGTGAGTCCGATCGCGCTCACCGTCGCGAACGCGTCGCCCGCGCGCGAAGGGCTCCACGTCGTGTCCATCTTGTAGCTTTCGCCGGGAGCAAGCGGCACGATCGGACTATTCAGCTCTGCTTCCATGTAGAAAGGATCTTCGCCGGGCTTGCCATGCAACGCGGGCAGCCCATCTTTGCCCAGTCCAAACGAAGGACCGTTCTTGTAGAAGATAACGGTCGCCTTCCCGGGATAATTGCCATCGAGTTGATTCACGAAGCGTTCGACCATCGCGAAGTGCGACGCGCGATCGACGACCGCGACCCAACCTGCCCTGGAGTCGAGCCAGACTTCATTTTGCAGCGGCAACCAGTGCAGGCGGAACAAATTGTCTTTCACTTCGAATGACGGATCGTTCGCGAGGCCGTCGCGCACCTGAAACTGCGTGAAGTACGCGCTGTGCAGATTCGCCGGCGTGTACGCCCAGAAATTTTTGTTGTAGCCCGCGGGATCGTGCGTGTCGGCCGTGTCGTACTGCGAGACACTCTGCATCGACCACCGAATCGGATGGTCGCTCGCGTTCGTCATCACTGCGCGGAAATGAATTTCCGGCGAGCCTTCCGCGATCCAAATGTCGCGGCGGTATTGCAGGCCGGTGCGCTTATCGGGCGGGCCTTCGAGGCGGACCATGCAAGTGTGGTGCAGCTTGCCCGCGGCATCAGGCGCGTCCTGATTAAATGTTGCGGTCAAAGTGTAGGTACCGTCGTCGAGTTGATCGGCAATCGGTCCAGGCCAGTGATCGGCGTCTTCGTCGCCTTCGGGCATCGGCCAGATTTTATCGCCGCCGTAGTTGAACCACTTGTCCTTGGGATCGTCGGGCGGCGGGATATATTTCCCGGTGAATTCGGGATTTACGAAAAGATAGGGATGACCCGCGAACGTGACCTGCATCAGCCGCCCGCCAAGCTGCGGGACGAAATCAAGCTTCACCCACTCGTTGCTCAATTCCTGCGCGTGAAAACCGTCGTAGTCGATCGGCTTCAGACTGCAACCTGCGGGAGCCTGAGCGGCTGCGCGCGAAGGCACGATGAGCGCCGCGGCAAACGCCACGCCCAGAATCGCGATTCGCCCGCTTCCCAGTTTGGTTGGTGCCACGGCCTGCATCTTCGAAACGTGATCCCTCAGCGCCAGCTCGCGTTCGCGCACGCTCACACCGCGCACGATGCGGCGAAGATTATAGACGTCCGAACTTCTTAACCGCTTCCTCGATCGACTTCAGTTTTTCAATCCACGCGTACATGGAGTGCTCTTTGAAGTCCATGTCCTCGGCGACCGCGAGAATCTCGCCGGCCTTCTCGCGCGGCACCACCACCACTCCGTCCGCATCGGCCGTGACGATATCGCCGGGCCGCACGGCCACACCATCGCACGTCACAGTAATGTTCGATCCGCCAAATTTGTAGTGGCCGATCGAGGTGGACGGCACGATTCCGGTGGAATACACCGGGAAGCCGATCTTTTGCAGGTACGCAACGTCGCGTGCGCCACCATCGATCACCGCGCCGGAAAAATCGCGCGCGTGCATCGCGGTTCCC
>JABDGF010000058.1:276-11579 GCA_013286165.1 Acidobacteriota bacterium | reverse complement strand
GATTTTCGATTGGGCGCTCGGTGTGGCGCAACAATCCGTTCCGTGGAAGGCTCACGGAAAATCAGCGCCGGCTTTGCTCCAATGGAAGTGGAAGCTTGCGGACAAGCTGGTGTATTCGAAGGTTCGCGAAAATCTTGGGGGGAATATTCGTTCGATGTGTTCGGGCGGCGCGCCGCTATCGCCGGAGCTTGGTGAGTTTTTCTGGGCGTTGAATTTACCGGTGTATCAAGGCTATGGTCTGACCGAGACGTCGCCTGTGGTGTCGGGCAACCGCCCGGACGCATTCAAAGTGGGCACGGTGGGGAAAGTGATTCCCAACGTGACGGTGAGCATCGCAGAGGACGGCGAGATTCTGGTGAAAGGCCCGAACGTGATGCAGGGTTATTACCGCAAGCCGGACGAGACGCAGAAAGTGTTCACTCCGGCAGGATGGTTTTGTACGGGTGACATCGGGCGGATCGATGAAGACGGCTACCTGGTGATTACGGACCGCAAAAAAGAGTTGCTGAAGACGGCGGCGGGAAAATTCGTGGCGCCGGCGCCGATTGAGAATGCGCTGAAGACCTCGCATTTCATCTTGAACGCGATCGTAGTGGGCGATAAGCGAAAATTTCCGGCGTTGATCATCGTGCCGAACTTTCCCACGGTGGAAGCCGAAGCGAAGAACCAGAACAAAGAAGTGGGAACGCCCACGCAGATGATTCACGATCCGTGGGTGCGCGACTTGATCGCGGCGGAGATCGAACGCCTCACGGCGCCGCTCGCGCAATACGAAAAGCCGAAGCGCTTCTCGCTGATCGAACGCGATTTTGCGTACGCCAGCGGCGAGCTGACCTACACTATGAAGATGAAGCGGCGCGTGATCGAGCAGCACTACGAAGACGTGATCGCGCAGATGTACGCGGACGTGGAAGAGCCGAAGCCGCAGCCGCAGGCGTGAAGAATTTTAAGAATTGCGGCGTGCGGAGTCTGGAACACGGCGAGCGCGCCGGCGACATCCGAAACGCAGGGCACGAGGATCAGGCCATGGTCGATCAAAACCAACTCACAATCGCGGGGCGCGCGTTCAATTCGCGGCTCATCGTCGGAACCGGAAAGTACCGCAGCTTCCAGGAAATGAAGCGCGCGCACGAAGCTTCGGGCGCGGACATGGTCACGGTCGCGGTGCGGCGCGTGAACCTCACCGACAAATCCAAGGAATCGCTGCTCGATTACATCGACCGGAAAAATTTCTTCATCCTGCCGAATACGGCCGGGTGCTACACGGCGGACGAAGCGGTGCGCGCGGCGCGACTCGGCAGGGAAGTGGGCCTATCGGAATGGGTGAAGCTGGAAGTGATCGGCGACCAGCAGACTCTTTTTCCGGACACGACGGAATTGGTGGCGGCGACCAAGACGCTGGTGAAAGAGGGATTCGTGGTGCTGCCGTACACGAGCGATGACCTGATCGTCGCGCGGAGGCTCGTTGATGCCGGCGCGGCGGCGGTGATGCCGCTGGGCGCGCCAATCGGATCGGGCATGGGAATTCAGAACGTGGCGAATTTCCGGATTTTGCGCGAGCGCATCACGGAAGTGCCGCTGATCCTCGACGCGGGCGTTGGTACGGCATCGGACGCGGCGATGGCGATGGAATTGGGCGCGGACGGCGTGCTGATGAATACCGCGATCGCGGAAGCGCAGGATTCGGTGCTGATGGCCGAAGCAATGGGCTCGGCTGTGGAAGCGGGACGCAAAGCGTTCCTCGCCGGACGCATCGAGAAAAAACTGTACGCCTCGGCTTCGAGCCCGCTGCACGGCGTCGTGAGATAGTTCCGGCGTTGCGGATCCGGTGTTATCCCTCTTTGGAGCGCTTGCGCGCCGCGCTCGGCGATGCTTTCGCAGCCCCTCCATTGACATTGCATGGCTGACGTGAAACCCCAACAGCGATTCGCGTACATTGACTGGCTGCGCGGGCTGGCGTGCGTGATGATGTTCATCGTGCATGGCTACGATTCATGGCTGCGCTACGACCTGCACGAAACTCCCACATACAAATGGTCGCAGTTTTTGGGAACGATTCCCGCGCCGCTGTTTCTGTTTCTGGCGGGTGTGGCGCTGGCGCTGGTGACGGACAAGCTTCGGCGCGCTGGCGTCAATGCGAATCAGATTGCGCGCAAATCGATCGCGCGTGGCGCGGAAGTTCTCGTATTGGGGTATCTGTTTCGAATTCAGGAGTACGTGCTCGGGCTGCCGAAATCGCCGTGGACGGACCTGCTGCGCGTGGACATTCTCACAACGATTGGGATCACGATCATTTTAATGGGCGTGATTTGTTGGCTGGCTCGAAGCCGCGCTGCGGTGGTGGCGCTGTCTGTGGCGCTCACGTTCGTGGTGGCGATGGTCACGCCGCCGCTTTACACCACGTGGCGGCCGCGGTGGCTGCCGTGGTTTCTCGAGTCGTATGTGAACGGCGTGCACATTTACGATGTGCCACAGTCGTGGCTGTTTCCGATATTTCCGTGGGTGGCGTTCGGCTTTGCGGGGCTGGCCATTGGCTTTGTACTGTTTAGCGATTGGGGGAAGGCGAATCTGTGGAGCGCGCTTATTTGGACGGGCGTTGCCGGCGCGGCTGTGCTCGGCGTCGCCGCGTTGGTCGATGCGCGTGGGCCGGTGCTCTACGCGAGCTACGATTTCTGGCATACGAGTCCCAACTTTTTCTTCGCGCGCGTGGGCGTGATGATGGCGATGATGCCGCTCGGGTACGTGTGGTGCCGCTGGGGCCCGGGCGAAAAGGGATTCAGCCCGCTGATCCAAATGGGAAAAACGTCGCTGATGGTTTATTGGGTGCACATTATTTTCGTGTACGGGCGGCTATCCATCCTGCCGAAGCACAAGCAGGGAATTCCCGCGGCGACACTGGGAATCGCGATTATTTTTGTGTGGATGACGCTGCTTTCGATGGCGCGAACGCACTACGACGCGCAAGTGAGTGCGGCAGAGGGTTGGGTGAAAAAGAAATTGAGGCTGGCGCCGGGCTAATTCTTCGGAGCGGAGCTGTTCGCGGGCGCGGGCGTTGCCGCGTCTTGCTGCTTCGGCGAGATTTGGAAAACGACTTCACCGGGGCGCTTCAAACCATCGTGTCGCGCCTGCCCTTCGATCGTGGCGGGATCGGAGTTCAAATCTTTCGCATTCTTGTCGAGGCGCTTATTTTCGTCGGTGAGCTGTTTGATTTCCTGGCGAATTTCGTTCGCTTCCACCTGCGAGCGGCGCATGGCGAGAACGCCGTGCGTGCCGAAAATATCCTGCACGATCAGCAGCACCAGGCCCGCGATCAGGAAATAGAGCGCGTTGCGGCGGAAGAATTCCACCAAGTGCTCGAAGAACGGCTGCTGTTCGGTCTCAGCCGCGTTCAGGCACATCGGTTCGCCAGCGGCATACATATCTCGCTTTCCTGGCTGGCCGTTCACTGGCTGATCCACGCGCTCGCCTCCTTCGCCAATTTTTCAGAGGCAGCTTGCGATCCCGATTCAGTGTAGATGCGAACGACGGGCTCGGTGCCAGAGGCGCGCATCAGCACCCACGACCCATCTTCGAAGATCAGCTTCAGCCCGTCGAGGCGATCTTCCTTGGCGACTTTCTTGCCGAGGAATTCTTTGAAGTCGGACTTCAAGCGCGCCGGGAGCTTTGCTTGCGCGTCGCTCGAAAGATGCAGGTTGTCGCGCACCGGCCAGTACTCGCGGCCGACCCGCTTGAAAAGATCCGCAAGCTGGTCTTTCAAAGATTTTTGGCGAGCAGCAATCATTTCGGCGACGAGCAGGCAGGCGAGAATGCCGTCCTTCTCGGGTAAGTGGCCGCGAATCGTCATGCCGGCGCTTTCTTCGCCGCCGAGAGCGATCTTGTCTTCGCGGAGCAGCGGGCCCACGTACTTGAAGCCGACTGGAGTTTCGTATGCCTGGACGCCGTGGAGCTTTGCGACGGCGTCGATCAGGTGTGTGGTGGCGACGCTGCGCGAGGCGCCGTATTTGCCGGGGCGCGTTTCGAGCAGGTAATCGAAGACGAGGCCGAGAATGTGGTTCGGCTGAACGAATGTGCCGTCGCGATCGAGAATGCCGAAGCGGTCGGCGTCGCCGTCGGTGGCGAGTCCGACGAGAGCTTCGTGCTCGAGTACGAGTTTCGTGAGCGGCGCGAGATTGTGTTCTGAGGGATCGGGGCCGGAGCCGTCGAAGAGCGGATTGCGCGCGACACGAATCGAGTGAACGGCGATGCCGTGGTCTTTCAGTATGCGGTCGAGCCAGCCGGCGCCGCAGCCGTGCAGCGCGTCGTAGGCGAATGTGGCGCCTTTGAGTTTCGCGAGCACGTCGAAGCGAATCATTTTCTTAAGCTGTTCGAAGTAGGGCGCGCGCGGATCAATGTGATCGAAGTTGTCTTCGATGTCGTGGAACGCTGTCTCGTCTTCGGGCAGCGAGTCGGCGCGCTTTTCGATGTCCTTCGTGATTTCAGGCAGCGCGGGGCCGCCGTCGGGACCGGAAAATTTCAGGCCGTTGTATTCAGCCGGATTGTGGCTGGCGGTGATGTTCACGCCGCCGTCAAATTTGTTGAAGATGATGGAGTGCGCGATCACAGGCGTGGGCGTCGGCTCAGGGCAGAACTTGATGGTGCAGCCCGCAGCGCGAAGAACGGTCGCGGCCGTGCGCGCAAATTCGGGCGAAAAGAAACGCGTGTCGTTTCCAACGAGGATCGTCGGATTGGGCTTCAGCGCTTTTGCGTGGCCGGCGATGGCCGCCGAGGCGCGGCGGACGCCGGAGAAAGTGAAGGTGTCTGCCATCACTCCGCGCCAGCCGGAAGTGCCGAATTGGATTCGAGTTTTAGTCACGGCGAGATATTGTATCTTCTTCCCCGAGATTTGGTGATGCAAGCGCGAAACAGGTGCGCATCGCAAGAGTAAAGGGGCCGATGGCGGAACAGAATACGGGGAAGCTGGTAGTGATGGTCACGTGCGGCTCGCGCGCCGAGGCGCGGAAGATTGCAAAGACGGTGGTAGACGCGCGCTTGGCAGCGTGCGTGAACATTTTGGGCGCGCCGATTGAGTCGGTTTACAGATGGAAGGGTGAGGTTGAGACGGCTAGCGAATTTTTGCTGGTGATGAAGACGACTCGCGCGAGGTTTGGGAAGCTGCGCGATGCGGTGCTGAGGGCGCACAGCTACGAGGTGCCGGAGATTATTGCGCTGCCGGTTGCGGATGGATCGGCGAAGTATTTGGAGTGGGTGGCGGCGTCGGTGAGGTAGTGGCGGATGACGACGTCAAGTGCGCCGGCTTGCCTGAAACCTGGCAACCCGCCCCTACAGGTAACATTAGTTGAAGCGGTGCTACTCGATGCGCGCTAGTGCCTGGTCGAGGTCGGCGATCAGGTCTTCTACGTCTTCGATTCCAACGGAAAGACGGATCAGGCCCTGCGTGATGCCGATCTGCGCCTGAATGTCGGGCGGGATCGAGGCGTGGGTCATCAGCGCGGGCAGCGAGATCATCGATTCCACGCCGCCGAGGCTTTCGGCGAGCGAGCAGAGCTTGGTGTGGTTGAGTACCTGCTTCGCTGCGTCGAGCGAGCCGACTTCGAAGCTGATCATTCCGCCGAAGCCGGTCTGCTGTTTCTTCGCGAGTTCGTGGCGCGGGTGCGAAGGCAGGCCGGGGTAAATCACTTTCTTCACTTTTGGATGAGCTTCGAGGTGCTTCGCGATCGCGAGGCCGTTTGAGTTGTGGCGGTCCATGCGGACGGCGAGCGTCTTGATGCCGCGCGAGACGAGGAAGCAATCCATCGGCGCGAGGCCGGCGCCCGCGGAACGCTGGATGAAATAAATTTTCTCGGCGTCTTCCGGGCGGCTCAGAACTACGGCGCCGCCGGTGCAGTCGCTGTGGCCGTTGAGATACTTCGTCATGGAGTGGACGACGATGTGCGCGCCGAGCGCGAGCGGCTTCTGGAAGTACGGGCTCAGGAACGTGTTATCGACCACGACCGTGAGATTTTTCCCGCGTGCCAGCGCGGAGATCGCGGCGATGTCCGAGACGATCATCGTGGGATTCGTCGGCGTCTCGACGTAAATCATTTTCGTGCTGGGCTTGATCGCTGCCTGAACTTTCGCGATGTCGGACGTATCGACGTAGCTGAATTCGAGGCCGAATTCGACCAGCAGCTTCGTGGTGATGCGGAACACTCCCCCGTAAACGGCTTGCGAGAGGATAACGTGGTCGCCGGGGCGGAGCAGGCGGAACACGGCGTCGATGCCCGCCATGCCCGACGTAAAGACGTAGGCCGCAGTGCCGCCTTCGAGCTTCGTCAGCGTGCGCTCGAGTGCTTTGCGGTTCGGATGGCTGGTGCGCGCGTAGTCGTAGCCCTTGCTCTTGCCCATTTCCTCGATCACGTAGGTCGAGGTCTGGTAGATCGGAGCGACGATCGCGCCGGTCAGCTCGTCCGGCTCTTGGCCTACGTGAATGGCGTCGGTGGAAAAACCCATGGTGATGCCTCCTCAAACTTTCGCGGCAACCCGCGCGCGCCGGTTGCTGCCGGCGCTGACTCACGCTTTCAATTCGCGAACATGGCCGTGCGATTAGGCTGAACGTTCGGAGCGGAGCCTAATGATACGACAGGGGCTGGCGAGGTAGGCCGCGGCTTCGGAGCGTGAGCGCGAAACGTGCACGGGACATTTTGGACGGGTTCGGGCGACCTGTGGCCGAGCCGGTCGCAACGAGCGACGACCGCGGGGCGTATGAGTGCTTGAGAGCCGCGCCGGATTGCAGTACAACTGAGGTGCGATGAGACCGCTCACCTCCTGTGGCTTCGCACCGGCCCTCCTCCGTGCGGGAATCCTAACGATAACTGTGTGTTGTGCCCCGGCTCTAATCGTGGCGCAATCCGGCTCGAATCCGCCTGCGACTTCCAATCCGCCCTCATCATCGACGCCGCAGAGCCAGACCGGCGGCAACGGACCGGCGAACGACAAAGCTCCCGTGCAAGTACAGGGATCGAAAAAGTCGGGCGACGAAGCGGCTGCGGTGCCAGACGATCCGTCGATGACGAAGCTGAAGCTGCTCGTCACGAACAACCAGGACAAAGGCGTCCCGAATGCCAGCGTGTACATCCGCTACAACGAAACCGGCGGTTTCCTGCACAAAGATCATCTTGCGGAAATGAATTTCAAGACGAACGACGACGGGACGGTGAAAGTGCCGGAAGTTCCCATCGGGCGCGTGCTGATTCAGGTGATTGCGAAGGGGTATCACACGTACGGGAAGTGGTACGACATCGCGAAAGATCCCGAACCGATCAGCATTAAGCTCGAGCCGCCGCCGCACTGGTATTAATTTTGGAATTTTTTCCTGCCAAACTCCTCTCGCAGCGAAGTTTTCCACAAAAACATTTTTTAGCGGCGTGCACGTGCGCGCGGAGCGTGAGAATAAAAATTTCCTCACGACGCATTGCACTGAAATTGTGCAAAGAGCGGAAACATGCCGAATTATTGGGGAAGAGAATCGCGGCGAGTGAATTTCCACATGGATTTCAACAGAACTGTTTAAAACTTTTACAAAGCGTTCACGGATTGCGGGGAGTGCGGCGATGAATTGGCCATCGAGTTGCAACGCGCCGGGAAAAATTTCGGCGGGAATTTTGGCTGCGAGTCATTCGCGCCGGCGCTGGCGAGCGCAAACGGCGTGCTATCATCTGCTTCCGTCCGTGATGGATCCCGCCACATGAAGGAAGTAATTCTCAACGCTGACGATTTCGGCCTGACGCCTGGCGTAAACGAAGGAATAGTCCGCGCACATCGCGAAGGAATACTCAGCAGCACCACGTTGATGGCAAACGGTCTTGCGTTCACGGAGGCCGTCGCGCTCGCGAAACAGAATCCCAAGCTTGGCGTGGGCTGCCACCTCGTGCTGATTGGAGGAAAAACTGTCGCGCCGGCGGAAAAAGTGCGCTCGCTGATCGATCGCAACGGGAATTTGCCGGCCACGCTGCCGAGTTTCGTCGCAAAAGTGACCTCCGGAAAGATTGGCAAGGACGAAATTGCGACGGAGCTGCGCGCGCAAATCGAGAAAATCCGCGCGGCGGGCATCGAGCCGACGCACGTGGATACGCACAAGCACACTCACGCGCACCCGCGCGTGCTCAGCATCGTCTGCCACGTGGCGAAAGAATGTGGAATCAACCGGATACGCCAGCCGATCGAGAGCCTGCGCAACTCATGGCAGACCACGGCCGGCGAACGCAAGGGAACTTCCACGCAAGTCGTAGCAGCGGCCGCAGTGCGTTCGATCGCGCCAAAATTCCGGGCGACGCTCAAAAAATTTGGAATGACGACGCCTCAGCACTTTTTGGGCCTGGCGATGACGGGCAGAGTAGGACCAGAGACGTTGCGGAAGATGATCGAATCGCTCGCGGACGGCTCGACGGAGATTATGTTTCACCCCGGCGTGTACGACGACGCGCTCGCCGAAACCGGAACGCGCTTACTCATGGCTCGCGAGCTGGAGTTGAAAGCCCTCACCGACAAGTCCGTTCGCGACACGCTCGTCGAACGCGACGTTCGCATTATCAGCTACCGCGAGTTACACTAAGCGTATGCGTGAAGTTGGGAGCGAGGCGCCGCGCTTTTCCCTGGTGGTGCCTTTCCATGATGAACAAGACAGCGTCCGCGAGCTGCACCAGCGGCTGAGCGACGTGATGACCGGGCATTTCGATCCGGTGGAATTTGTCTATGTTGACGACCAAAGCTCCGACGCGACCCCGCAAATCCTTTCTGAGATTGCCGCGAGCGACCCGCGCGTTTCTATGCTGCGCCTGAAGAAGAATTACGGGCAGACCACGGCGCTGGCAGCCGGCTTCGACTACGCCTCGGGCGACATCATCATCTCGATGGACGGCGATTTGCAGCATGACCCCGCCGACATTCCGCGTTTGCTCGAAGCGATGGATGCTTCCGGCGCGGACATCGTGAGCGGCTGGCGCGAAAAACGCGTCGATAACTTCATCATGCGCCGCGTGCCGTCGAAAATCGCGAACTGGATGATGGCCAAGCTTTCCGGCGTGGACATTCACGACTTCGGAACCACGTTCAAGGTCTATCGCCGCGAGACGATCAAAGACATCCACCTCTACGGCGAGATGCACCGGTTCATTCCTGCCCTCGGCGCGTGGAATGGCGCAAAAATTATCGAAATTCCAATTAAGAACATCGAGCGGCCGGGTGGGAAGTCGCACTACGGCATCTCGCGCACGTTCCGCGTGTTCTTTGACATCATCACCATCCGCTTCCTGATGAAGTACATGACGCGGCCGCTGCATTTCTTCGGGCCGCCGGGCGTGCTGGGCCTGCTTTCTGGCGGAGCGATTCTTTTCCTGCTGATGCTCGAAAAGCTCTTCACGCGCATGGATATTTTCGTGGCGCACGGCCCGTTGATGGTGCTCGGCATGATGCTGTGCCTTTTCGGCGTACAGCTTCTGGCCGTGGGGCTCGTGAGCGAGCTGGTGCTGCGCACGCACTTCGAATCGCGTACCAAACCGATGTACCGCGTTGAACGCGTTTTCCCGTCTGCGCGCTCGGTTAAGCCTTCCGCCTACACCCAGGAAAAACCGCTTGCCACAAGCGGCGGCAGCCGCTAACTTCGGCATCGCGTCCGGACTCCTGGTTCCGGGCGGAGCGGTTCAATTCCACATTCGTCGCGACTGACCCGTCCCAACGCGACATATACCTCCAAGGAGATTTCATGCGGATCAAGACGATTGCGATGGCGGCGGCACTGTGTTGTCTGGGCCTAATGGTTTCGGCAGGCGCGGCGAACGCGCAGATGGGCGGAATGGGCATGGCGCGCAACATTCCGGGCTTCGGCGGAATTTTTAACCCAACCGTGGGCGTGGGCGCCGACTACGACGTGACAACTTCGAAGGGCGAGAACATGAAGATGAGCATGGCCATCGTCGGGACCGACACGATCAATGGCCAGACCGGATACTGGATGCAGATGGGATTCAATAGTCCCAAGGCCGGCCAGGTGTACATGAAAATGCTTTCGGTGAAGACGGGCAACCAAGTGATGACGTCGCGCATGGTCATGGGTATGAATGGCCAGGCGTATCAGATGCCGGATCAGATGGTGAACATGAACCAGAAGCCGCGCGACGCTGATATCTCTTCGTCGGCTCAACTGGTCGGTCCGGAGTCGATCACAGTGCCTGCCGGAACGTTCGCGACGATGCACTACCGATCGAAAGACGGCAACTCGGATTTCTGGCTCGGCAAAGATGCCGGGCCGTGGGGCATGGTGAAGATGACGAGCAAAGAGGGCACGACGATGGTCCTGACGAAAACCTACACGGACGCGAAGGACATGCTGCCGGGTCCGTATCAGACATTCCCGGGAATGGGCGGCCATTAGGCCGAAGTAGTCGAGTTCAAATAAAAAAGGCGCTTCGCATTCGATGCGGAGCGCCTTTTATTTTTCTGAGTGGATCGGAACGCGTTACTGAAAGTCGACGGAGTCAGTGTTTTTCGCGTGGTCGGAAGCGTTGGCGATTTGCTCGACCGTGCTTTCGATAGCGCGAATTGGCGTCGAGACGTAAACGGTCTCGTCTTTATCCACGACATTCACCGTCACCGAGCCGCCTTCTTTCTTCACCAGCACGTGTTCGCCGGGCTCAGTGACGTCCACGAGCGTAACGTCGTCCGCCTCGTCGAGGCCCTCGAGTGCGGCGCGCACCGTCGGCATGTACTGCTTCAGTTCGCGAGCGCCGTGGTCCAGCTTGTCGGGCGGTATGAAGTGAGCCGCGATCGGCACGAGCATCGCCGGAGCGATCACGACGATATGATGCTGCTCGTTCGGCTGCTTCGTCACCACGTTCACTTCGATGAAGCCTTCGCTGCAGATCAGGCCAGCGGCGGCGGCAACAGTTCCAAACATTCCCAGCGCGATCTTTCCGAGTAGAACCATAAATCACCTCTCCATTGAGCCGCGCGCGTTATTGCGCGGGGTTGCCGTTGGAATCGACCCAAATCTTCACGTGTTCGGTGGCGCTTTCGACGGTGACCAGCAGCGAATCGCCCGCATCGCTCAGCGCGTGCAAGGCCGCCGCGACATCCACTTCATTGTTCTTCGCGTTCGCGAACAGTGCATCGACCACCTTCATTGGCACGGTCACGTCCACTTTTTCTGCGTCCTTATCTTTCTGAATTACGTGAATGATGATGTTGCCGTTGGACTTTGCGACGCGGACGTCTTCGTCCTTCTGCTTCACGCTGACAAATTCGTTGTCCGGCGCGGTGCGGATCGCTTC
>JABDGF010000058.1:0-266 GCA_013286165.1 Acidobacteriota bacterium | reverse complement strand
ATGTCGTTCATTTCGGCGTTGTCGATGTGCACCATGCCGCCCTGCAACTTCCCCTTGTTCACCGTGGGCAGGACTTTTTCAGCGATCGAGAGCGGCACGTTCACCGCCACGCTTTCGCCGCCATCTTTCGAATCTTGCACGCGCACGTGCAGGTAGCGCTCGGTGTTGCCCGCGCCGAAGGTCGAGACCGAGCTGGCGGCCGTCGCGCCGGTCAAGATCAGTACTGCCAAGATGCTTGCTGGTTTTCGCATTGGTTGAGCCTCCTG
>JABDGF010000057.1 GCA_013286165.1 Acidobacteriota bacterium | reverse complement strand
TTTGTTCAGTGGGACGGAGACCAAATCCCAACTTGCTTCACGAATGTCCGTCAGGAATCGCGTCCAAGTCGCGCAGTCCGGCGCGCTGGTCGCCGTTACGCTGATCTTTGTCCGTCCCACATCCTGAATCTTGAATTGGCTGTAGTTGAGACTGTTAAATCGCGTTGCCAGGTCGCCCATCGCGCTCGCATGTGGGATTTCCAACTCCACCGCAAACGGCTGTCCCGCCGGAGGCGTCACTTCCAAAGTCGAGATCGAGCGCTCAGCCATGTCGCGGATCGAATCTTCGAGGTTCTTTAGGGCGACCGCGGGAGGACGCGCTGTGGTGGCGTAAATCAGGACCGAATTCGAGCCCTGCGCCGCTAGCGTGAACGGAACAGCATTCCCCAATAGACTGACGATGGTCGCCATGTTTACTTGTGCTGGCTGTTTAGGTTTGGGAGTTTCAAAAAGTGTGCACGGGTCAGGAGGCGCCGTCGATTCGTCGGTCACCTGAACAATCAGATCAACCGTTCCGACAGTTGCGTCGCCGGCCGCAGGCTTGGTTACGCGAATAACGACCGGCGCCGCGGAAATTGGTGTGTACGACTTCACTGCCAGATTTTGAACAGCGTCGCCCCAAATCAGTTTCTGCGCAGGTGCCGAACCTCCAGCCGCAGACTCACTCACGTAAAAGGGGGTATTCAGTTTTGGCACCGGCGGAACGCACAGCGGTTCCGGGCCTACCGGGACGGGAGGTTTGCAGGCGAGCTGCAACGAAAGACCTGCGGGATTCCCATTCACGAGCCCAGCGGTGTCTACCGGTTGACACTGAAACCTCAAGAGCGTGGTCTGAGCCCCGGCGGAAGTCGAGGTGCCCGAAACCGTGCATGTTGCCACCAGGAATTTGGGCGTCGGTTTCGGCGGTGCCGCTCCGCCCGCTGTGCCCCCTTTATTAGCAGCGTGAGTTTGGCCAAAGCACTGCACATTCACCATCAGCAACAGCGCCAGCGCCGCCGCCCATCGTCCGATCCACATTCCCGCCCGCATCATCTGCGCTCCGCTACCAGCGGATGCCGACCGACATCGGCATCAGCGTCGTCGAATCATTAATCGCCGTTCCCCGGTAGATTCGCCACTCGATGAACGGCATGAAGCCCTTCATCCAGCCCGGCGTAAAATTCAGTCCGCCACCACCGTCGAACACTCCCGAGTTCGACGCGGCCCGCGCCAGCGTCGGACCGTGTGCGTGCAGCAACGTCACCTCCGTCGCGCCGTTGAAAGCCACGCCGCGATGCAGCCAACCTGAACCGCCTGAAACATACCCGCTCACCTTGGAGTTGAACCGGAAACGAAACGTCGGATCGATGGTGATGGAGGAATAATTCCCGACCGCGGAGGTCGCGTTGCTCAGCGAAGGTTCCTGCGTCTTCGCAACGGTGAGCGCTGCAGGCGTCGCGGGATAACGCCCGTAGAGATAATTGCCGGTTATGTAGAAGCCGTAGCGTGGCCGATATCTTTCGCTTCGCCAGACGGCAAAACCTCCGCCCACCTGAATGCCCCACGCCGTGTCGAAATTCTTGCCGTCTTTGCCAATCGGTTGGAAGGCCGAGCCGCCGAAATCGATCGTGCACGTGTGATCCTGCCGCGCCTCCTGCGCGCCGCACCCCACGCCCCACAGCAGGCTGCAGAGTAGGACGATACGAACTGCTCGAATCATCAGTGGCATGGACATACGGCCGGCTTAACTCCGTCGATGATGCTTGGGCTCGATGTAGGCGGCAACTCGTCTCGCTAACTCGTCCTTGTCTTGCTCAAACGCCGCGCGAAGTACCTGCATATTGCAGAGGGCATCTTCAGTCGGATCGTTATCGCATTTCTCGTCGTCGAAAGCTCCGCGCTTGGACCTCTTACATTCTCGATTGCGCTCAGCCTTCAGCAGCTCATACAACGCCGCGCATTTGTTTGGGTCTCCCACTACGAATTCACGATTCGCCTTGATCAATGCCTCTTTCCCGGTATTGCTCGCATAGATGTCGTTCAAAACCTGCGTGAGAAGGCCACCCTTATTGAACAGAACCTTAAGTTGGTTCTTGTCACACTTATTCGCTCTCGCCAGAATGACGACCAAATTTACCAAAGGAGGTACTTCTCGTGTCCCGTCCCTAGCCGGATCTCCAAAAGCCGCTAGGAACATGTCGCGGTCGGTCTTGAAGTCGGGATGGTCTTGTTTCAGTTGACCAAGATCTGCGTACAGGCGGTTGGTCATGATGCTGGGATTGTCTTTGTGGATCGTCAGCGCTTCCAACGCGTCCAGAAGCGCTACGGCTCCAGGCCCCTCCATCCACAATTCGGCGAACTTCGCCTCCGTGTCGCAATAAATGTTGCCGGGTGGCTCCCGTTTGCATGACGGCGTCGGTTTCGGCTGCGTCTGCGCCGATGCCGGCATGCAGACCGATAGCGAGGCGAGCATCGGCACCGCGGCGAAGACAAAAACATGCAACGTGCAGCGAAGTCCAATTCGTGCACGGTTACGAATCGCCATAGGATCCGGCGGGATGGACGCCTCAAACACTGAACCTCACTCTTTTAAAGCCGAAGGGAAAACTCGGAATGCGGGGCCTGAGCTAAGTTGGCGTACCATACACAACACGGTACAGCTACGCAAGTAAATTTCTCTATACGTCCATAGTTTCTACTTAGCGGCACCCTGCAGACGCACACACAGCGCACCAGCGCGAGATGCAGGGATTGATGGCTATCCGCTGCCGCTGCAATCAACTTCACGTCCTCGCGCTCCCGCGCTAAACTCAGAATGTCCGCCAATGCCCCGCGACACCACCCGCATCGTCTCGCTAGCCCCCAACATCACCTCGATCCTCCACGCCCTAGGCGCCATGCAAAATGTCGTAGCCGTCTCTCGCTGGTGCCAAGACGTCGCCCCCGCGGTCGCCAACCTCCCCACCGTAGGCGACTGTTGGAAACTCTCGATCCCCGAACTCATGCGCCACAATCCGACGCTCGTGATCGGCTCAGTCCCCTTCGCCGTCGAAACCGTCGAAGAAATCCTCGCCCAACCTATAGCCTTCCTGGCCATCAACCCGCGCACTCTGGCCGACATCGAACGCGACATCCTCACCCTAGGCCGCCTAACCTCTCGCGCCGCAGCCGCCGAACGCCTAATCACAAAAATGCGCCGCAGCTACGACGCCATCCGCAAAAAATCCCGCGTACGAGCAAGAGCGGGCGCCGCGGAACCGATTGTCTATTCCGAAGCTTGGTCCAACCCACGCATCAGCAGTCCTCCTTGGGTCGCCGAACTCATCGAGATGTGCGGCGCACAGCCAGCCGTCACCGCAGGAGCACAAGTAAGCGACGATGAAGTCGCACGCGCAAACCCCGACGTGATCGTGCTCGCCTGGACCGCCACCGGCGACCGCGCAAACCCCGACTCCGCGCTCAACAATCCGAATTGGAGAGAAGTCACCGCCGTGAAGTCAGCTCGCGTCCACGTGATCCGCGACGAACTCCTCAACACGCCCGGCCCGCCGCTCATCGAAGGCGCCGCCGCCCTTTACCGCACAATCTGGAATGAGCCCGCAACGCCGCGCGACCAGCGTCCGTCAAAACGCTCGAGAGGCCGCAGCGCATGCTGACCGTCGTCGCCGCACTGATCGAATCGAACGGAAAGATCCTCGTGTGCCAGCGCAAACGCGGCGACACGTTTGAACTTATGTGGGAATTTCCAGGCGGCAAACTGAAACGCAACGAAACGCCCGCTCAAGGCCTGGCGCGCGAACTGGAAGAAGAACTCGGCGTCACATCCGAAATCGGCGAAGAGGTTTTGCGCGCCCGCCATCAATACGCACAGATGAGCGAACCCATCGAATTGATCTTCCTTCGCGCGAATATCACCGGCGGCACGATAGAGAATCGCGTCTTCGAAACCATCGAATGGCGAGAACCTCACACCTTGCCTGAACTCAACTTTCTACCAGCCGACCGCGACCTCATTCACCAACTAGCTACCGGCAAACTAAAACTCTAGCCACTTCAAGTCGCGCGCCGCGCGATATAGCTTAGACTTTCGAGTCTGAGCGGGACCAACTCTCAGTTGGTCCCGGGTCTAGCCATCCCAGCGAACCCACAAAAATTCGCACCAGGCTCAACCAATCGTTAGAAATATTTTCTGGTTGCCTTTCCCCAAATCCTCGCTTCAGTTCCAGTACGAAGGTCCCGCCCAAAACTGTAACTGTCTTTTCGCCGAGCCCACACGCGAGAATCCCAGCATGAAACTCCGCCACCTAGTCGCTCTCGTCGTAATCCTGATCGCAACTCTGTAGCGCACCTCACCGCCCCACGCGCCCCTCGCGCAAAAATAAAATCTCGTCCTGCCCGTGATACTTTACGCGTCGCCATTCGCGATAACCGCATTTCTCCGCCACGCGAATCGACGCCGTGTGTCCCTCATCGATCAAACACGTCGTCGCACGCGCTCCAAAATGCGCGTCGCCCCACGCCATCAACGCCCGCGTCGTCTCCGTCGCAATCCCTCGCCCATGCGCCTCGGGCGCAAACGCCCAACCCGCCTCCGGTATATCCACCACCGGCGGCTCGATGTCGCGCCGGAAATCCATGAATCCCGCCTCGCCAATAAATTTTCCCGTCGCGCGCTCTTCCACCGCCCAAAATCCAAATCCCATCAGCACCCAGTGTCCGGCGCAGCGCAGCAGCCGCGTCCAACACTCTTCACGCGTGAACGGCCGTCCGCCAATAAATCGCGTCACGTCCGGATCGCCCCACATCGCCGCGCTCGCAGCAAAATCTTCCGCCGTATGCGCACGCAGCCTCAGCCGATCCGTTTCCAGTATCGGCGCAGCCGATAGCCGCGCCGCATTTTGTCCGTCCATAAATCCCCCGATCGCGTCCACCCAAACCCGATGGCAGTTATCTTAGACCGCGTTCGCCCAGTTTTATTTCATCGTGCCGCGTTTTTATTTACCGATCCGTCTAACCGCTTCACGAATGCCCAACGCTTCGATCGTCAATAGTCTTCTCGCGGGAGTGATCGCCGGACTCGCGTCCGGTTTTCTCGGCGTCAGCCCTGGCGGAATTCTAGTGCCCGATATCACACTGTTGCTGCCGTTCTCGCAGCACGTCGCGCAGGGCGTGTCGCTCGTCGTGCAGGCGCCGCCCACCAGCGTCTCGAGTCTTGCCGCGTATCGCCGCAAAGGAAATCGCGTCGCAATTCTTCCCGTGCTTCTCGTCTCCCTGGGATTCATCGGCGGCGGACCCATCGGGGCGCTGTTCGCAAAAGCGTGCTCCGAACGCGAACTGCGCTGGATGTTCGTCGGTTACCTCGTCATCCTTACCGCGCTTTCCATTCTGAAGCGCTCGCGTTCGAAAGAGTTGGTCGCGCAGGCGGAGCGTCGCACGCCGTACGACTCCATCATTCTCGTCGTCATTGGCGTCGCCGCTGGACTTTCTTCCGGCCTGCTCGGCATCGGCGGAGGCCTCGCGATCACCGCGCTCTCCGTGATCGTTCTTCGCAAGCATCAGCACGAAGCGCAAGCGCTGAGCCTCGCCGTCACTGCTTTACCTCTCACGCTTCCCGCGGTGTGGGTGTACGTCCATCAAGGGCTGAGCTTACCGTGGCGCTCGATCGTGTGGCTCATCGTCGGCCTCGTCATCGGCGGCTGGACCGGCGCCGTTTTCGCGAACCGCCTCCCGGAGAAAAAACTCAAGCTCGCCTTCACCGTCGTGCTTGTAGCAATGGCGTCCTACATGATCGTCCGCGCGATGCGTTCATAACGCCGAGTCACACATCGTCACGCCAGCCCAAAACCTCATTTCAAAATCTGAAAGATTTTCCTTATTCGGGCGATAAAGCAATTTGATGGGGCCGTCGGTTGCCAGTGTGCACAGGCTCACGTCCGGTGTATTCTAAACCTGTCGCAGTTTGCGCCGCGCAAGCCGCCGCGCCCGCGGGCGAGAGGACCGAACCAGGATATGGAGAACGAACTAAGCGTGCCGTTGCAAGGTCTGGATGGAGCCGAGATTCAGGAGTGGCTCGAATCGCTCGACGCCGTGCTGCAATCGAGCGGTCCCGAAGTCGCCTCCTACATTCTCGAGCGCCTCCGCGCGCACGCCAAAATGATTGGCGTCGAAATCCCTTTCAGCGCCAATACGCCCTACGTCAACACCATTCCTCACCAGCTGCAGTCCGATTTCCCTGGCGATCAGCCGCTCGAGCGCCGCATCAAATCGCTTGTCCGTTGGAACGCAGCGGCGATGGTCGTCCGCGCGAACAAAGAAGAGCACAATATCGGCGGCCACATTTCCACATTCGCATCCTCAGCAACTCTCTACGAAGTCGGCTTCAACCATTTCTTCCGCGCACGCTCGCCCGAATTCGAAGGCGACACGGTTTATTTCCAAGGCCACGCTGCGCCCGGCATCTATTCGCGCGCCTTCCTCGAAGGCCGACTCTCCACCGAGAAGCTCGAAAATTTCCGCCGTGAACTAAAATCCGGCGGCGGCCTCTCTTCCTATCCGCACCCGTGGCTGATGCCGGATTTCTGGGAATTCCCCACCGTCTCGATGGGCCTCTCGCCGCTGATGGCGATTTACCAGGCGCGCTTCAATCGCTATCTCGAACACCGCGGCCTCAAGCCAGCCACCGACGCGAAAGTTTGGGCCTTCCTCGGCGACGGTGAAACCGACGAGCCCGAGTCCCTCGGCGCCATCACTCTCGCCGCGCGCGAAAAGCTCGACAACCTCGTCTTCGTCATCAACTGCAACTTGCAGCGCCTCGACGGCCCCGTCCGCGGCAACGGCCAGATCATTCAAGAACTCGAATCCGCATTCCGCGGCGCCGGCTGGAACGTCATAAAAGTTCTCTGGGGCACCGAGTGGGATTCGATTCTCGATCGCGACACCGAAGGCCTGCTCGTCAAGCGCATGGGCGAACTCGTTGACGGCGAATACCAGAAGCTCGTCGTCGAATCCGGCGCCTACGTCCGCGAACATTTCTTCGGCTCTGATCCGCGTCTGCTTGAACTCGTCGAACCGTTCTCCGACGAAGAGCTGCGCCGCCTCCGCCTCGGCGGCCACGACCCGCGCAAAGTTTACGCAGCCTACAAAGCGGCCACCGAACACAAGGGCCAGCCCACTGTGATCCTCGCGCGCACCATCAAAGGCTACGGCCTCGGCGAAGCGGGCGAAGGCAAGAACGTCACACACCAGCAGAAAAAGCTCAACGAAGACGAGCTGAAGGAATTCCGCACCCGATTCGACATTCCGCTCTCAGACGAGCAGGTCGCGCACATCACCTTTTACCGCCCCGAAGAAAATTCCGAAGAGCTGCAGTATCTACACGCGCGACGCAAGGAACTCGGCGGCTACATGCCCGCCCGCAGCATTCGCGCGAAAGCTCTCGCAGCCGATAACGCCGAGCTCTTCAAAGAATTTGAAGCGGGCAGCGAAGGCCGCGAAGTTTCCACCACGATGGCGTTCGTCGGCATCCTGAAAAAGATGCTGCGCGATCCCGAAATCGGCAAGCTCATCGTCCCCATCGTTCCGGACGAAGCGCGCACCTTTGGTATGGAGTCGCTGTTCCGCACCATCGGCATTTATTCGAGCGTCGGCCAGAAGTACGAGCCCGTCGATGTGAATACGCTGCTCTACTACCACGAAAAGAAAGACGGCCAGATTCTCGAAGAAGGCATCACCGAAGCCGGCTCGATGGGTTCGTTCATCGCCGCGGGCACGGCGTATGCCACGCAGGGAATCAACATGATTCCCTTCTTCATTTATTACTCGATGTTTGGCTTCCAGCGCATCGCCGATTTCATCTGGGCCGCGGCAGACATGCGCGTGCGCGGATTCCTGCTCGGTGGCACCGCCGGACGCACCACGCTCAGCGGCGAAGGCTTGCAACACCAGGACGGCAACAGCCACATCCTCGCGCTGCCCGTCCCGAACCTGAAAGCCTACGATCCGGCCTACGCCTACGAGCTCGCCGTAATCATCGAAGACGGCATTCGCCGCATGTACCACAACGAAGAAAGCGTCTTCTACTACATCACCGTGATGAACGAGAACTACGCGATGCCGCCGATGCCGGCAGGCGCGCGCGAGGGAATTCTGCGCGGCATGTACAAATTCCGCGCCGCATCGAATCCCGATGCCAAGCTCAACGCGCAGCTCTTTGGCAGCGGTGCAATCTTGAACGAAGCGCTCAAAGCGCAAACGATTCTCGCGGAAAAATACGGCGTCGCCGCCGACGTGTGGAGCGTCACCAGCTACAAAGAACTCTACATGGACGGCAACGAAGTCGAGCGCTGGAACCGCCTGCACCCGAAAGAGACGCCGCGCGTTCCTTACGTCACCCAGCAACTGAAGGGCGCGAAGGGCGTCGTCGTTGCCGCCAGCGATTACCTGAAGACGCTTCCTAACGTGATCTCCAAGTGGGTGCCCAATCGCATGGCATCCCTCGGCACCGATGGTTTCGGCCGCAGTGAAGGCCGCACCTCGCTCCGCGAATTCTTCGAAGTCGATGCGCGCTTCATCACTGTCGCCACGCTCAACGAGTTGTATCTCGACGGTAAGGTGGAAGCCAGCGTGGTCGATAAAGCCATCAAAGATCTTGGTATCGACGCGGAGAAGCCGAACCCGGCAATTTTCTAGCTCGCGTAACGCGCAACGATGAACCCTGCAAGCCTCACGGCGCTGGTTTCGCTTCCGGTCGGCACGTGGGGTCTCTCTCTCTTCTCATCGCATGTTTCCAACCGGCTCGCGAAATCTCTGCGTCCCGGTCTCACCGCTTCCACCAAACGTGGCGCCGAATCCGCCGCGCAAAGCTGGGCGCTTGGCAGCGTCGCGATTCACCTCGCCGTTCTCGCGGCCGTAATTTTTCTCCCCGGCTTTCATCATCACTATTCTCCCGCCGCGAAAATTCCATGGCCTGTCCCGCGTCAGATCATTGCTGGATTAATTTGCGGCCTCGCGATCGGCGGCGTGATGCCGCTCATCCGCCAGATTCTCCCCAAAGAAAAGCGTTTTCGAATGCAGACGCTGATCGCGCTCGGCGGCTCGGTCTGGTTCCAGTCCGGCGCGCTCGCGGTCACCGTGCTAATCCAGGAATATTGGCGCGTGATGTGTCTGCGCTCCGTCATCGCAGACGGCCACTCCGGCGAATTCGCGCTCGTCGCGGTTTCGCTCGCTTACGGCATCGCCTTCGCGTACTCCGGCCTCTCCGGCGGCATCACCGAGACGTTCGTCGGCGCCGTATTCGCTGCTTTGTATTTGTGGTCGGGATCGTTCGTGCTGGTTGTCGTCGCGCGGCTCGTGCTGCAATTTCAATACGCCGCGATTTTGTGGGCCTCTGCGCCGTCGTTCGCGCCGGGTGACGGCTTCGGCTACGGTTCCGTCCGCCGCCGCTGCCCCAATTGCCGCGGCCCTGTGTACCTGAATCTGCGCCCTGAGCCGCTGCGCTGCAAGCGATGCCGCGCGCTGCTCAGCCCGCGCGATTCACGCGCCTCGCTGTTCCGCTGGGGCGGCATGTTCATTCAGTGGGCGCTCACCGCCGCGCTTTTCTTCGCGCTGATCCCGCTGCTCGGCCGCCACGAAAAGACATTCTGGGTCGCGTTCCTCTCCGCGCTCCCCGCTTTCTTCAGCGTCATGCTAATTTTACAAGTTGTCTTCCCGCCTAAACTCCAACTCGGCCTCCCCGACTTCGTCGGCCTCAACCTCAACATCCGCCTAAAATCTCCCGAGCCCGAAGAACGCGAACTCGAAACCACCCACCACCACTCGTAAACCCGTAGCGTAGACCTCAGTCTGCGCCGCGGGACGTGGGGTAGACATTCGTGTCTGCGCAACGCCGCCCGCGCCTCTATGAAATGCGCGACTGCAATCGCAACACTAGCTAAACCAACAGTCGTCCCCCATCCACCGCCAAAATCTGCCCTGTCACGAACGGCGCCGTCGCCAGATACAAAGCCGCCTCCGCAATGTCGTCTCCGCCACCCACACGATGCAGCGGCACACGCTTAATAAAATCCTCGTCCGGCTCCTCGCCCTCAAACTGAATCGTCCCCGGCGCAATACTGTTCACCGTGATCTCCGGCCCCAGCGCCCGCGCCAGGCACTTCGTCAGCATGATCGAGCCGGCCTTCGACACGCAGTAGTGCGTGTACCCCGGCCACGCCAGCAATCCGCCCAGCGACGACAAATTAATAATCCGACCGCGCCCGCTTCGCTTCAGCAGCGGCGCCGCCACCTGCGAACACAAAAACTGCGACTTCAGATTCGTGTTCATGATCTGGTCCCACTGCTCTTCAGTCAGTTCTTCAAATTTCGCCGCGAAAAACATTCCCGCGTTGTTCACCAAAATGTCCAGCCTTCCAAACTGCGCTTCCACCGCGCGAAACAGGCGCTGCACATCGTCACGCCGCGCCACATTTCCCTGCACCGCCACCGCGCGCCTCCCCATCGCCACAATTTCCGCCACCACCGCGTCCGCCTCGCTCTTCGACGACTCGTAATTGATCACCACGTCCGCGCCCTCGCGCGCGAACGCGAGCGCGATGCTCCGCCCAATCCTCTTCGCGGCCCCCGTGACCACCGCCACCTGACCCTTCATCGCTCCGTCTGCCATTCGACCCTCCATCGCTCTCGCGTCACCATACCACTCCAAAACTCATGACCAGCCACAGAATTCTCCGTACCCTCAGCCTTACTCGGTTTTCTCCGTGAAATGTTTTGCCTTTCTCTTGCTGGTGTAGAATTTGCCGTCACACATAGCGAGGCTCAATTGAAAGTCGATCTTCTCGTAATCGCCGCCCATCCCGACGACGCCGAACTCACCAGCGGCGGCACGCTTCTCAAAGCCGCCGCCGACGGCTACAAAACCGGCATCCTCGACCTCACGCGCGGCGAAACCGGCACACGCGGCACTCCCGAGATCCGCGAAAAAGAAGCGCAAGCCGCCGCAAAACTTCTCAACGTCACCGTCCGCCGCAACGCCGGCCTGCCCGACGCGCGCCTCGCCGCAAACGAAGAACAAAAGCGACGCGTCGCCGAAATCATCCGAGAACTCGAGCCTCACACCGTGATCGTCCCCTACTGGGAAGGCCGCCATCCCGACCACTATCACGCCGCGCACATCGGCTACGAAGCCAGCTTCCTCGCCGGCCTGAAAAATTATCCCGGCATGCAAGGCGCCGCGCACCGCCCGCACAAAGTGATCTACGCCGCCGCGTACGAAGAATTCGTCCATCCCACTTTTGCCGTGGACATCACTCCTTACTACGAGCAGCGCAAACTCGCCATCCTCGCCTACGAATCGCAATTCAATCCGGCGAGCAAGGTCCCCGACGGCAAAATCAAAATTCCCCTCGACGCACTCGAAGAACGCATGAGCATCCAGGCTCTCCACTTCGGCCGCATGATCGGCGTGAAATACGCCGAAGCCTACGTAGTGAAAGAAACCCTCCAAATCGACGACGTAGTAAAAATGCCGGTCTCCTCGATGTAAGGGCTAGCCAAGCAGATTCAAATTGTCTTGTGAGTTAGAAGCGTGAAACGTTAGGTAGGTGAACAAAAAATCTAAAACTCGTCCGTTTCCTGCGCGTGCGTAAATCCCGGCAACGCCCCATTCGCAGCCTGCCGGTTCACCTTCACCTTCAACGGCGGATCGTTCTCCGATCCAGCCTTCCGCAGCACCGCATACGTCGCCAGCGCCTCGGTGTAAACCTTCGTAATCAGGTAGGAGTCGCCCGAGCCGTCCTGCTTCCAAACCTCGCCGACTTTAATTCGATTGGCAGCCACACTCCGACTCTAATGACCTTCTCATCTCGGGTCAACCCGCCACCACACTCAACTTTCCACTTCGTTACCACC
>JABDGF010000056.1 GCA_013286165.1 Acidobacteriota bacterium | reverse complement strand
CTCGGCGATGAATTTCCTCGACTGGCAAAGCCAGAACACCACGATGTCCAACGTCTCCGCCGCGAACTTCATCACTTACAGTTTGTCCGACGGCGATAAACCGGAGGTGTTGAACGGCGCGCGCGTCAGCCCGCATTACTTCGACATTTTCGGCATCCATCCATTGCTCGGCACGAATTTCTCTGAGGACTCCGACCAACCCGGCAAGCAATTCGAAGTGATGCTCTCACGCCACATCTGGCAGAACCGTTTCGGCTCCGATCCCGCGATCGTCGGCAAGCGCATCCGGATCAACGGCCAGTCTTACGTGGTGCAAGGCGTGATGCCGCCGAGCTTTTACGACGGAGGCTGGACCGACATCTGGATGCCGTTCGCATTTTTGCCGGAAGAGCGCACGCGCAACTACCACTGGATGACGGTGTGGGGAAAGCTGAAGCCCGGCGTGACGCTCGCGCAGGCGGACGCCGACCTGCGCGGAATCGCGGCGCGAATCGAGCATGACTACCCAGCGTCGAACAAAGGCTGGAGCGCCACGGTGAAGCTCTACAAAGATTCGATCGTAGGCGACGATTTGAGGCAGTCGCTGCTGATTCTATTTTCCGCCGTCGGCGCGGTGCTGCTGATTGGCTGCCTGAATCTGGCGAACTTGCTGCTCGCTCGCGGCGCATCGCGCGAACGCGAGGTGGCCGTGCGCACCGCGCTCGGTGCGGGGCGCATGCGCCTCGTGCGGCAATTTCTCACGGAGTCTGTGCTGCTCGCCGGAGTCGGCGGCATGGTGGGAGTGGGCTTCGCAATCGTCGCGATTCACGCAATTCAGGCTTTGATGCCGGGCGACTGGCCGCTTCCCGCCGAGGCGGCGGTCTCACTGGACTGGGAAGTGCTGCTCTTCACGCTGCTGATCACGATGGGCACCGGAATTCTTTTCGGCATCGCGCCGGCGCTGCAAAGCGCGCGCGCCGACGTGGTGGAGTCGCTCAAGGACGGCGCAAAAGGCGCGGGACAGGGCGCGCATCACACGCGGCTGCGCAATGCGCTCGTGGTGTGCGAGATTGCCGTCGCGTTCGTGCTGCTCTCGAGCGCCGGCCTTTTGATGCGCACGCTCGACCGCCTGCAGAATGTCGATGCCGGCTTCGATTCCACCAACGTGGTCGCAATGAACATGCAGATGAGCCACGCGCAATATCCGGACGCGGATCGAATCGTCAGCTACCAGCAGCAAATCCTCGACAAGGTCGCGGCAGTTCCCGGCGTGCGTTCGGCCGCTCTCACCAGCGCGCTGCCACTCAACGGCTGGTCGGATGGGATGCCGTTTCAAGTGCAGGGCCAGGAAGAGGTGGACCTGGCGCGGCGACACTCGGCCGGGGTGAAGTCGGTGACGCCGGCGTATCTTTCGGCGATTGGAATGCGCCTGGTGCGGGGACGGTGGATCGCCGAAAGCGACACGGCTGGCACGCAGCCGGTGATCGTGGTGAACGAAACGTTCGCGCACCGGTTTCTTTCCGACGCCGATCCCATCGGCCGCACGATTCGCATCGAGCAGATTATTCCGGGTGAACCGGTGCTGGGCCCGGAAATTCCCTGGCAAGTGATCGGCATTGTCGCCGATGAAAAGTCGGAGAGCATGGCGGACATCAACGCCGGCATGTACACGCCGATGAAGCAAAGCCCGAATCTCGGCGTATCGCTGGTGGTGCGTAGCGCGATGGATTCTTCGGCGGTGATCAAGCCGGTGGTGAATGCCATCCACTCGGTGAATGCCGATCAAGCGCTCGACCAGATTAAGACGCTCGACCAAATCAAAGCGGAATCGACCGGCGACAACCGCATGCGCGCGGTGCTGCTCGGCGTGTTCGCGGGCCTCGCGCTGCTGCTCGCGGCGATCGGCGTGTACGGCGTGATTTCGTACTCGGTGTCGCAGCGGACGCGCGAGATGGGTGTGCGCGCTGCGCTGGGCGCTTCGCGCGGGGCGCAACTGGCGCTGGTGCTGAAGTCGGGGCTCATGCTGACGGCAATCGGCCTCGTGATCGGGCTTGCCGGGACGCTCGCTGTGGCGCGATTGCTGAAGAGCGCGCTTTTCGGCGTGACGGCGCACGATCCCAGCACGCTTGCGCTCGTGAGCGTCGCGCTCGCGTTCGTCGCGCTCGCCGCGTGCTACGTTCCTGCCTACCGGGCGACGCGCGTCGATCCCATGATCGCGCTGCGCCACGAGTAGCCGCTCGCAAGTAGCATGGGCGTTCTCGGCGGTGTGCTTTTGAATTTGTAGCCGACTCTGGCGTCCGACCTCCTGGTAGGCCGTCTCTACACCAGGGAACTTTCCTCCTCCGCCCCGCGTATCTAGGTGTGATGCTGTTCTCTTTACATCCAACAGGACGCATGCGACACTCCTTCCAGCAACCTACAGGAGTGTGCATGACCGAACAACAGAAGTCTGAAATCCTCCAGGGCACGCTCGACCTGATGGTCCTGAAAACGCTCGACGCCATGGGCTCGATGCACGGCTACGGCATCGCCCGCCGCATCGAACAGATCAGCGCCGAAGCGCTCGCCGTCAATCAGGGCACCATTTACCTGTGCCTGATCCGCCTGGTGCAGAAAAAATGGATCTCCGCTACCTGGGGCGTCTCGGAAAACAACCGGAAAGCCAAGTTCTACGCGATCACCAAGCGCGGCCGGAAGCAGCTCCTCACCGAAACCGAAAATTGGGAGCGCGTCGCAGGTGTGATCGGAAAAGTTTTGAAGCTCGAGCCGTCGGAGAGGTAGCCGCACGTGTCCACATCGCTGAGCCGCTTTCTATCGCGCGTCCGCGCCTATTTTTCGAAGACCGACCTCGACGCCGACCTGAACCAGGAGCTCGAAGCGCACGTCGCCATGCTTGCGGAGGAAAACGTGAAGAACGGAATGTCGCCGGAAGACGCGCGCCGCGCGGCGCTGATCCGCGTGGGCGCGAACGAATCGACGCGCGAGCAGCATCGCGAAGAGCGCGGCCTGCCGTGGCTGGACACATTAAATCAGGATTTGCGCTACACCTTCCGCGCGATGCGCAAAGACCTCGGCTTCGCGCTGTTCGCGATTCTCATCGTCGGCCTTGGCATCGGCGCGAGTTGCACGATTTTCAGCGTCGTCGATGCCCTGCTGCTTCGCCCGCTTCCCTTCAACGATCCCGCGGCGCTCGTGTGGGTGCAAAATCACCAGGTCAGCGACGAAGATCTCTCCGGCCAGACCACACAGGTCGATTACGTCCGCGATTTGCGGCGCCTCTCCCCCTCTTGGAAAGCGCTCGGCGCCTACATGCCGTTCTACGGAATCGGCGACGTGCTGATGGTTGGCACCACTAAGCCCGTGCGCCTCACGCGCGTCGGCGTGAGCGACAATTTTTTCGACATGCTCGGCGTGAACATGCTCGCCGGCCGCAATTTCAACGCGCAGGAAGCCGACGGCAAAACGAAAGTGATCGTCGTCTCCTATAATTTCTGGAAACGCGAACTGGGCGCGAACCCAAATATTATTGGCTCGACGCTGCGCTTCGACGACGGCGCGTACCAGATCGTCGGCGTGCTGCCGCGCACATTCGACTTCGGCGACGTCTTCGCGCCCGGCACGAAAGTGGATGTTTTCGCCGTGTTCCCGCTGGACGACAACACCAACAAATGGGGCAACACGCTCGCCGTGATCGGCCGGTTGAACCCCGGCGTAACGATCGCGAACGCGCAATCCGAAACCGGGGCGCTCGGCAAGCGACTGCGCGACGAACATAAGAACGACCGCAACGACTACGAGCCTTACTTGAAACCGCTTTCCGAACATATCAGCGGCGCCGTCCGCCCGGCCGTGATTCTGCTGGCCTGCGCGGTCGGCGTGGTGATGTTGATCGTGTGCGCCAATCTTTCAAACCTGCTGCTGGCGCGCGGCGCGTCCCGGCAAAAAGAACTCGCGATCCGTTCGGCGCTCGGCGCCACTCGCGCGCGGCTCATCCGGCAGATGCTCACCGAATCCGTGGTGCTCTCGATCTACGGCGCGCTGCTCGGTTTGATTCTCGCCTTCGTGGGGACGCGCGGCCTCGCGCAATTGAGCGGCGTTTCGATTCCGATGCTTGGCAGCGTCGCCGTCGATCTGAAGGCGCTCGCGTTCACCGTCGCGTTCGCCATTCTCACCGGCATTTTCTTCGGTCTTGTCCCGGCGATGCACGTGCCCGCGAACCGGCTCAACGACTCGCTGCAAGACTCCAACCGCGGATCGAGCACCGGGCGCCAACACGCCTGGATGCGTAACGCGATCGTGGTTTCGGAGATTGCTCTCGCCAGCGTGCTGGTGGTCGGCGCGGGTCTATTGATCCACAGCTTCCTGCGCGTGCTGGACGTCAACATCGGATTCCACCCCGAGCACGCCGTGACGTTGCGCGTCGATCCCGCTGCCAATCTCGACACCAAAGCGAAGGTCAACGCTTACTTCCTCGACCTGCTGCAGCACGTGAATCAAATCCCCGGCGTTTCCGCCGCGGGCATTACGGACGCGCTTCCCTACGGCACAAACCGCACCTGGGGCGCGGGCGAAAAGGGCGTTCAATACAAACCCGGGGAGTTTCCGTTTGCGTTCATCGGCATCGTTTCGCCGGGATATTTCAAGGCGATGGGAATTCCGGTGATTCGCGGGCGCGTTTTTGAAATGGACGATCCGATTCCTCCGCAGATCGCCGTGAAAGACAACCAGTATCAGCACGACGCCTACGCGGTGATCAACGAAACGATGGCGCGCAATGTTTTCCACGGCGAAGATCCCATCGGCAGACAGACCAACGGCGGCGCGACGATCATCGGCATCGTCGGCGATACGCGGCACCTCTCGCTCGAAAAAGATTCGGGGAACGAGTTGTACTTCAGCATCATTCAGACGGGCGATTGGGCGTCGGCGAATCTTGTGGTGCGCACCACGCTTCCCAATAACGTGCTTGCGACGCAACTGAAGAACGCGCTCGCGCCGATTGCGCCGGACCTCGCGGTGGGAAATATGCGCACCGTGCAAAGCCTGGTGGATAAGGCTGTGTCGCCGCGGCGTTTTGTGGTGATGTTGCTTGCGGGATTCGCGGCGTTCGCGCTGATTCTGGCGTCGCTGGGAATCTATGCAGTGGTGAGCTACTCGGTGAGCCAGCGCACGCAGGAAATCGGCATTCGCATGGCGCTTGGCGCGTCAGCCGCGAGCGTGCGCGGCGCGGTGATGAAGCAGACGCTGCTACTAGGCGCGATCGGGATGTGCATCGGGATCGTCGCCGCCGCAGCACTCTCCAGCCTGCTCACCGCGCTCCTCTTCGGCGTGCACGCCGCAGACGTAGCCACATTCGGCGTAATGTTAGTAGTAATCACGCTGGTCGCTGTAGTTGCCGGCTACTTCCCCGCGAGACGCGCCAGCCTAATCGACCCAATAATCGCCCTCCGTTCCGAGTGAGGCGAGCGCGATGTCGCCCTCGTGAATCTCGTCCCACAGGCGAACGTGATGCGTCTGCGGCATCAGTAGCACACCCACGACGAACGTGACCGCAGCAACCGCGATCGGATAGTACAGCCCTGCGTAAATATTCCCCGTTGCCGCGCACAGCCACAGCCCGATGAGCGGCAGCATTCCGCCGAACACTCCATTGCCGACGTGATACGGCAGCGAGAGCGAGGTGTAGCGCACCTTCGCCGGGAACGCTTCCACCAGGTACGCCGTCATCGGGCCGTACGCCATCATCACGAACATCACCTGCACAAAAACAAGCGCGGCCAATAGCGGCACATTCGCATGAGTGGCAAGCGGCGCGGCGATGCGGTGGCCCAGCGCGTCGAGTGTCATCGGCGTAAGCGCGATGGCTCCGGTCAGGGCGTTCTTCTTGGAATCGACGGCGATTACGTTGTTGCCCGCCGCGCGTTGCATCGCGTGGTAAATCGGCAGCCAACAAACGATGGCAAGGCCGCACCCCGTCATGATCAGCCACTTGCGGCCGATTTTGTCGCTGAGCGCGCCGAAGACGAACATGAATGGCGCCGCGCAGACCAGCGCCGTTGCGACGATCACATTCGCCGACTTCGCCGGCACGAGCAGAATCGTTTGCAGATAGAACAACGCATAAAACTGCCCCGTGTAGAACACTACGGCCGCTCCCGCCGTGGTGCCGAAAAGCGTTATGAGCACGCGCCGCAGATTGGGCCACTTGCCAAACGAATCGCGCAGCGGCCGCGACGACGTCCGGCCCTGCGCCTTGATGCGCGCGAACACCGGCGACTCATTCATGCGCAGCCGAATGTAAATCGACACGCTCACCAGCACGATCGAGACAAGAAACGGCAGCCGCCAGCCCCACGCGGAGAATTTCTCGGGGCCTAGAAATTGCTGCAGCGAGAGGATTACCAGCAGCGATAGTAGAAATCCGAGTGGAGCGGTTACCTGGATGAAACTCGTGTAGAGGCCGCGACGCGAGTCGGGCACGTGCTCGGCCACGTAAATGGCCGCGCCTCCCAGCTCTCCGCCGAGCGCGAACCCCTGCAGCACGCGTATCACGATCAACGCGACGGGCGCGATCCAACCGGCGGTCTTAAATGTGGGCATCAGGCCGATCGCGATAGTCGAGCCGCCCATCATCAGCAGCGTGAAAAGAAACGCGTACTTGCGTCCGACGCGGTCGCCAATCGGGCCGAAGATCATCGCGCCAAACGGGCGCACCAGAAATCCAATCGCGAATGTGGCGAGGTAGGCGACGTAGGCGAACACATCGTTGCCCGGCGGATAAAATTTCACGGAGAGAATCGCGGTGAGGCTGCCGAACACGTAGAAGTCGTACCACTCGATCAGCGTGCCGGTGGTCGATGCCGCGAGCACGGAGACGATGCTCGCCGGGCGCTGCTGCGCTGCTCCGGCAGATTGAGCCCCATGATTGGCGGGCGAGTGCGCGATTTCCACGAACCTCCAAATTTCGGCGCGAATTCAGAAATGAATCGGCGAATGCTGCGATGGAATGGTGCAGACCTTATATAAGGTTCGCGCGTAGAGTGTCCAGCGATTTGCGCCGCAGAGATCCTCTACAGCTTTCCCGCTACAGCAACGTCCCTACGACGGCTACGGTATCGCGCGGATACACGCGCTGCGCGACGCACGCTACTCTCCGCAAACAGAAACGGGCCTGATTCTCCGAAACAGAGATAACGCGCGACCTAGCTCGTGCGCGAGTCCACCGAGAACAGGCAGGAGCCAGCCCATGTCAGTTGTTTCACACGCACCAGTGGCGCACGCGAGCGCTTCGCCGATTTACGCGGAGCCGATCGGCGCGGGCCGCAACGAAGCACATTCTTCCGGAGTTTCTTGGGCCGCCGTGATTGCCGGCGCATTCGTCGCCGCGGCGTTGTCTCTCAGCTTGCTCGCGCTCGGCGCGGGCGTGGGACTTTCCGCGATTTCCCCGTGGGCGGGCGCGGGCGCATCCGGGTCCGCTGTGAGCAAAGGCGCGATCGTCTGGATCATCCTGATGGAAATTATTTCGTCGGCGTTCGGCGGCTACGTGGCCGGACGGTTGCGTACGAAGTGGGTGCAGATTCACACGGACGAAGTTTTCTTCCGTGACACTGCGCACGGATTTTTGGTGTGGGCTGTTGCGCTCGTGCTGAGTGCTGGATTTCTCACGGCGACGGCAACGCGCCTTGCCGGTGAACACGGTGACGCGGGGACCGCAGTGGCGCGTAGCGCAGAGCCGAATCAATACTTCGTCGATGCGTTTTTGCGAAATGGCGGAACCGTTGCGGCAAACAACGCCGAAGGCATGAGCAACACGGCGGTCGCGAACGCGCCCGCCCGTGAAGAAGTTGCAGTGATTCTCGCGAACGGCCTGCGACGCGGATCTTTGCCCGATTACGACGCGCAGTACCTGGCGCAACTTGTTTCGGCGCGCACCGGTCTGACGCCCACGGACGCGCAAGCTCGCGTGACGCAAGTGTTTCAGGAGGCGCTCGCCGCCGCGGACGCCGCACGCAAAGCCACGGCGCACGCGCTCTACTGGCTGTTCCTCGCGCTCCTGGTCGGCGCGTTCACCGCAAGCTTCGCCGCCACAATCGGCGGCAGCCAGCGCGACCGGGTGGTCGTGCTCCACTAAATTCAGTCGAGTTTCAGCTGTGCGTACGATTCAGTTTTGAAATTTACGCGCGACAAATTCGCGCCACTGCCGTAACGGAGGACTTGCGATGCGATCCATCATTCTCTTGCTCTTGGGCGTTCCCATACCCCTGATTATCCTGATCGGCCTGTTCAGCCATTTCTAGTTCGCCTGAATGCAGCGCGCAGTCGCTACTTTGTGGCGGGCTCGAAGCTCTTGATGCGGGCTACTGTGTCGGCGTCTAGTTTTTGTAGCATCGCTACTAGCAAGTCGACGGTCTGTTCGAAGTCCTGGCGGTCGATGATGCCGTTGTGCGTGTGGGTGCTGCGCGTCGGCACCAGGAGCGTGGTGACTGGGACGCCGCCGCCGTTCAGCTTGATCGCGCCTGCGTCGTCGCCGAATCCCTGCACGAAGTCGTATTGCAACGGAATATTCTCCTCCGCCGCGGTCGCCTTCATGAACGCCACCAGATTCCGATTCGGAAATTCGCTGAAGCCGTAGAGCATTATGCCCGGCCCGCCGCCCAGCGTTTCGAGCGCAGCTTCGGGGCGATTGCCCGGCGTGTCGTTCGTGATGCCCACCTCGAGCGCGATACCAATATCCGGATTGATGATGTGCGCAGACGTGATCGCGCCGCGCATTTCCTCCGAACCTTCCTCCTGAATGGTCGCAGTGTAGAAAATTTGATTCGGGTGCTGCTCGGTGGCCAAGCGCCGCGCGGCTTCGATCATCGCGATGCAACCAACGCGATCGTCCCAGGCCTTCGCGAGGTAGCGCCCGTTCGGCAGGATCTCAAACGGCGACACCGGCACGATCGGGTCGCCCGGCGAAATTCCCATCGACGTCGCGTCGGCAGCGTTCTTCGCGCCGATATCCATGAAATATTCGGTGTGATCGTCGACCGTGCGCCGGAATTCTCCGCTCACGTGCGCGTCGAGCAACTGCGAGATGGCGAGCACCGGACCTTTCGATCCAAGAATCGTCCAGCGCTGATCGGCGAGGGCCTGCGGCAGCCAGTAGCCGAGCATCTGAACGGAGATGTACCCGTCGGGCCGGATATGGCGGACTTCCGCGCCCAGCTCGTCCATGTGCGCATCCACCATGATGCGCGGGCCGGTGGTTCCCTGCTGCGCGATCACCGAGCCGAGCCCGTCGTACGAAATTTTCGTCGCGTACGGCTTCATGTATTGCGTCATCAAATCGCGCACCGGGCCTTCGGCGCCCGGAGGCCCTGGAGCTTCGGTGAGCTGCTTCATTTCGTCGAGCACGCGGTCGCTCCTCGATGGCGACTGCGCGCCGCCCGCCTGCGCACTGGCCCATGGCGCAGCCGCGAAACTCAACGCGCTCACCACGACCGCCGCGAATGCAAATCTTCGAATCATGTTGTGTGATGTCTCCGTGAAATCGTGCGCCACGCCCCGCACACTTGTACCAAGAGTTGAAGCGCAGCGCAACGCGTGGAATAGCCTGCCGCGCAGGCTGTTCGCTGGCGATCACAGCATTCAGGTGAGGGCTAGATCCAAATCGGAGCGCGCGCACAGCCACAAAGACGGTTGCTTCGTTCAGTTGGGCACGCCGTGAGCGACCAAACACGAACGTGCGTTCTCGAATCGTCCGAGAACAGCCTGCGCGGCAGGCTATTCCACGGTAAAATCACGCGCAGCACGTACAAGAAGTGGAGGCGACGAGCGATGCGACGAGACATTCAGGTGCGTTCAACAGCAACGGGAGCGGCGGCGGGCGGCGCGGCCGCGCTGGGAGCGCTCGCGCTCGGCGCGATTGCCGTGGGCGCCGTCGCGATTGGAGCGCTGGCCATCGGCCGCCTGGTGATCCGACGCGCGTTCGTGGGAAATTTGCGCCTGAAAAAAGTGCGCATCGACGAGCTCGACGTCGAAAGCCTCCACGTCGATCGACTCACCGTGCGCGACCGTCTCAGCCTCCCCGCCGTCGAGGACTAGTCGCGGGGCGAACAGGCCTCACTCGTACCACTCCGGTACAGCAGCCACGCGTCGCGCTACTTCCTTCAGTTAAGTTGACGCATGCACGGCGCTAGCGGTTTCAGCTGCGGAGTCGTTATGTAACCCGTCTCACATCGGCACCCGCTCCTATTTAGGTCCAGCCTACTAACCTTTCATGTAACCTCGCGCGCCCCTGCTTCGTCCCTACGAACGACAACTGATTTAGGAACAAAGGAGGCTCCGATGCACGGTCCCCAGCCGTCGATCCGGGCTTTTGGATTCATCGCACTCGCTGCGCTACTTTGCGTTCCCGCCGCGAACGCTTCCAACAAAGATAAAGAAAAGTGGCTACCCGGCTTCGAAGCGGAAATCGTCCGCGTAGTCGAAGTGCAGGGCGACGTGCGTTACAACGAGGGCGATCCGTCCAACCAGAACGCCGACTTGAAGAAAAGCTGGAGCGTCGCCCAAGCTGGCATGCCCATCCGCGAATTTTATTCCCTCGCAACGGGCAAAGACGGCCGCGCGCAAATTGAATTCCAGTCCGGCTCGGTGCTCTACGTCGGAGAGAATTCCCTGCTCCTGTTTCACAGTCTTTTGTCGCATAACGGGACGCCGTACAGCGCGGTTCAGTTGGTCACCGGTGAGGCCACCATCACCGGCCGCTTCGAGCCCAACGAACAATTCGAAATCGACACTTCCACGTACGCGCTACACATGGGCGCCGGCTTTTCGCCCTTCGTGCGCATCGATAGTTTTCTGGATGGCGTCGCGATCACGCCCCAGGCCAAAGACGCCATCTTCGAAGCAGCCACGGACGGCCTCACAAAACCGATGTTCTACGGCCAGTCCAGCGTTTCTCGCGTGGTGGACGGGCAGCAAACGCCGTTCAACATTATTTCCAGTACACCCGACGATTTTGATTTCTGGGTGCAGGCGCAGAAGGCGTCACGCGACGCAAGGATGGCGAAGGCGCTAGCGGCGTCCGGAATGGACGCGCCGATTCCCGGCCTCCTCGAACTCTATCAAAGCGGCACGTTCACGCCTTGCGCGCCGTACGGCACGTGCTGGACCGCGGCCGGAGATCCGGCGCCGCTCGCACCCGGTGAAACGCTTGAGCCGCGCGGCATCCCCACAATGGCCGATGCGCCGTTCATTGATGTGACCGGCGCGTCGTACGCTGCAGGCTCTGGAGGGATCGCTCAGCAAGCTCCGGCGGCGCCTCACAATTCTCAATTGTCCGCCGATTCGCGCAACGTGGTTTCAGTCGCTGGCCTCCTGGCGGAAGCCTCGGGCACGTCGCAATACCCCGGCTACCCGAAAAAACTTTCCGTCCGCACCGCGCAAAACGGCTGCAACCTGGCATTCAACGGCACGCGCGATGTCGTGGTGTTTTCGCCCGAGGAAGAACAGCGCGTGCTGCAGGAACAGACAAATCTCATTCCGCAGCGCGCGTGGAGTAATCCCGGCTGCCGGTACGGCGGCTGGGTCTACTCCGCCCACGCACAGCAGTACGTGAAGGTGTTTCCGAAGCACCATCACCCGCCGCACCCGCCACGGGAATGGATGAGCGTAAATTCGCGAAATGCATTCGTTCCGCGTCATCCCGGAGACAAAACCAGCGTGACGCCCGGCAATCTGCGCCACGGCTTGTTTTTCGTCGAACCAAAGAATGGCCACCTCGAAATGACGCGTGCGAACTTCGATCCTCACCAGCGTGTCCGCGACCTCGCGCAGGAACCCCGCGCCATTCGCGACGCGGCGGAGGTCCAACTTCGTGCCGCTTCGCCGGCTCCCGCGAAAGCAGAGCCGCCTGAAATTCACGGTGCCGTCCTCGCCCCGGCGTCACATGACAACGCCAAGCAACTGAGCGCGGAACATCAACTTTTTGGCGCGCCGCCGACGTCGCGACAGTCGGCGGCTTTCGCGAAATTCGATTATCACCACGAACAATTCGTTGGAGCGCCTCACGTCGATTCACACGGCACGCCCGGTGCACACGACTCCGCGCGCGGGAACGTTTACGCGAGCTTGAGCGGCG
>JABDGF010000055.1 GCA_013286165.1 Acidobacteriota bacterium | reverse complement strand
TTTCGGGTAAGTGGATTCGAAGCGGGTCACCTTTTGGCCGCCGAGGCCAAGCCGCAACGTGCGGGCGGCGCGAAAGATTGTGTCGCCTTCGGGCATGACTACGCGGTCTCGGAGACGCCAGAGATTTCGTCGTCTTCTGGCTCTGTGGTGGGTTCGTCGGTTGCGGGAAGAGCGATGGGAGTGATGCGGCGCATCTGGAAGCCCTGTGCGGTATCGACGAAGCCGGCTTCTTCGAGGAAGCGCGCGAGGAAGTGTTCGCGCGCGTGCGCACCGCTGATCGTGCCGATCAAAAGGCCGCCGCGACGCGTTTGGCGGCGGATGGCGACTTCGGCAAGCTTCTTGGCGAGTTGCTCGGCGTAATGCGTGCGCTCGGGTTCCTGGTCGGGCAGTAAAACGCGAATTGCGGGATTACGGCGGCGGAAATAGGCAGCGAGCGAGCCGTCGATGAGGATCACGGAGGCGCCGCTGGAGCGCGCGAGCATCGGCTGGCCGTCGGCGTTGGCGTCGTTCTGCGAATCGGAGTCGCTTGCGGGGCGAGGCCACGGGAGAAGCGCGCCATACGGATTTGCGGGATCGGTGGCGCTGACGTAAACGGCTTCCGGCGCGGGCGGATCGATGCGCAGGCTGCGAAGAATATCGACTGCGGCCGGTAGAGCGAACTGCGCGGCGCCCATTCCAGCCACAAACATGCCGCGGCGAATCCAGCCGCTTTCCTCCATTGTGCGCAACGAGGGATAGACGGAATTGTAGCCGCCGTGAATATTTTCGGCGGCGGCCGTCTCGCGCATCACGATGCCGTGGCGCACGAGGAGCTGCTGCGAGATAGCAGCACTCCACTCCGTGGCGTTGTGTGTTGCCGTGACGCGAGGGCGAATCAACGACCAGCGGCCTTGTGCGGGGCCTCCGCGCGAGGTGCGCGAACGCATACGGCTCAAAAACTCGGGCGAGCCCGGGCGGACGTCGGTAAATTCGTCGCGCTTGCGCTTCGAATCGTACGGCTGGATGAGATTGCGAAGCGGATGAAACGTGTCGTTGGTGACGAGGCCGGACCAGACGAGTTGCCAGAGCGCTTCTGTGGTGTCGCCTGGGAATCCGCCGCCGGTGGCAGCATACATTTCCGAAAAGAAGGAAGCGCCGTGCTGCCTGAGGTAGTCGAGGGTTTTCTGGCCGCGTTCGCTGGGCGCGACGGTCGCGGCTGCGGGATCGCGTGGAGGCAGAAGCAGCGGCAACGATTCGGTGAGATATAGAGCGACGCGGCCATCGCGATCGCCGACCTGATCGACGCCGACCCAAACGACTTCGCCCGCGGCCATGAGCGCGTCGATTTCGCCGGGGCGATAGTCGGCGATGCGGGCCGGAAGAATGTCGCGTTCGAGTTCGGAGGCGAGGAGCGCGGCGCCCTGCAGCGATTCGATCGCGTCGAGCAGTGCATTCACGCCGCGACGCGGAGCGGCCACGCCCTGCCAGCGAACGGCGAAGCGCGCAAAAGTTCGCTGCTCGACCGGTTCGATCTCGCGGCGAAGGCGAGCAAGACTCTTCTGGCGGATTTTCTTGAGAATTTCGGGATCGCACCACTCGCGGTGGCGGCCGCTCGGACGGAACTCGCCCTCGAGTAGTTTTCCCTGGCTGTGGAGCGCGCGAAGGAGCGGCTCGACATCGGTAATGTCGAGGCCGTAGCGGCCGGCGAGTTCGGCAGGGGTGAAAGGCAAGTGCGTGCGCGCGTAGCGGCGAACGATTTCAGCGAGAGCTCCATCGACGCTCGAGAGAAACACTTCGGCGAGTCCAGGCGGCAGCGGCGTGCCGAGCGCGTCGCGGTAACGCGCGGCGAATTCAACAGGAATGTACCGATATTCGCCGGCGATGCGGACGCGGACGGCGCGACGGGCATCGACCAATTCGGAAAGGGTGCCGGCGGTGGCTTCGTCGATCGAGCGGGCGCGCAGTTCGGCGTCGGTGAGGTCGCCGAGTTTGAGAAGCAGGTCGTGGACGCCGTCGGTGTGCTGCGCGCGATACTCGGGCGCGAGCGACTGAAGCGTGGCTTCGACTTCATCGAGCGCTGCGGGATCAAGCACTTCGCGGAGGTCGGTGTCACCGAGTAGCTCTTCGAGCTGCGACTGATCGATGGAGAGCGCCTGGGCGCGGCGTTCGGCAAGCGGCGCGTCGCCGTCGTAAATGTAATTCGCTATGTAACCGAAGAGCAGAGAGCCAGCGAACGGCGACGGCTTATCGGATTCGAGCATCGATACGCGGATTTCGCCGCGCTGAATTTTCGCGAGGATGCCGCCGACGGCCGGAAGGTCGAAAATGTCGCGAATGCACTCGCGATAGGCTTCGAGAAGAATCGGGAACGATGAAAAGCGTGCGGCGACGGCGAGTAAGTCGGCGGCGCGTTTGCGTTGCTGCCACAGCGGAGTGCGCTGGCCGGCGCGACGGCGCGGAAGAAGCAGAGCGCGCGCGGCGGCCTCGCGAAATTTGGCCGCAAACATCGAGGTGGAGCCGAGCTGGCGAAGCACGAGCGTCTTCATCTCGACCGGCGTAGTAAGGAACATCGCGGATTCGACGGGAGATTCGTTTTCCGGGAGGCGGATGACGAATCCGTCGTCGGTCCACATGGATTCGACTTCCCAACCGAGTTCGTCTCGGAGCTTTGCGGTGACGGCCATGCACCATGGCGCGTGGACACGCGAGCCAAACGGCGTGAGCACGCAGACGCGGCGGTCGCCCATTTCGTCGCGGCACACTTCGATGACGATGTGCTCGTCGCTGGGAATCGAGCGCGTGGCGGCTTGCTGGTCTTCGAGGTAGCGCAGAAGATTTTCGGAGGCGTTGGCGTCGAGGCTGTGTTCGTTGGAGAGCTTCGCGTACGCGACGGGGCGAGGCATCGCGAGCAGCTCGCGGGACATTTGCCCGATGCGCGCGCCGAATTCGGCGGGGCGGCCCGCTGCGTCACCATGCCAGAACGGCATTTTTCCGGGCTCGCCGGGAGCGGACGTCACGATCACACGATCATGAAGAATATTTTCGATGCGCCAGGTGGTGGCGCCGAGGGCGATCGTGTCTCCCGCGCGAGTTTCGTGGACCATTTCTTCGTCGAGTTCGCCGACGCGTGCACCTTTCACAGCATCGGCCAGGAAGACGCCGTAGAGGCCGCGGTCGGGAATCGTGCCGCCGTTGATGACGGCGACGCGACGCGCGCTTTCGCGTGCGGTGATTTTGTGCGACAGGCGATCCCAGGTGATGCGCGGGCGCAGCTCGGCGAATTCTTCGGAAGGGTAACGGCCGGAAAGCATGTCCAGCACGCCTTCGAAGATGGGACGCGTGAGAGTGGCGAAGGGTGCGGCGGCGCGAACGGCGTTGTAGAGTTCGGTGGCATCCCATGGATCCATCGCGACCATGGCGACGATTTGCTGCGCGAGCACGTCGAGCGGATTGCGCGGGTAGTGAACGGCTTCGACTGCGCCCTGGTACATTGCGTGCGTAATGGCGGCGCAGGCGGCTAGGTCCGAGCGATACTTCGGAAAGATTACGGCCGGGCTGACGGCGCCGACGCGATGATTGGCGCGGCCGACGCGCTGCATGCCGCTTGCGACGGAAGTGGGCGATTCGATTTGGATGACGAGATCGATCGCGCCCATGTCGATGCCGAGTTCGAGCGAAGAGGTGGCGACGAGGCCGCGGAGCGAACCAAGCTTGAGGCGGTCTTCAATGTCTTTGCGCTGAGCGAGAGCGACGCTGCCGTGGTGCGCGCGGACTAGAGACTCACCGGCGAGGTCGTTGATGGCGGCGGCGATGCGTTCGGAGAGTCGGCGATTGTTGACGAAGATCAAAGTGGAGCGGTGCGAGCGGACGAGTTCGAGAAGCTTCGGGTGAATCGCGCTCCAGATCGACGGGCGCTTGGGACCTTGTGAAGCGGCGCCGCTCGGAAGCGGATCGATGGTGTCGAGACGTGCCATGTCTTCGACGGCGACTTCGACTTTGAGGTCGAGCCGTTTGGGTTCGCTTGCGTCGATGATGGTTACGGGGCGGTAGGCGGGAGCGACGACGGAGGATTCGGTTTCGAGGAGCGCGTCGTCGTTTGTATCAGTCGACGCGTCTGCGTGCGTGTCGGCGGCCGCTGCGGCGCTGTTCGCGACGTCGGCGCCGCCGAGGAAGTGCGCGACTTCTTCGAGCGGACGCTGGGTGGCGGAGAGCGCGATGCGCTGGAGCTTGCGCCCGGTGAGGCGTTCGAGGCGCTCGATCGAAAGAGCGAGATGCGTGCCGCGCTTCGTGGGAACGAGCGCGTGAATTTCGTCGATGACGACGGTTTCGATGGCGCGGAGTGATTCGCGCGCATTCGAAGTGAGAAGCAGGTAGAGAGATTCGGGCGTGGTGATCAGAATGTCGGAAGGATGGCGGAGGAAGCGGGCGCGTTCGGCGGCGGGAGTGTCGCCGGTACGAACGGCGACAACGGGTTCGTGATATTCGACGCCCGCGCGCTTGGCGGCTTGCGCAATGCCGACGAGCGGGGCGCGGAGGTTGCGTTCGACGTCCGCGGCGAGCGCTTTAATAGGCGAGATGTAGAGTACGCGGCAGCGCTGAGATTTTTCGGGGACGGGCGCGAACATCAGGCGGTTGATGCACCAGAGGAAGGCCGCGAGAGTTTTGCCGGTGCCGGTGGGCGCGAGAATCAGAGTGGAATCGCCGCGAGCGATGGCGGGCCAGACGAGCGCTTGCGGCTTGGTGGCGCCGGGGAAAACGGCTTCGAACCAATCGCGAACCGGCGAGTGAAAAAGGTCGAGAGCGTTTGTGTGCGATGCGGGCGTCGGCGCGGCTGTAGCTGGTTCGGCAGAGGGCGCGGGTTTTCTAGGCTTACTCATCGACGTCGGCGGAACGGTGCGGCTGGCAGAGACTGGTTAGATGCTTTGGCGCGCGAGTTTGCCGCAGGTGTGCGGGCCCGCTAAATGACGCTGATACTAGCAAATACCAGAAAAGTGGGTGCGGCGTCAAAGAGGGTTGGAGGGGCGGCGGACGGGCGCGGGGCGTGACATACGTTTGACATCCGAGGCGCCGAAAGAAGCGTACTTTATATATAAGATACGCTGCGACTTAAGAGGCTGAGGGCGACCGAAGTGGTTGGAACCGTTCGCAGGATGCAGTATCTAATTCGATAGGTTGAGGTTAGGAGCGGCGATGCTGCTGTACGTGCTGGCGTTCATCGGGGGCGTGCTGACGATCGTGAGCCCGTGCATTCTGCCGGTGCTTCCATTCGTGTTTGCGCGCGCGGACCAGCCGTTCCGGCGGAGCGGGCTGCCGATGCTTGGCGGGATGGCGCTGACGTTTGCGGCGGTGGCGGCGTTGGCGACGGTGGCGGGCGCGTGGGTGGGGCGCGCGAATCAGTACGGGCGCTACATCGCACTCGTGATTTTCGCGGTGATGGGTCTCGCACTACTGTTTCCGAGTTTGGCGGAATTTTTGTCGCGGCCGTTTGTGAGGCTGGGCGCGAAGGCGCAGCAGCAAGATGGACAAAGCGCGCCGAGTGTCGGTAGGTCGCTACTGCTCGGAGTTTCGACGGGACTTTTGTGGGTGCCGTGCGCGGGGCCGATTCTCGGATTAATTTTGACGGGGGCGGCGGTGGAAGGGGCGAGTGCGCGGTCTGCGATTTTGTTGTTGGCGTTTGCGCTGGGCGCGGCTGCGTCGCTTGCGCTCGCGCTGCTGGCGGGGAAGAAATTTTTTGGGCTGATGAAGCGATCGCTGGGCGCGGAGGAATGGATCCGGCGCGGGCTGGGTGTGGCGGTGCTGGTGGGCGTGGTAGCGATTGCGTCGGGGCTCGAGACGGGATTGCTGGCGCGCGTGTCACTGGCGTCGAGCACGTCGGGATTCGAGCAAAAGCTGGTCGATCGGTTGCGGCCGGCGGGCGCGAACGGCGCGAGCGCTGCGACGAGCGGCGCGGCAGTGCATGGCGCGACGGTGAAGTTGGCGAACGAAGGCGCGATGCCGAGTTTGGGTGGCGCGGTGAGCTGGCTCAATTCGCCGCCGCTGACGAGCGAAGAGCTGCGCGGCAAAGTGGTGGTGATCGATTTCTGGACCTATTCGTGCATTAACTGCCTGCGCGCGATTCCGTACACGGAGGCGTGGGCGGAGAAATATAAGAGTGATGGGCTGATGGTGATTGGGGTTCATACGCCGGAGTTTGCGTTTGAGAAGGACCCTGCGAACGTAGCGAAGGCTGTGCAGGATTTGAAGATCACCTATCCGGTGGCGCTCGATAGCAACTACGCGATTTGGAAAACTTTCAATAATCAGTATTGGCCGGCGCACTACTTCATCGACGCGAACGGAGTGATTCGCTACCACCATTTCGGTGAGGGCGAGTACGACGAGAGCGAGCGCGTGATTCAGGAGCTGTTGAAGGAACGAAACGCGAATTTTAATTTGGCGGGTGTGGTGGATGTGAAGGGTGCGGGCGCGGAAGCGGCGGCGGATTCGAATGATGTGCAGTCGCCGGAGACGTATGTGGGATACGCGCGCGGGCAGAATTTCGCAGGGCCGGGGGACATTGCGGCGGACATGGCGCAGAAATATTCTCTGCCGACGCGGCTGAATTTGAATCAGTGGGGACTCGAGGGAAAGTGGGAAGTGAGTGACGAGCACGCGGCGCTTGCGAGTGCGCCGGGCGCGATCGTCTTTCGATTTCACGCGCGGGATTTGCATTTGGTGCTGGGGCCGGGCGCGGACGGGAAGCCGGTGCGCTTCCGCGTGACGATCGATGGCGCGGCGCCGGGCGCGAGTCACGGCATGGACGTGGATGAAAATGGGAATGGCGTGGTGCAGGGCTACCGGCTGTACCAGCTGATCCGGCAGACGGGGAAGGTTGAAGATCGCACGTTTGAGATTCAGTTCCTGGACGCGGGCGTTCAGGCGTATGCGTTTACGTTTGGATAGATTTTGTCAGGAGAGCTAGCCATGGATAAGCCGATTCTTACGGAAGGGAAGACTTCTAACGGAGTAGATCGCCGGAGTTTTTTCCGCGCGGCGGCGTCGATCGCGGGTGGTGTGGTGTTGTGGCATTTTTGGACGAGAGAGAAGGTGCAGGCGAATCCGTATTATGCGGGTGGCGCGCCGAAGCTGGTGAAGATCGTGCAGTTTTCGGATGCGGGGAAAAAGTTGGGCGTCGTATCGGAGCCGCAAGTGGTGAAGAGCGACGAGGAGTGGCGCAAGCAGCTCACACCCGACGAGTATGAGATCACACGCAACGCGGGGACGGAGCGGCCGTTCACGGGAACACTTCTCAACGTGCATGACAAGGGTGTGTTCCGGTGCATCTGCTGCGACAACGCCCTATTCAGCGCCAACACGAAGTTTGAGTCGGGCACGGGCTGGCCGAGTTTCTGGGCGCCGATTGCGAGCGAGAATGTGATCGAGACGACGGACTCGTCGCTGGGAATGGAGCGAACGGCGGTATCGTGCCGGCTCTGCGTCGCGCATCTGGGGCACGTATTTAACGACGGGCCGCAGCCGACGGGATTGCGCTACTGCATGAATTCGCTGGCGATGAAATTCGCGAAGGCTTAAAAAATATCACGTGCTAGGCTTTTGACCATGCCAGGACTCGGAACCGATCGGGCAACACAACTGTGGGAAGCGCAGCAGAAGGCCGACGCGCTATTTAAAGCGGCTGACGCGAAAAATCTGATCCGCGCCGGCGTTACGGAGACGCAGATCAACGAGGACATCTACGCGCTGGCGGCGGAGATGTTCGGTGTGGATACGTACTGGCACAAGCGGATCGTGCGCACGGGGCGGAATACGCTCGAGCCCTACGACGAAAATCCGCCGAACTTGACGGTGCAGAACGACGACATCGTGTTTATCGATCTGGGGCCGGTGTTTGAGAAGTGGGAGGCGGATTTCGGGCGGACGTTCGTGGTTGGATCCGATCCGGTGAGGCTGAAGCTACGCGACGATATCGAGGATGCGTTCCGCGAGGGCAAACAGTATTACAAGCAGCATCCGGAGATTCGCGCGAACGAGCTGTTTGCTTACTGCGAAGAAATGGCTGTGAAGCGAGGGTGGGAATTTGGCGGGCCGATCGCGGGACACCTAATCGGGCAATTTCCGCACGAGCGGATTCCGCAGGACAAGATCTCGCTCTACGTCCATCCGAAGAACAACTTGCGGATGCGCGACCCGGATGCGAACGGGCAAGAGCGGTACTGGATTTTGGAGATTCACTTCGTCGATCGCGCGAAAGAGATTGGCGGGTTCTACGAAGAACTGCTGTCCGTCGGTTGACGGGCGCGGCGTGATGATTTTGCCGGTCGCTACGCCGCGCGGTAGATGATCGTATGCGCGACCCACTCGGCCAGAAGCAGCAGACAGGTGATGATCGATAGCGCAATCTGAAGCCGCTCGGTGTTCAGTTTCGACGGCGCGACTTTTTCTTCGGGTTGCGGCGAGCCGGGATGGGCGCGCAGGCGGCGGATGCGGCCAACGAAGTAGAGGTTTACGAGGGCGCCGACTAGAGCAAAGCCCATCATTGGGTAGCGAATCGCGTTGGCATGAATACCGGTAGCTTGTACGTAACCCGCCGTGACGGCGGCGAGTGGCGCCATGCCGACGAGGGTGCGGATGCGGCTGACGACGATGATGACGGAGCAGTTGCTTTGAACCAGCGCGAAGACCAGGCTGGCCCAGGCGATCAGTTTCCCGGCGGGCGCTTCGGCGCTCGTCCCTAACTCCGAAGAGTTTGAATCGATCTGGCTACCATCGGTCATCGGGAAGCGCGCTCCTTAAGCTGAAGCGCTAAAGTAGCAGATTCCAATGTGTTTTGTCGGTCTTTGGTGGACGGGCAGCCGTTGTATCTTTTCGGCGGGAATGGGAATCGAATAGGCTGCCGGCTGCGTACTAGAGGTGGGGCGGAAAAGCGTTTCGAAGCAGGGCTTCGAAAGAAGGAGTTTCGCCATGATTCGCTCGTTTTTGGTGGGTTTGGCAGTGATGGTGGGGTTGATGACCGTGCTGACGATGATTGCGCCGAGCACGACGACCGCCGCGGTGGCGATTCCGAATCCGGTGGTGGATGAGCCGATTGCGACCGCGAAGGGCCAACAGACGGTGGTGCTGGCCGGCGGATGTTTCTGGGGAATTCAGTCGGTGTTTGAGCATGTGAAGGGCGTGAAGTCGGCGACGGCGGGCTACGCGGGTGGCACGGTGAAAAATCCGAGCTACGAGCAAGTGAGCTCCGGCGCGACGGGACACGCGGAATCGGTGAAGATCGTTTACGATCCGTCGAAGGTGACGTTTGGGCAGCTTCTAAAGGTGTTCTTCTCGGTGGCGCACGATCCCACGGAGCTGGACCGGCAGGGGCCGGACAGCGGCACGCAGTATCGCTCTGCAATTTTCTTCACCAGTAACACGCAGCAGCGCATCGCGAAGGCGTACATCGATCAGCTGAATGGAGCGAAGGTGTACCCGCAGCCGATCGTGACGGAACTGACGCCGTACTCGGCGTTTTATCAGGCGGAAGATTATCACCAGGATTTCGCCGACAAGAATCCGTACAACACCTACATCATGATGAACGATGCGCCGAAGGTGGCGAACCTGAAGAAAGAGCTGCCGGACCTTTACAAGGCTCACTGAAAATTTAGTTTCCCTCCGCTTGATGCGAAACGCCCGGCCGCCTGAATGGAGCCGGACGTTTTGCTTTTGTGACCGTTCTGTATGCGTTGATTCCCCATTTGAATTCGAGGATGATGGCGCTCTTTTGAGGCGCGACGGCGTTGTGTGCGTTGTCTCGCGGCCGTTTGGGGGGACCAGTGAAGCCTTGGATGGGATATACGGCGTTGACCGTGCTGACGTGGGGATTGTGGGGCGTCTTCAGCAAGCTGGCGGCGAATTACACGAAGCCGCGGCAGTCGATTTTGTTTCAGACCGTGGGAGTGCTTGCGTTTGCGCTGATCGTGCTGGTGCTCGAAAAATTCCACGTGGAATGGACGACGCCGGGATTCACGTGGGCGGCTCTGGGTGGGTTCTGCGCGTTCGTGGGATTTTTGACTTTCTTCGCGGCGCTGATCGATGGGAAGACGTCAACGGTGGTGGTGCTGTCTGCGTTGTACCCGCTGGTGACGATTCTGCTCAGCGTTGCTCTGCTGCATGAGAGGCTTTCGGGGAAGCAGGCGGCGGGAATTGTGCTGGCGTTGATTGCGAGCGCGCTGCTGGCGACGTGAGATCGTAGGGGCGGCGCTCACGAGCGTGCGCGGGCCGAGCGTTTGCCGAAGATGAAAATGGCAACGCCGATGGCGAGCAAAATTCCGACGAGGCCGAGTTCTTTGATCAGTGCGAGAGATTTGTGCGGCTCGTCGGCCGGCGGGAATGCTGAGAAGACGATAGTGAGAACGCTAGTGATCACACCGACGGTGCCTGCGATCATGGCGACGGGTTTCCCGCCTGGGACGCGCATCACTTCCGGCCCCGCCGGTTCGCGCTGCAGCTTGATGAGCGCGGCGAAGACCATCACGTAAGGCACGAAGTAAACGATGATGGTCATGCTGAGCAGCACGTCGTAGGCGCCACGCACGGAAGTTCCCGCCTGCCCCAAAAACACAAAAACTGCAGCGAGTACGGCTTGCGTGAGTAGTGGGACATAAGGTGTGCCCCATTTCGGGTGCAGGCGTGCGAACGCCGGGGGCAGGAAACGGTCGATGCCGGCGACGAATGGAATGCGGGACATGGCGGCGAGCCACGCGGCGACGCTTCCGAGGCTGCTGAGAACAAGAAGAAATGCGGCGAGTGGAATCAACGCCGACCATAAAAACCAGGTAAACCCGCAGCGACCACAGCACCGCCACTTCCACGCCCGCCAGCTTCCGCCGCGGTAGAATCTGTTTCTTCATTCCCGTCAGCTGCTCGCGCTCCAGCGACGACATCACCATGTCCTTCGCCGCCGGGCTCACCTCAATCGATTTCTGTCCAGATTCCGATGGAGTCATCGCCGCACCTCACTTCCCGCCAAAAACGCTCAGCACGTTCGGCGCAAGAATACTGATGCCAAACATCACACCCGCGCCCGTCAGAATAATCACCACGATCGTCGCCAGCACGTTCGCCCACAGCGGGCTGATCAAATCGCCCATGAGTTCGCGGTCATTTACCAACATGAAAAGGAACACCAGCGCCGGCGGCATCGCCAGCACCGCAATCACATTCACCAGCAGCACCACCGGCACCAGCGGCAAACCCGGAATCAGCACGATTCCCGCCGCGGCAGCCGCCAGCAAGAAAAGCACCGAATAAAACGCGCGCCCTTCCTTGATCGGCAGATTCAAGCTGTGCGGCGTCTGCGCCACTTCCGCAAACGCGTACGCAGACGAAGTGGAAATCGTGATCGACGCCACAATCCCCGCCTCCACAATTCCAATCGCAAAAAGTGAAGCGCCGAGTTTTCCAATCCACGGTTGCAGGGCCTGCGCAAACTCCGCCGCCTGAAAATCGTCCGCGTTCATCTGGTGCTGAAACAAAAGATTCGTCACCACGATCGTCGCAACGCCCGCGGCACCCGCCAGCACCGCGCCAATAATCGTATCGAGGCGCCCGTAGCGAATGTCCTGTCGCGTCAGGCCTTTATCCACCGTCGCGGACTGCTGAAAGAAAAGCATCCACGGCGTCACCGTTGCGCCAATCACCGCGAGCAGCAGCTCGAGCACTTCGGATGTCTTTCCTTGCGGCAGCGGCTTCCACGTCGCAAACGCGCGCCCCACTGCGTGCCAATCCGGATGGCTCATCAGCGCTACCGGAACGAAAATCAAATTCACCAGCGCCGCCGCCAGCGTGAGCCGCTCCCACGTCCAGTAACGGTGCGTCAGCAACGCGAGATAGAGGATCACCACAGCCGCAAGCACACTCACCCACGGCGGCACCCCGAAAAATCCCAACCCAGCGCGCACCGCGATGAACTCCGTAATCAGCGTCAGAAAATTTCCGAGAGCCAGGTCCATCATCGAAAACCAGCCCCAGAACGGGCCGAATCGCTCGAAAATCAATTCCGCGTGCGCTCGATGCGTCGCGGCCGCGAGCCGTACCGTCATTTCCTGCACCACGATAGCCATCGCAAAGGTGAGCACTACAAAAGGAAGGAAAAAACCAATTCCGTACTTCGCGCCGGTCGCGGCGTACGCCAGCATGCTCGGCCCATCGTTCTCGCCAAGCATCACCAGAATTCCCGGCCCGACCAGCAACCACAATAAACGCAGCCGTGACCACGCTCCCGTGCTCGATCGCGCATCCACCACTCGCGCACGATCCCGCGCGCGGTCCACATCTTCATGGGTGATGACGATTTCGTCGCGCGGCGAGGGCCTCGTATTCACAGGTCGGGACTCGAACTAACCAAACTCCTAGTGCCCTCGATTTTACGTTTGTTTCGACGAATAGCCTACACACGCAAGCACCGGGAGCCGCGG
>JABDGF010000054.1 GCA_013286165.1 Acidobacteriota bacterium | reverse complement strand
GAGCAGGCTTGGTGTTGGCGCAGTCGCGCATCGTTCAAACGCGCGGGTGCGCTTGATTCGCTACTTCGACGGCTTCGCGGGTTTCTTCGCCGCTGGAGGCGCGAGCGAACCGCCGAATTGAACCTTCGTGAATCCAAATTTGTCGCGCAGCTTGTCCGTCGTCTTCGCGAGCCGGTCGAGCTTCTCGCGACGGTCCGCATCCAGCAGATCGAGTTGTCCAGGCGCGCCCGAAAATTGCGTCAGCGCCACGCCAACCAACCGCAGCATCGCCTTGCCGTCCCACGCTTCCTGAAATAGCGCGCGAATCGTCTCCATGAAAATCGCGTCCACATCAAACGGCTCAGCCAGCGTGTGGCTTCGCGTAATCGTCTTGAAATTCGCGTAGCGAATGGTCAGCGTCACGGTGCGCGCGTAAAGTCCCGCCTCGCGCATACGCTTCGCACCCTTCTGGCACAAAAAGCTCAGCGTCGATTCCAGCAGCGCGCGATCCTTCGTGTCCTCGCCAAACGTCTGGTTGTGCGACACCGACTTCGGCTCGGCATCCAGGAAAAATTCAAACGAGTCGATCCCGCGCGCTTTGCGATAGAGCGCCGTGCCCCAGCGTCCGAATGTCGCTTCGAGTTTTTCGATTGAGAGCGCCTGCAGTTGCTCGACCGTGTGAATCGAAAGATCTTGCAGCGCGGCGTCAGTCACTTTTCCAATTCCAGGAATTCGCCTCGCGGGCAGCGGCGCCAGAAATTTCGGCTCGCTTCCCGGTGCGACCCACACGAGGCCTCGCGGCTTCGCCTGATCGCTCGCGATTTTCGCTACGAGCCGCGTCGCAGCAAGGCCGCCCGAGCAGGGAAGCGAAGTCGAAGCGGTAATCTCGCGCAACAATTTGTCCGCAGCCGCGAGCGACGGCCCGTGCATCCGCTCCGTCCCGGAAAGATCCAGATAAGCCTCGTCGATCGACGCCATCTCCACAACCGGCGAGTACTTCGAAAGAATCGTCGCCACCCGGTCGTGATACTCGCCGTACCGCTCATAGTGGCTGTGCAGAAAAATCGCGTGCGGGCAAAGTTTCGCCGCCGTGCGCAGCGCCATCGCCGAATGCACGCCGAATTTCCGCGCTTCGTAACTCGCCGAAGTCACCACGCCGCGCTGATCGCGATCCCCGCCGACAATTACCGCTTTGCCAATCAGCTCCGGCCGCGCCAACAACTCCACCGAAACGAAAAACGCGTCCATATCCACGTGCAGAATCGGCGTCGGCGATTCGGCCGTCGGCGCGAGCGCTTCGTCGTGCTTCGCGCGAAATTGGGCGAGCTTCTGCATGGCAGGGAACCGATTTGAGGGTAACGCGCCGCGCGAATCCGGCGCAATCGCTCAGCGCTTAGCGGGAACGCTGCGCCGCAAGCACGCGCGGGATTCCGGCAAGGTCGATCGTCACAGCCACGTTGGTCCAGCCGCTCTGCTTGTCAAAAAGATCGCGAACGTAATCGTCAGAGTCGTGGCCCAGCTCGAGCGCCAGAATGCCGCGATCCTTCAGCAGCACGCCGGCCTGTTCCACGAGCGGTCCGTAAAGTTCGAGCCCCGTCGCTCCCGCGAAAAGCGCCGAGTGCGGCTCATGGTCTCGCACCTCGCGCTCGAGCGTCAGCTCCTCGTCGCGACCTATATAAGGAGGGTTGCTGACGATCACATCGAACTCTCGCGGCAGTGTGCTTCCTGCCGCGAGAAACGGCTTCAGCAGATCGCCCTCGATAAACGTAACCCTGTCCGCCACACCGTTTCGCTCCGCGTTGCGCTTCGCAATCTCCAGCGCCGGGGCGGAAATATCCGTCGCGTAAACTTTCGCGTGCGGCAGCTCGTACGCGAGCGCCACGGCCAGACAACCGGAGCCGGTTCCAACGTCCGCGACGTACATCGTTTCGCGCGGCGCGCCCGTTTTCATATCGATCTTCAGCCCGCGCTCGCCGAGCCGCGCCAGTACGGCTTCCATCACGTGCTCGGTCTCTGGTCGCGGGATCAAGACTGGCGGCGCCACTTCAAACTCGAGCCCCCAGAATTCCTGCCTGCCCGTGATGTATTGCGTCGGCTCGCCCGCCACGCGCCGCTCGATCGCCGCGAAGTATTTCTGCGCCACTTCGGCATCGAGAATTTCGTCGGGATGCGCGAAAAGCCACGCGCGGTCGCGCCCGGTGGCGTGCATCAGCAGCACTTCTGCGGTGAGAGTAAAAGCGGAAATATGGCCGTCGCGTAGGCGCGCGATACCGTCTTTGAGCGCACGGCGCACATCCACCGCTGCGTGTCCATTCTGTTGAGGAACTTCGGCAGGCATTTGCGTTTGCGTGAAAGCGTCCGCGAAGCGCGTTTACGCCTCGGCCAGTTCCTTATCGAGACGTTCCGACTCGTAGTGAGCAGAAAGCGGATCCACGAGACCCGAAAGTTTTCCTTCCATCACCTGGTCGAGCTGGTGAAGCGTCAATCCGATGCGATGGTCGGAAACGCGGTTCTGCGGGAAATTGTACGTGCGAATTTTTTCGGAGCGATCGCCCGAGCCGATCTGCCCTCGGCGCTCTGCAGCGATTGCGTCGTGCTGCTTTTGCTGCTCCTGCTCGTAGAGCCGCGCGCGCAGCACGCGCATCGCCTTCGCGCGATTTTTGATCTGCGATTTTTCGTCCTGCTGAGACACCACCAGGCCGCTCGGAATGTGCGTGATGCGAACCGCTGAATACGTCGTGTTCACAGACTGTCCGCCCGGTCCCGACGAGCAGAAGGTATCGATGCGCAAATCCTTCGCCTCGATCTTGATGTCGATTTCGTCCGCCTCGGGCAGCACGGCAACCGTCGCCGCGGAAGTGTGAATGCGTCCCGCCGTTTCCGTCGCCGGAACGCGCTGCACGCGGTGCACTCCGCTTTCGTATTTCAATTTCGAATACACCTTGTTGCCTTGAATCGCGGCCACGATATCCTTCATGCCGCCGATTGACGACGCCGAGCTTTCCATTACTTCCACTTTCCAGCCCTGCGTTTCCGCGAACCGCGAGTACATCCGGAAAAGTTCGCTCGCGAAAAGTGAAGCTTCGTCGCCGCCCGTGCCCGCCCGGATTTCCACGATCACGTTCTTGTCGTCGTTCGGGTCCTTGGGCATCAGCAGCAGCTTCAGTTCGCGCTCCACGGTTATGGTGCGAGCCTCAAGCTCGTGCTGCTCGTCGTGCGCCATCTGCTTCAGCTCGGCGTCGTCACTGTTTTCCACCAGCATCTGCTGCGCGCCGACCAGGCCCTTCTGTATCTCTTTCCACTCGCGATATTTCTCCACGATCTCGCCCAGATCCGCGTGCGTCTTCGCGAGCTTCTGGAACCGCGCCGAGTCATTGTGTATTTCGGGCGACGACAGCTGTTGACCCAGATCGTCGTACTTCACTTCAATCTGTTCAAGTTTTTCGAAAAGCTTGGAATTCGCCATGGCGATGCCTCAATCGTGCCGGATGTCAGATGGTGCAAAGGTTGGTGTGGGTGCAACTCAGGGAACAGCTAAGCCCGCGAACGGGCCGGAGGGAATCGCTAATGAAACGAGGCAAACACAGCGAAACCTAGAATATAGCTAGGCGAACGCACTGTCAACGGCTCGCCGCGTCTCTTGACGCCGCACGAAGGCAATGTAATACTACTAGGTAATACTTAGTAGCGCTACCTAGGCTAAGTGATATGAACGCATCGCGTCTGGCACCGCCGAAACCTACTGTAAAGGTCGCTGACGAAGTCTGGATCGCGACAGCTTTGCTGCATCAGGAGTTTGCGACCGCGCCCGATTTCCCCATTGAGGCAATCGTAAAGCGTGCAGAGCGTGAGGCAATCGCCGGTGCGCTTCGCCCCGGAGTTTACGTCCACGTTCTCCAGCACTGCGTCGCGAATCGCCCTCCCGATCCTGGCCGATATCGAATGCTGTTTGAAACGGCGCCGGGTCGGCGGAGACTTTTTCGTCCCGGCGACCCGTACAACTTGAAGAGAGATGGCTCCAAAGTCCTCCCCGTGGCTGAGGAAATGCCAAAGGGATACGAATCTCTGCTGGATTGGTACGCAAGTTGGGCTTCGAATCCCGGCGCCTCGATTCAAACCGAAGACCCCCTGATGCGAATGGCTCGAATCGGCAAACATATCTGGCAAGATGAGGATCCTGATGAGTACATCAAGCAGCTCCGCGAGGGTTGGGAGTGAGCCGGATATTTTGGGACTCAAATCTCTTCATCTACCTTTTCGAGGGCAAGGGCGCAATGTACGACCGGGTCGCACACCTTCGCGAAAAGATGCGCGCTCGCGGCGACCAATTGCTGACGTCAGCTTTAACTCTTGGTGAGGTTTTGGTGAAGCCGATCCGCATCAATGACCCGGATTTGGTGCAAGGATTCGAAGCAGCAATCACACGGACCGCGCTCGTAGTCCCATTCGATGTTGATGCCGCAATGATTTTTGCCAGGCTCAGGGCCGCCCGAAATATCAGCGCGCCAGACGCGATTCAGCTCGCGTGCGCGGCAGCGGCGGGCACCGACCTCTTTGTCACCAACGATGAACGGCTCCAAAAACAACAGGTCGAGGGTATTCAATTCATCGTGCCGCTCGATCGTTCGCCGGTGTAACGAACAATAGCGTCGCCGAAGTCGCGTCGTGCTAACGTTGCCCGAAAGCTGACGAAGGAGCACCGCGATGCCCTACGACCCCGCGCAACAAGCCGTCCTCGACGACGAACATCTTCGCCTGCTCGCCATCGGCTACTACGTTTCCGCCGCGATCACCGCGTGCTTCTCATTCATCGGCCTGTTCTACGCGATGATGGGCGCCGCCATCGGACTCGCCGTTTCCAAATCGGCGGAAGCGGAAAGCGCGACGAATGCAAATCAGCCGTCGCCCGAATTCCTCGGCTGGATCTTCGGCGCCATCGGCATCGTTCTTTTCGTCGCGATGCTCGCGATGGCCGCGCTGAAATTCTTCGCGGGCCGCAACCTCAAGCAACACAAGTCGCGCACCTTCTGCATGATCATCGCCGCGCTTTCCTGCCTGGAAATCCCGTACGGCACGCTCCTCGGCGTCGGCACATTCATCGTTCTCGAGCGGCCTTCCGTCGCGCGCCGCTTCGGAGTGATCAAGCCGCCTCCACCTCAGCTGAATTTTCCGCCGCCACCTCTGCCCCGCACGTAACGCTCAAGATTCGCGCGCGTCGCCTGGCCTTGGTCGGGACGCCATCGCTGTAATACGATGGCCGCGATGAGTCCCGCCTCCGGCCAACTAAGCGCCAGCGAAATGCTGTGGGAATTTTGGTATCCGGCGCTGCGCAGCACGCAAGTCCGCCGCAACAAGCTCACGCGCGCCATGCTTCTCGAAGTCCCGCTCGTACTCGGCCGCGATTCCGCAGGAATGCCCTTCGCGATGCGCGACATTTGCCCGCACCGCGCCTTCCCGCTCTCCTTCGGCCAGTTTGACGGAAAAAATGTGGAGTGCGCCTACCACGGCTGGAAATTCGACGCACACACCGGCCAATGCAAAGAGATTCCGTCGCTCACGCCCGATTCAAAACTGAAATGCGATCGCATCTACGCCGGCAGTTTCCCGTGCGAAGAGCGCGACGGCTACATCTGGGCCTTCATGACGAACTCCGCCGGCCGCGGACTCGAACAGCTTCCACCGCCCGCGCCCGAGCTTCCCACTTTTAGCGCGAGCTACAAAATCGCGCACCTCTACGCCGATCTTCCCTGCGGCGTCGATCAAGCCATCATCGGCTTGATGGATCCCGCGCACGGTCCGTTCGTGCACCAGGCTTGGTGGTGGCGCACTCGCAAGAGCATTCGCGAAAAAGAAAAGAAGTTCGAGCCAATTCCCAACGGCTTCCGCATGAGCCCGCACGCGCCGTCCGCCAACAGCGCGCCGTACAAAATTCTGAAATTTCTTACCGGCGAGCCCGCCACCACCACGATCGATTTCGTGCTGCCGAATCAGCGCTTCGAGCAAATCCGGGCAGGGAACTACTGGCTCTCCAGTCGCACCACAGTCACGCCCATTCGCCGCGATTTTTGCCGCCTTGATTTTTGCGCCGCGTGGAATATCCTGCCGTGGTTTCCGGTCGTCTCGTTCATCATCAACGTCTTCGGCCCGCGCTTCATCCGCCAGGATATTGAAGTGATTCAGAAGCAGGCGCTCGGCCTGCGCTACGAAGATCGCATGATGCTCATCGACGACGCCGACCGCCAGGCGCGCTGGTATTTCGAACTGAAGACCGCTCTCGAAGATTCCCGCCGCTCCGGCAATCCGCCGCGCCACCCGATGCAAGGCCCCGTCACTCTGCGCTGGCGCTCATGAAATTACCTTCCGCGCAAACGCGCCAGCGCCCACTGCGCGTGCTCCGCGATCAACGAATCTTCCGACACGCTTAACCTCTCGAGCAGCGCCACGATGCGCTCATACACCGCACTCCCGCGTTGCAGCTTCGCATTCCCCAACGCGACGCACGCGTTGCGCACGAGCCCGCGCAACTTCGGCCGCTTCACCGCGCTCCGCGTAAAAATCCGGCTGAACTCCGCCTGCGTCAGCGACGCGATCCACTCCACCTCCGGCGCCACCAACTCCGCCTGCACCGCCGGCGCGGTCTCCGTCGCCGCGCGAACGTCCACCGTCCGCGGCTGAAACTGCGCCAGCTTCGTCACCGGCGCCTTCCGGTTCCACGGGCATACGTCCTGACAGATATCGCAGCCAATTAACGCGTGCCCCATCGGCTCGCGAAACTCTAAAGGGATCGCGCCGTGCAACTCGATCGTCAGATACGAAATGCACTTCCGCGCATCCAGCACATACGGCGCGACGAACGCCTGCGTCGGGCAAGCATCCAGGCACAACCTGCAGCTTCCGCACAAATCCGGCGCCGGCGGATCGTCCCGCGTCAAAGTCGGCTCGAGATCCAGCGTTGTGAGGATCGTGCCCAGAAACATCCACGACCCCAGCTCCTGGTTGATGAGGCACGTATTCTTCGCCTGCCAGCCGAGCCCCGCATACTTCGCCACCACGCGCTCCAGCACCGGCCCGCTGTCGGCTCGCGCGTCCACTCCAAACGAGTCGCCCCACTCCGCCTTCATCGCCGCCACCAGCGCGTTGAGCTTCGCCCACAAAACTTTGTGATAGTCGTCGCCCCACGCGTAACGCGAAATCCACCCGCGCGGCGCGCCATCCGCCGACTCGTACACGCCCGCATCCGTCGAGTGCGGCCGGTTCGCGTTGTAATTCAGCGCCACCATCACCACGCTCCGCGCGCCCTCCAGCGCCAATGCCGGATCGCTGCGCCGCTCGTCGTGCAAATACTCCATCTGCCCCGCGTAGCCCGCATCGAGCCACTCCGGCAATCGCTTCACAAGTTCCGGCGACTCTCCCACCAAATCCGCCGACGCCACGCCGCACAAATCGAACCCCAACTCGCGGGCCCGCTCGCGAATCCACCGCGTTTTCTCCGCCGCATTCATAGTCCCTGCAGTCACCCGCTCCATCGCCCCATCTTGCACCATCGCTGCATGTTAATCACTCCGCTCCATCCCGTTCGCAGCTTGGCGCATTTCGCAATCCGCTGCTACAATGCCCGCGATGGCCGACTGGCGACAAATACAAGCCCGCATCCGCAAAGCCAAAAACAGCACGGACGCGCGAACCAAACTCAACGAACTCTATCAACGCACGCGCGACGCGATGGTTTCCTGGGAGCTCGCCGCCGTCGAAGAAAAGGCCGAACATCTCGACGAGGCCATCAAGTGGTACACCATTTCCGCTGAGCGTTTTCGCCGCGCCGACTGGAAGAAAAAGGCCGAAGACGCACTCACCCGCCTCGGCGCGCCGATTCCGGCGCCTGGCGAAAAGTCCGCCGCGCACGCACACGAGCAGGAAAAATCCGAAGAAGGCGAATCCAACGGTAACGTGAATACTGAAGAACCCCGCAAGCAGCTCGCCGTCGGCGAAATTGCCATGGACGAGGAAGACGAATCAGACGAGACCGACGACGAATCCGAAGATTCGTCAGAAGATTCCGCCGAAGGCGAATCGCAGGCCGAAACTCTTGGCGGCGCGCCCGCAAATGGCGACGCAGCGCAAGGCGCCAACGGAAAAAAGAAGCGCCGCCGTGGACGTCGTGGTGGCCGCGGCCGTCGCCGCAAAGGAGCCAGCCCGACGGGAACCGCTCTGCCCGCGCAGGCATTCGCCGAAAATCGCACGCCAGCGCCAGCGGCATCTGCGCCCGCCGCACCTACTGCAGCACCGCAGCACTCTCCGCGTCACGACGCGCCAAATTTCCGCTCCGAGCCCGGCGATCGTCGCCCCTCAGCCTATGCTGCAGAACACGATCACGCGCCTCGCCGCACCGAATCCGAACCCGCCGTCCCGATGCTTCCGTCCGAACGCACCGCGCACGGCCGCGCAGGCGATCCTGCTCTCGCTTCGCGCATGGCCAAGCTCGATTCGATGCTGCGCCGTCTCGTCGCCAGCCCGCTCCACAAAATGGACGACGTTGACTCCGCGCCCGCAGGCCCCGGCGTTTTCCTGCTCAGCGATTCCGATCAGATCACTTCGTACTACGTCGAATCCTGCCAGACGCTCCGCGTCGGCCTCGGCAATCTCGTTCGCGGCGGCAGCCGCCAGAATGCGAAGCCGCAGCGCGGCCCGGGTCGCCCGAATTTCGAATCGAGCAGCGGCCTGAAGTCCAAGCTCGCTGAACATCTCGGCATCGGCGAAGCCAAGGTCTCTCAATACTTGAAAGACCACTGCGTCGTCCGCTGGATCCAGCTTGACGACGACGCGCCGCACCTCGCGCACTTCGCCATCGGCGTTCTTCGCACTCCGCTCAACGCGGATTAAACCGTAAACCGCACCCCCATCCGGTGCGGCAAATTTTCCACAGCACGCAACATCACCAAAAATTTCCGGACGCGTCTCCGCGCATCGCATCATCTAAGTTACGGGACAATGAGTAACCGTACCCAAGTGACCGGCGTCACCGTTCCCCGTTCGGGGTCGATTTGGCTCATTTTGGCTCTAGTACCCCGTCCCATTGGCTGCACCGAGATACCGTTCAATGCCCGAATTGCACCTTTGGACGCAGGGTCCTAGACCCCTGGTTTGATTCCGGGCAAACTCTGGTAGCTTAACCGCTTACGGGCTGGGGGGCTTTACCGTCACTGGAAATCAAGGTTGATTCGAACTGGTTTCCGCGCCCGCGTTGTTCAAGGAGAGATGAAGTTCTATGCCGAAGACAGTAGGCAATCAGATTTGGAAATCGTTCGACTGGGCGCTCTGCAAGACTGCAGCCGTGACCTTCGACACGATTCAGTTCTTTAATAAGTACAATCCCAATCCGTCCTTCACGCCGAAGTGGTCGGAAAAGCCGCTGCTGAAGTCGTGGGAAAAATCGAAGCCCACGCTCGGCTGGCCGCGCACCACGGACTCTCTGTGTCCTGATTGTGTGCGCGAAGCGCGCGACCTGATCATCAACGGCAATAAGGACTGGACCGACCTCGTTCACGAGAAAGTCGGCGAGATCAAAGCTCAGATCATCGAGCGCGACGGCCAGGTCTGGATGGTGAAAGAATGCCCCATCCACGGAAAGTATGAAGACCTGATGGCTGTCGATGCCAAGTTCCTTCAGTGGATCGAATCGAATTTCCCCGGCCGCGATATCCCGGCTCACAACGATGAAGGCCTGCACCGCCACGGCTCCAGCACTGTTCGCCATGGCCGCGGCTCGGTCCTCACCGTTGACCTCACCAACCGCTGCAACATGATGTGCGATCCCTGCTTCATGGACGCGAACCAGGTCGGCTACGTCCACGAACTCAGCTGGGAAGAAATTCAGGAAATTCTCGAAAACGCTACGAAGATCAAGCCGCGCCGCCAGATGTCCGTGCAGTTCTCCGGCGGCGAGCCCACGATGCACCCGCGCTTCCTCGATGCAGTTCGCTTCGCGCGCAAAGTCGGCTACAACAGCGTGCAGGCTGCAACCAACGGCATCGAGTTCGCCAAGTCGAAGGACTTCTGCAAGCAGGCCTTCGAAGCGGGTATGCGCTACGCCTACCTTCAGTTTGACGGTATCGGCAACGACGCCAATGGCCACCGCCAAGTCGGCAACCTGTTTGACGTGAAACTCCGCGCGATCGAAAACATGCACGAAGCCGGCATCGAAATCGTGCTGGTCACCACGATCGTCAACAACGTCAACAACGACCAGGTCGGACCCATCGTGAAGTTCGCGATGGAAAATCCGAAGAAGATTTCCTTCGTTTCGTTCCAGCCTGTTTCCTTCACCGGCCGTGACGAAGAAATCACTCCGGAACGCCGCATCCGCCAGCGCTACACCCTTTCGCACCTCGCGCAAGACGTCAGCAATCAGGTCGGCTCCGTTGAACCGACGCGCGATTGGTTCCCCATCTCGTTCATCAGCACGTTCGCCGGTTTCTCCGATCACGTTCACGGGCAGGATTCGCAGTGGGGTTCGCTCTCCTGCGGATGCCATCCGAACTGCGGCGTCGGCACCGCGCTCATGATCAACAAGGAAACCAAGGAGTGGGCGCCGGTTCCGCGCTTCCTCAACGCGAAGCAGCTCACCAAAGACGTCCTCAACATTACGGACGCCGCGCGCAGCAAGGGCTTCTCGAACTTTATGATGGCGCTCGCGCTGCTCAAGAATTACAGCCCGTTCCAGGCGCCCGCCAGCCTTCGTTTGAAGGACCTGTGGCGCAAATTCGATAAGACCTGGGCGCTCTCAAAGAACGCCGACAAGAAGTACGGACGCACCAGTCCGGATCGCACCTACGAAGACGCCATGAAGCGCCGCGCAGAAGATCCCTGGAACTTCCTCTTCATCGCCGGTATGTGGTTCCAGGATCTTTTCAACTACGACTTCCGCCGCACCGAAATGTGCATCATCCCCTACGCTACGCAACAGGGTGAAATTTCCTTCTGCGCGTACAACACCGGCGTGGGCTGGCGCAAAATCATCGAGAATATGCACAAGAACGCGACCGTGGCCCAGTGGTACAAGGAGCACGGCAAGCACGAGATTTTCGCCAAGGGTAAGAACGTCAACCTCGGCTCCTACGAGCACTCGCTCCGCATCGACGCTGAAGATGCCGCGCGCGTTCGTGAACTCGAGCACGACATCCCCCTGACCGCGGCCGAAGAAGATCGCATCCGCCGCAAGAAGGCTTTCGAAGAAGCGGCCAAAGTTCGCCGCATCTACGAAGAACTCGTTCTCAAGAAGTCCACCGAACCCGTCGTTCAGATCGGCACCATCAAGCAGATTCAGATGGCAGTTCCTGGCGCAACCGTGAAGCCCGTGCAGATCGCTCCGGCCGCTCCTCAGTCCGAAGCCGAACCCGTCGCAGGCGACTAATCACAGCTTCACTTCGAGCAGATTCACCAACAGCCCCGAAGAAATTCGGGGCTGTTTTATTTTAGGCGCCGACCTCGCGGTTGTTATCCTAGCGATATGGGCCGACTGGCGATGTGGGTTGGACTGGTGGCGATGTAGTACCTTCCGTACGCGATACTCTTTTCTATCGTCTGCTTGGTCTGGAAGAATCGCCTTAGAAATGAACTGTCGCCGTTCCGAAGCATTACTTTCCGCGTAGCGATGGGTGCGTCGGTTGTTGCGGCCCTAATGCTCGCGATTTGGGTCACCCACTTCACGTTCACGCGCAAAGGACACGACGGCGCGTGGCCGATTTGGAACGAAGCCACCGCCCTCGCTTGGGTTTTGGCAACAAGCGGCGCCCTTTTTGGTAAGGGCCGAGGCCGGGTTCTCCTGATACTTGCGCAGGGTGCCTCGTTCCTGGCGGTGTATGGGTTGTACATAATGACCTACAGCGAGTGAATCAGGAGGGTGCATGCCAATCTACGAATACGTCTGCCACGATTGCAACGAGCGCTACGAGCGCATCGTCCTGAATCAAAGCGCGCCGGTCACCTGCCCGAAATGCGCGAGCGCTAAACACACGACTCAACTGTCAGTGTTCGCCGCGCACAGCAACAGCGCGAAATCTTCAGCCGGCTCGTCTGCATCGTTGCGCGGAGGCGATTGCTGCGGTGGTGGCGGCTGCGGCTGCCACTAAACTCGGGAACGGTCGAGTCTTCAAACCACTGGGCCGCCTCTCCGTTGCTTCTGTCAGTTCTCAATCGTGGGATAGGCTCTCAGCCTGTCTGCACCCCACTCCCAGTGGGGTGTGCTCTAGCCGCTGAAGTACCCCTCCGCGTGAGCCCGATTTTTCTAGCCACGATCCACTTCTTCCTACTTCTTCAGCTCCGCTTCGCGTTTCTTTACGCTCGGCGACACAGCCACCTTCACCGTCAATTTCGGATCGTCAACCGGCTCGCCCGCATTCACCGTCAACGGCAACACGCCCGCCCAAATCGGCAGCTCGTAATCTTCCGCGTCGTCCTTCGGTCCGCCCGTACGCACCTTCGCACTCACTTCCTTCAAATCCAGCGACAGCACCGAAGTCGCCTTCATCTCCTGCTCCGTCGGCGTGCGCACCTCATCCCATCGCCCCGGCACCACATGATTCGTGAACAGCTCAAGCGCCCGCATCTTCTCCGCCGGATCTTCCACCAGCACCGCGCGCCCCAGCGCGACCACGGATCTATAGTTCACAGAGTGGTGGAACGCAGCCCGCGCCAGCACCAGGCCGTCCACGTGCGTCACTGTAACGCAAACCTGCACGCCGCCCGCAAGCGTCCGCAGCATCCGGCTCGCCGATGATCCGTGCAAATAAAGTTTCTCGCGGTCGCGCGCGAAATTCGTCGGAATCACAAACGGCTGCCCGTCCACCACAAATCCTACGTGGCAAACGAACGCCGCGTCCAAAATCGCAAACACCGTCGCCGCGTCGTACTTCCCGCGGTCCGGTATGCGCTGC
>JABDGF010000053.1 GCA_013286165.1 Acidobacteriota bacterium | reverse complement strand
TTCGTGAGCGGAGTCGAGAATTTTGACGGGGGAGATGTGGCGACGGAGAGCGAAGAGAGATCCTTCGGCCCGTGAACGGGCCTCTGGATGACGGCGTTGGTCGTCGTGTAGGTCTAGAGCCGACGTGACGCAGCGGACTAACGTGCGTGTCCGTTCGCCCGAGAACAGCCTGCGCGGCAGGCTATTCCACTTCTGTTACACTTTTGTGACGCAACTCCGCGCGAAATCCTGGGAGATTCCTCAAGTTCAGTGAAGAGCAAAGCATTTTTGTGGATGCAGGCGCTGGTGCTGAAGTTCGGCGGGCTGGGCATGTTCGTGGTGACGTTTTTCGATTCGTCCATCCTCGCGTTCCCATTTTTCCCCGATGCAGTGGTGATGGAATTGTGCGCGACGAATCCGGCGCGGACGCCGTATTACGTTTTTATGGCGGCCACCGGATCGCTCGCGGGTTGCATTCTGCTGTACGCGCTCGCGAAAAAAGGCGGCGAAGCGTATTTCCACCGGCACGCGAAAGGGAAGGCGGAGAAAATCCGCGAGTGGGTTGATAGCAACGCGTTTCTGAGCGCGTTTCTGCCCGCGGTGCTGCCGCCGCCGTTTCCGTTCAAGCCGTTTGTGCTGGCGCAGGGCGTGTTTCAGGTGCCGGTGCGAACTTTTATTATGGCGATTCTGCTAGGGCGCGGGCTGCGGTACGGATTGGAAGGATTTTTCGCCGTGAAGTATGGAAGCGCGGCGCTCGCGTTTCTGAAAGTTCACGGCATTGCTGTGGTACTTGGTATGTTGGGCGTGGCGGTGGTGCTTTATTTTGCTTCGCGCCTCGCTTTCAAACCTACGCCTGTCAAATAATATCCCCGCCGGTGTGAAGCGTCACTCGCTGAGTCCCTCCGCGTTGTAATAAAACTTCTGATCGATAATTTGGCCATTCGTAAGGACGACGATCTCGACGCCGAGATTGTCGGGCGATTTGTCGTTGTATTCGAAACGAAGGTCGCGGAAGCGGACGCGCGCGCCGATGTCCGTGGTGGTGACGCTGGCGAGAGGAAAACGCGCGAAGGCGAGGAACGCGCGCGCAGCAGGGGCGCCGGACGCAACGTCGATGGCGGACGATTCATCGGGCTTGGCGTGCGGGACCGCGCGCTCGGGATCGAAAAATTCGCCGGGCATGAACGGGACATCCACTTCGTCGAGCGATTGCTCGGTGGAGGCGATGCCGCGCCAGGTGAAAGGCGAGGTAGTGGGGAAGGCGCCGACGGCGAGCGGCGCAAGGCCCTGGTATTCGCGGGAGTCAAGCAGGTTGGTTGCGCGACCCTGGAGCGTGCCGCGAGCGCCTATATAAAGGAAGAGCACAGCGAGGCCGATCGCGCCGGCGAGGATGCCGCGCGGGGCATTGCGATGCTCACCGATTTCTTCGCTGACCATGTTGATCAGATCAGGGATCAGAAGCGCCGCGGCGAGGATGAGCACGATCCAGATTTCGAAACGCGGCGTCCAATCGAGCGCGAGCCAATGGACGCGGAAGGGGAACAGCGGCTGGAAGCCGATCGAGGTGGTTGCGTCGAGAACGAGATGAAGCGCGGCGCCTAACGCGCACACAGCAAGTGCGGGCGCGAGCCGGAGCGGGGCGACGTCACGCTGGTGAATGCGGCGAAGGTAGCGCCGGTCGAATGCGACAAACGCGATAGCTGTGGCGCAAATCACGAACGCGACGCCGACGAACGAGTGAAACAGCGACTGGTGGAAGCGCAAATAAGTGGCGGGGCCGAAGAGGTAGCTCAGCCAATCGAGATCGGGCGCAACGCCCGCGACCAGAAGCATCGCGTAGCCGCGGCGCGGCAGATGATTTTGAATTGCTCGCGCCAGCGTGAGCGATGCGAGCGCGTGAGTGAATGGGTCCACGAGTGTTCCGCGTGCTGCGCGCGAACTATACCGTAAGCGTGGCGGGCGTGACGATGGAAAGCGCGTCGGGGACGACGCGGAACGAAAGCGGGAGCTGGCCGATAGGTTCGCCGTCCACTTGTGCGAAGACGGTTTTGTCGGTGGCGGGCTCGCAGACGACTTCCGCGTCTTTCCACGCGTCGATGCCGTCCATCGAGCGAAGCTTGCCGAGCCACAGCGCGGGCAGACACGCTGCGTAGCGGAAGCGGCTGCGCGTTGCATTGGTGAGCATTTCGAATTCGTTATCGAAGAGATTCGCGCCGGTTGTGATTTTGAACGGGCCGCCGTAATTGACGGTGCGGCCGATCACGATGATCGACGCGCGACGCTCGCGGCCGCCCGAGTGCACGATCATCTCGGGGAAATCGTACTGGACGAGCTGCTTCATGCCTTCGGCCCAGTAGGCGAGGACGCCAGTTTTCTTTTTCAGCTCAGGATCGACGGCATTGACGATCGCACCGTCGGGGCCGGCGCCGCCGACGCTGAGAAAATAGCGGCCTCCTGGCGGGACGTAAGCGGACGAGGCGCCGTTCAAATGTTTAGCGACGCCGAGCGCGATGCGACGCACAACGCCATCGGGAATCAAGCGCGCGGCGTGCGGAATGTCCCAGGGAATTCCGAGTTCTTTGGCGAGAATATTGGCGGTGCCGGCGGGGAGCAGCGCCATGGGAACGTGGCTGCCGGCGAGGCCGTTGATGATTTCGTTGATCGTGCCGTCGCCGCCGCATCCGATCACGAGTTCGCGGTGCTGCTCGACGGCCTGCGCGGCGATTACTTGCGCGTGGCCGGCGGAATCGGTGGGCGCGAGTTCGACTTTCACGCCTTCGTCGCCGAGGATGCGCACGGCCTTTTCGATCTCAGCGAAACGGCGGTGACGCCGGCCGCCGCTGGTGGGGTTGTAGATCAGCAGTGCGTTGCGAATGTCGCGAGGCATCGGGGGCGCGTGGACCGAAGCTGCTGTTCGTTCATCTCTCCGTAATGTGCGCGCGCGGCAGAGCGCGGCGAATGCGCATTGTATAATACATGCCACGAGTGAATTGACAGGTTCCCACGCGAGGATTTTCCATGGCCGTTTCCAAAGCGAAAGAAGCGCAGAAGGACATCGAGAAACTGCGCGAAAAAATCCGGCACCACGAATACCTCTATTACGTGCAGGACGAGCCGGAGATTTCCGACGCTGGGTTCGACAAGCTGATGAACCAGCTGAAGAAGCTGGAAGACGAATTTCCGGCGCTACGCACGGCGGATTCGCCGACGCAGCGAGTGGGCGGAACGCCGCGCGCAGGGTTCACGACGGTGGCGCACAAGACGCCGATGATGAGCCTCGACAATGCGTTCTCGTTCGAGGAACTGGGAGAATTTGACCGGCGAGTGCGGGAGCTGACGGGGCGCGAAAAGGTCGATTACGTGGTGGAGCACAAGTTCGACGGGCTGAGCATGTCGCTTCAATATGAGGATGGTCGGCTAGCCCGTGCGGTGACACGCGGCGATGGGACGATGGGCGAGGACGTGACACCGAACGCGAAGACGATCCGGACGATTCCGCTGACGATCGATGCGGCGCTGCTGAAGAAGGCGGGGTTGCCCGCGACGTTTGAAGTGCGCGGCGAAACGATCATGACGCGGAAGGCGTTTGAGGCGTTGAACGAGTCACAGGAGGCGACGGGCGGGAAGCGGTTTGCAAACGCGCGCAACGCGGCGGCGGGAGCGGTGCGCATGCTCGATCCGACGATTACAGCGTCGCGAAAGCTGGATTTTTTTGCGTACTACCTGCTGGTGGACGGAAAGCCGCCGAAGAAGCGGCACTCGGAATCGCTGGAGGCGCTGGGGGAATTGCGATTCAAGACGAGCGACGACTGGGAACAGTGCAAGGGAATCGAGCAGGTGGAGAAATACATAACGAGGTGGGACACGCGGCGAGACAAGCTGCCGTTTGAGATCGATGGAATCGTGGTGAAGGTGGACGAGATCGGGCTGCAGAACGAAATGGGATTCACGTCGAAGGCACCGCGGTGGGCGATCGCGTACAAGTACAAGGCGCATCAAGAAACGACGCTGGTGAAGGAAATTTTGGTTAGTGTAGGGCGGACGGGCGTGTTGACGCCGTTTGCGGTCTTCGAGCCGGTGCAGATCGGCGGCGTGACGGTAGTGAAATCGACGCTGCACAATCTGGACGAGGTCCGAAGGCTGAACATTCACGCGGGGGATACGGTGCTGGTGGAGCGCGCCGGAGAAGTGATCCCGCACGTGCTGAGCGTGGTGAAGCACGGGAAAGAGGAAGTTGAATTCGAGATGCCGGACAAGTGTCCGGTGTGCGGGACGCGCATACATAAGGATGAGGAGGCGGTTGCGTACAGGTGCGTGAATGTGACGTGCCCGGCGCGGATGCGCGAATCGCTGCTGCATTTTGCGGGGCGCCACACGATGAACATTGACGGTTTGGGCGAGAAGATTGTGGTGCAGCTGCTGGACAAAAAAATCGTGAAGGACTACGCGGACCTGTATCACCTGGACCTCGATACGCTGGCGGGGCTGGACCGGATGGCGGTGAAGTCCGCGCAGAATTTGCTGAATGAGATTCAGGCGAGCAAGAAGGCCAGCCTGGCGCGGCTGATTTACGCGTTGGGGATCACGTACGTGGGCGAGCGTACGGCGCAGTTGCTCGCGGAACATTTTGGATCGATGGACAAGCTGGCGAAGGCGACGCTCGAGGATTTACAGGAAGTGAATGAGGTGGGGCCTAAGGTTGCGGGGGGCGTGGCGGAGTTTTTCTCCGAGCCGGTGAACCAGAAGATTGTGGAGCGGCTCGCGGCCGCGGGCGTGAACATGAAGGGCGTGAAGCGCGAGCTGAAGGACACGCGATTTGCGGGGATGACGTTTGTGTTTACGGGGACGCTGTCGAACCGGTCGCGCGAAGAGTCGGAGGCGCTGGTGGCGTCGCACGGCGGGAAGGCGGGCGGCTCGGTAAGCAAGAAAACGAACTACGTGGTGGTGGGCGAGGATCCGGGGTCGAAGCTGGACAAGGCGAAGACGCTGGGCGTGGAAATTCTGAACGAGGCGGCGTTCGAGAAGCTTTTGATGTGACGAGTTAGCTTCGGCGGATAGTAACTGCTGTTGTAATTCTGGCGCGATTCGGTAGAGTGTGCGGCATGAGCGAAGCCGAGCAGCTCAATTCCGCGCCTACTCCGTTTCCTACATTTCAAAAACTGATACGGTTCGTCCGAGCGTGCTTGCCCGAGCAGCCTGAGCAGTTGGCGCTGCTTTTCGGCGCGGTGCTCCTATTAACAGTGTTCCGGTTGACCTCGTTCCGGTATTGGAGCCTTGCGCTTGCGCGCAGTCAGGAAGCGGAAGCGTATTGGATTTTTCGTGCGCTGACTGTGACTACGCTGGCGTTGGTGTATGTGGGCGGAGCGGCGGCGCTGCATTTCTGTTTTTTCCCCAAGGCGAATCCGATCGAGTGGCTGCGGCGTTACGTGCTTGTGCCGGTGGTGGCGGGGTGGCTCGGCAATGTCGGTGTGTGGATCTGGTTCAAACAAAAATATCCTGACGTAGGGCAGGCCCAACTTCCGCAAGGAATAGCGGAGAACGTCCGGCTCGATTCGTTCGTTGCGACCGTGGGGCTGGGATTTTGGGTGACTGTAATGGCGGTGACGCTCATCTGGATCGCAAGCCGGTCGATTCGGTCGGGCGAACTGGCAATGCCATTGCGATTTTCCGGAGCGCGGGGCGCTGACGAAGATTTCCGCTCGCGAAGAGTTGCGTCGGCGATGGTGGCCTGCGCTATGCCAATAACGTTAGTCGCATCGTCGATTGGGGTGGCAATTGCGAATCCGGCCTTCTTGCGAGCTGAGTCAACAAATCTACTTTTGTCGGAGTTGTATACAGAATTTTTGACCGCGATTCCTTTTCTAGGATTGTTCATTCTTGCGGTTGGGGCAGGGTGGTTGGTATCGCTTCGCCGCAGCTTGAAATTTCCGCCACTGGACGCAACCGTGCTGGGAATAGCGTTTCCGCTGATGCTCGCTGCGATTCCGGGGCTTGTGTGGTTCGCCGTCGCGCGCGTGCGTTGGGCTCAAGCGGGGTACGGTCATATGCAGACGCCCCGTTTGTTCGATGCATACGAAAAATTCAAATGGCCGTTTCTGCTGGTGATTATTTCCGCGCTTGCCGAGGAGATCGTTTGGCGCGGGTATTTGCAGCCGCGCCTCATTTCGCGCTACGGGCTGTACCGCGGAGTATTTTTCGTGGGGATTGTGTGGGGCGCGTTCCATCTGCCGGGGGAGTTCGGCGCGAGTACAACTGCGATTAGTTTTGCGACGCAGTTCGCCGGGCGCATGTTCAACTGCGTGGCGTGGGGCTTCGTACTTTCGTGGCTGACGCTGCGCGCGAACGGATCGGTGGTGCCGGCGGGAATTTCGCACGGGCTGATGAATGCGTTTTATTTCAACGGTTGGATGAACAGCGTGCCGAGCTTCGCGATGTACGCGCTGTGGGCGGTGCTCGCCGTGGTGCTGTATCGGTTCTGGCCGCCGGACGTCACGGTGAGTGACTTCGCGAGCGCGGGGCCGGACGGTTCCAGTGATGCGTTTAACGATACGCGCGATGTTGCACCGGGAACTTCCTAGCGAATCAGCTATAATTGAACGAGCGGGTGAGCTGGATGATCGCCGGCGCATTTTGTGCGCGGGAGGAAAGTCCGGACTCCGAAACGTTCCGCCTCGCGAGAGCGCGGAGCGTCGCTGACCGGTCGCGAGGCCGGCGGCGTTGGGCAACGCGCCTGGTAACGCCAGGGGGTTGCGCGTCGAGGCGGGCGAAGGTTCGCAGCGATGGCGCGGCCACGGAAAGTGCCACAGAAAAGCAAACCGCCGGTGAGCTTGCGACCTCGGCGGCCGGCCGACGGGAAACCCAAGGCAGGCCTGTTACGGTCCAGCGCATTTGGTAAGGGTGAAAAGGTGGGGTAAGAGCCCACCGCCCGAATGGCAACATTCGGGGCACGGCAAACCCCGCGTGGAGCAAGGCCAAATAGGAGGGGAGGGCCGGCCCGGCCCGAAAGTTCCGCATCCCTTGCGATGCGGAGCGGCGACCCTCGGGTAGGCTGCTGGAGCGGCGGAGCGATCCGTCGCCTAGAGGAATGATCGTCACGCGCTGGAGCGAGAGTTTTAGCGCGAACAGAATCCGGCTTACAGGCTCACCCGTTTATTTTCTTTGAGTTACTGAATATTTTTTCTGTCTTTCAACGCGTCTCTCAGTAATCACGCGGTAGCTGCGAACGCGACAATCTTTTGGCCGCGCGACTTTGATTGTTTCGCACGTTCTTCGATACCAGTTGTTAAATCGGTTGCGATCGGCACGATCGCATGGTCCGGCATACGAGTGACTCGTGATACCGCGGCGGGCTACAACGGCCATTAGCACCCATGCCTACCCTATTTGGACAGCGCCTCGAACCTGGATTTGACATTGAGAACGAAAAAAGAACTGATCGCGTCGGATGGGCGATTTTCGGCGGCCTCGCAGTAGCGCTTCTGTACAAGATCTTCGGCGGCCGTTTCAGTGTGCAGACGTTTCAGGGGCTTACTGCGTCGGTCTTGTTTTACGGCGCGAATTTCTACGCACAGTTTTCGAATCGCTTTCGCGCGCGGTGGCCGTGGAAAGCGTTGCTCGCGACGATCCCGATGCACGCGGCATACTTGTGGGCCCTGTTCGGGTTGGATGTTGCGTTGCCGGGCGTAATGACTAAGGCGTTTTTTTTCATACCGGTGATCGGAATCGGTTTCACGATTGAATCATTGATTGCCGATCGTATTGTGGGTCATTTCAAGAGCGCTTAAGCCACGCGGTGAGCACAATATACGTCCTAACTCAAAACATCCTCCGTGAAAAAAGTTTGCGCGCGTGTTTCCCTCCTGTCGGACTGGTTTGCTGCCCGCGTTCAACGCCCACACCCGAGAGAACTTCCACCAAGACGTCCGCGAGTCGATTCGACACGATGACGGTGCGTCCCAACTGATTTCGTTCGGTGCGTCGGCGGCCGATTTTTTACTGGGCGAGGACAACGCGCGGTTAAGAATTGTTGCCGGGCTGAAAGCTGATCTTCGTCTCGGCTTCGAACGCGACGTACACGCGTTTCCACGGTGCGTCGTTGATCAGGCGCCATTTGTGACCAGAGCCTGTCGTGTCCATCGCGATGAGTACTTCGCCGGGATGCACCGTAAATGTTTCGCCGGTGTGCGTGGTGAATTCCAGAACGCCGGACAGCGTGATGACGTATTGCGTGGTTGGCGCGCAGTGCCAGTCGAGCGACGCGTGTGGCGGCGTCTCTTCGTAGAGAACCGTTTCGACCGGGAGAGTTTCGTTGTAAACGATGCTGCCTTCGATAACGTGCGAGTGGCCGTCTGGGCCGGTGGAGAGATAGTAGGCTTTAATCATGGTTTTCGTTACGGCTATGGATTGATCCTCAGGGTGGCGGAAGTCTCAGCGCGCACGGTTTTGTAGAGTTCGCTGTTTTCGGCGAGCGACTGCCCATAGGACGGAATCATTTCTTTCAATTTGGGCAGCCAGCCGGAAGGCGTGAGCCTGGCTGCGAAGCACTTCTCAACTACCTCAAGCATGATGAAAACTGAAGTCGAAGCACCGGGCGACGCGCCCAGCATCGCGACGATGGATCCGTCCGCGGCGCCGACCAGTTCGGTGCCAAACTGAAGGATGCCGCCATGCACGGGATCTTTTTTGATGATCTGTACGCGCTGCCCCGCGACTTCTTCGCGCCATTCAGATTCCTCGAGCAGCGGGTAAAATTCGCGCAACAGGGCGAAGCGCTTCTCCATCGTCTCCAGCACCTGGCCAATTAAATATTCGGTGAGAGACATGTTGTCGCGCCCGACCGCGAGCATCGGCAAAACATTTTCCGGATCGATCGAGCCGAAAAGATCGAGATACGAGCCGTGCTTCAGGAATTTTGTCGAGAAGCCGGCGTAGGGACCGAAGAGCAGCGAGATTTTGCCATCCACGTGGCGAAGATCGAGATGCGGCACGGACATCGGCGGCGAACCGACCGCGGCTTTGCCGTACACCTTCGCGCAGTGGCGCTTGGCGAGGGCTTCGTTGTCGCACCGGAGCCAGATGCCGCTCACAGGAAAGCCGGCGTAACCGTAAGCCTCCGGGATGTCTGATTTTTGTAGCAGCGGGAGAGAACCGCCGCCTGCGCCGAGAAACACGAACTTCGTCGTGATTTCTTCGTGCGCTCCAGTTTTTTCGTTGCGCGTCTCGACATTCCAAGCATCGTCGTTGCGGCACAAATCGAAAACGCGCGTGTTGTAGTGAATTTCGAAGCCGGCCGTGTTCTTCAACGAGCCGAGCAAAATGTTCGTGAGCGCACCGTAATCGACGTCGGTTCCGGCGGGCATGCGCGTCGCGGCGACTTTGTCGGAAGGAGCGCGGCCTTCCATCACCAGCGGGACCCACTCCTCGATCTGTTTCTTATCGTCGGAGTACTGCATGCCGTCGTAGCTGTGGTGCTGCGTGAGGGTCTCGTAGCGTTTTTTGAGGAACGCGACATTCGCGGCGCCGCGCACGAAACTCATGTGCGGCACGGGATGGATGAAATCCTCGGGATTTCCGATGCAGCCTTTTTTTACGAGGTAGCTCCAGAATTGGCGTGATAGATCGAACTCGCCGTTGACGACGAGTGCCTTCGAGATATCCACGGTACCGTCGCTGAGTTCGGGCGTGTAATTCATCTCGCACAGTGCGGCGTGGCCGGTGCCGGCGTTGTTCCACGCGTTCGAACTTTCCTGCGCGGGCTGATCGAGCCGCTCGTAGATCGCGATTTTCATTTCTGGCGCGAGTTCTTTCAGCAGCACGGCGAGCGTGGCGCTCATGATTCCCGCGCCGACGAGTACAGCGTCAGGCTGGCTAAATTTCGAGGGAGTTGCTGCGGCCAAAAGAATTTCTCCTGATTCCTGGGTGGTGAGCGGCTCTGAAGAACTGGGCGCGGGCCGGGGGCGAAGCGCGCACATGGTTACAGAGTTGTGGGGGAGCGTCAATAACCTCGGCGGCCCGCCACGCGCTGAGGCGAATAACACGCGAAACCGTCGCCCCCGCAACGGCAGGGAAGCAATTGTCCGACGGAGAGAAGGAAAATTCTTGCCGTCGCCGGAGAGGGCGCTGAGACGGCTGGAATGAAAGGACTTAGCGCCGCGCCACATGGGCATGCGAGTGCAATTAGTATGCCTGCGAGCGCTCACGGGACCCCGAGCGCTCGACCCAGCGGCTTCGCTGGACTGAGGAATCAAAGGTCCCGAGGTGAGTTTTGAAGAAGACTTTCTCTTTTTTGGCGATTTTGGCGATGTGCTTTTGCTTCTCGGCGGCGACGGCGAAGGCCGATGGCGGCACGGACCCGGTGCTGTATTACACGCTCACGGGCGGCCCGACGGACGCTCCGATCACGATGACGTTCGCTCTGCCGGTGAATCCGGACATGAGCGATCCGGATAATTACGACAACGGCACCGGATTTCAAGTGGATCCGATCAACCTCGTGATCAACGGAACGCCGACCGACAACGACTGCCTGTATTTCTACAGTTTGTTTGCGGGCGGCGCGTTTCAGGATTTCAACGGCAACGTGAACCTGATGAATCCGCTCGGATCGAACGTGATGCTGTACTCCGGCCCCGAATCGGATCCGACGATGCTGTTGATTAATGGTCCGATCACGCTGACGGACTACGACACGGGCACCGAGACCTACACGCTGAACGTTTCGACCGTGCCTGCTCCTGAGCCCGTGTCGCTGATGCTGCTTGCGAGTGGAATCGTCGCGCTCGGCCTGATGCGCAAGTACCGCACGGCTTAGCCGCGAAGTTTGCAAACGCGATCGGAATCAAAACGAGGCGGTCAACCGGCGCTCAGGCGCTGCGGGTGACCGCCTCGTTGTTTTCTTGGCGGACTTTGTGGTGGAGCCTGACGGGCCTGTGCGACGCTACGAGCCGACGCGGATGTGATTCAGCGAGCTGAGCAAGCCGAACGCGCTGAGCAGCCACAACACGACGCAGATCACCACGACGGCGTTCAGAATCGACTTAATCGTCCCCTGCATGGGAATGAAGCGGTTGATGAGCCATAGCAGCACGCCCACCACAATCAGAACCAGAACAATATTGACCAAAGGCATGGCGAAAGTTTCCTCCTCTCTTTCGCGGATTCGCGTGAAGAGCTTTCGGGGGCCAACTTACTTCGTCACGGACAACCCGTACATACAGCGAACGGCCTACGGTGGGGCGGATGTTCCGTTAAGTACCGGGACGGGCTGAAGCGTGCAACCGCGCGCCCTCAGAGCATGTAGACGAGCGGCGGGGGAAATCTACTTTGGCTGGGCGAGAACTCGGTCGATGGTTTCGTAGAATTCCTCGGAGCGGATCGGCTTTGAGACGTAGGCGTCCATTCCAGCGGCTATGCATTGCTCTTCGCCGCCTTTCAGCGCGTGGGCGGTCATCGCGATGATGCGCGTGTGCGAGTTGGTGAGCTTATCGCGCTCGCGGATGGCGGCGGTGGCTTCGAGGCCGTCCATGTTTGGCATTTGCACATCCATCAGGACCACCTCAAAGCGGCCGCGCTCAAACTCGCTCAGCGCCTCTTTGCCGTCGCCCGCGACGGTCACTTCGAAGCCGCGATTTTCGAGCAGCCGCACGGCTAGTCGCTGATTGATCTCGTTGTCCTCGGCGAGCAACACGCGGCAGCGCTGGCGCGATTCACGCAGCGTCGATTCCGCGACGAGCGAGGCAGCCTCGGCGCTTGCCGGGGATCCGAGTGCCGGGCCGAGCGCCTGCTCGACCACCGTACAGATCGCGCTGAGCAATTCCATCTGGCGGATCGGCTTTACCAGATACGCCGCGATTCCCAATTCGCTGCAGCGCGTGGCATCGCCCATTTGGCTCGCGGAAGTGAGCATCATAATCGTCGCGCCGATGAGCGACGGATCGTTGCGCACGCACTCGGCTAGCGAGAATCCATCCATGTCCGGCATCTGCCCGTCGAGTAGCACCAACGGATACGGCCGTCCCTCGGCCTTTGCTTTCTGCAGCGCTTCCAGGCCGGCGACTCCGCCCCCTACCAGCGTGGGACGCATGCCCCAGCGCGCGAGAATTTCCGCGAGAACGCGGCGGTTGGTGAAATTGTCATCGACGATCAGCACGGAGAGCTCGCGCAAGCGCTCCGGCGCGACGGGGTGCGGCGATGCAGCGCTTGCCTCCGCAGGCGCGAGCCTCACGACGAAATGGAAAGTGCTGCCCGATCCCTCTTCGCTTTCCAGCCAGATTTGCCCGTCCATCAATTCGACAATGCGTTTACAGATCGTGAGGCCCAGCCCGGTGCCGCCGTATTTGCGCGTCATCGAGCCGTCAGCCTGGGAAAACGCTTCGAAGATGCGCGCCTGTTTCTCGCGTGGAATACCGATGCCCGTGTCGCGTATCGCAAAGTGAACGGCGACGGGACTGGCGGGCGACTCGCTCTGCTTCGAGGTGACGCTCACACTGATTTCGCCTTTCTCCGTGAACTTGATTGCGTTGCCGACCAGGTTGATTACGACTTGGCGGATGCGGCCACAGTCGCCCAAAACTGTTTCCGGCACGCCGGGATCGACTTCGTAGATCAATTCAAGTTTTTTCTGGTCGGCGCGAAAGCTGAGCGCTTTCATCGTCTCGCCGACGTTGTCGCGCACGTCGAACGGAATAATCTCCAACTCCATCTTTCCGGCTTCGATTTTCGAAAAGTCCAGGATGTCGTTGATGATCGAAAGCAGCGATTCGGCCGACAGCTGCACCAGGCCCATGAACTCGCGCTGTTCGCTGGTCAACTCGCTGTCGAGCACGAGTTCGGTCATGCCCAGTATTCCGTTCATCGGCGTACGAATCTCGTGGCTCATCGTGGCGAGGAAAGTGCTCTTGGCTTTGTTTGATTCCTCGGCCGCCTCTTTCGCCGCGCGAAGGTCGCGTTCGAATCGTTTGCGCTCGCTCAAGT
>JABDGF010000052.1 GCA_013286165.1 Acidobacteriota bacterium | reverse complement strand
GCGCGAGCATCTCGGCAGCCTCGAGAAAACGACGCGCCATGTCCGCATCCGGGTCTGGCAGCAATCGCGCGTCAAACGAAAAATCGCCCGTGGCGAGCGCCTGCACTTCGATCGACGCCGTGTTTTGCTCGCCGCCCGACGTGGTCACCTGCGTTTCGTCGCCGCGAATGAAATGGAGAATGCGCGGCGTCTTGTTGGAGACGAGCACACGCAGCGGCAGCTCGCTTCCCTGCACGTGCAGCTGCAATCGGCTGCGCTTGTCCGGCTCGAGCGGCGGCAGCGGCGGATCGAAATTCAGCCCTACCACCGTGGACGCAGCATTCCACTGCGCCGGCGGCGATGAAATCAACATTTTCACCGGCCCCGGAATCGCGCGCGTTCCCGCAGCCACCACCAGGCACTCCGGCGACGCCGCCAGCACAAACGCTGGATCGCCTCCGAACGAAACGTGATTCTGCTGCGCGTCGCCGTGAAACTCCGTGCCCCAAATCAAAAACTGGTCGCGCTGCGCGATCACCGCCGGCACCTTCATTCCCTGCGCGGTCGAGGGAGGAACCGCGTCGTCCACCAGCGCAGCCACCGAACTGCCCAGCGCATTCGCGATCACGAATCCCACGCCGGTCGGCACCGTGAACGTCGCTCGCCCCGACGAATCCGTCTTCCGCCGCTGATCCTCCCCGAAATCGACAGTGATGCCCTCGGCGAGCCGGCCATCGACGCCGAGTATTGCGACCGTTGCCTCTTGTCCCGCGACGAGCCTCGGCGGAATCACGATCGTTACTTTCCAAGTGGTAGAGGGAGAAGACTGCGCACGCGCGACCCGCGACGCCGCGAACGCAGATAGAAAAACGCACCCAACACCGACCGCCGCGAAGCGAAGGACCACGCGTCTATTCATCTATTTCGCGGCTGCGGGATGGCTCGCCCGCTCGTACACTTTCGCGTCGATGAAATGTTTCACCAGTTCGCCGTCGATTTCGCCGGCTTTCACGCAGTCATTGATGATGCTCAGCGCCCGTTCCACCGGCACGGCGCGTTTGTACGGCCGGTCGGCCGCGGTCAGCGCGTCGTAAATGTCGCAGATCGTCATCATTTTCGCGGGCAGCGGAATTTCCGCGGAATGCAGCTTGTAGGGATAGCCCGTACCGTCGAGTTTTTCATGATGCGCGCGCGCGATCGTGGGAATTTTTTGCAGGCTCTTGGTCCAAGGAATCTGCTTCAGAAAATTAAACGTGTGCACCACGTGCGATTCGATTTGCAGCCGCTCCGCCGCGTCGAGGCTACCCTTCGGAATCAGCAGCATCTTTACTTCGTTCGGGCTCAAGTACGGCCGCTCGATGCCGGATTGGTCCAAGTAGTATTGCTTGGCAATTTCGCGGAGCTTATCGAACTTGCCGCCTTCGAGCAAGGTCGGCTCGTTCGATTCCAAAATAAATTTAAAATATTCGTCGATGCGCTTGATGCGCTGATCGTAATCCTCGGTGAGCCGCGCGATCTCTGCCAGCGCGTTGCCGCGGTCGCGCTCCAGATACACCTGCAGCTTGCGCCGCACGCTAGTCGCCTCGATTTCTTTGCGGATATAATCGAATCGCTGGCGCAGCAAATCGAGCTGCAGAGGATACAGCTTCTTCGCTTTGACCAGCACTTCTTCGCGCACGCCGACTTTGCCGAAATCGTGCAGCAGCGCGGCGTAGCGGATTTCCTTCAGCTGCGTCGCGTCAAACGTTACATTCGCGTACGGCCCCGTCTTCAGCTCGCCAATCGTTTTCGCAAGCTCTTCGGTGTAAAGCGCCACGCGCTGCGAATGGCCGGAAGTCGTTGGGTCGCGTTGTTCAATCGCCGTCACCGACGCATTCACGAACCCGTCGAACAGCGTCTCGATCTCGTTGTAGAGCTTCCGGTTTTCGTACGCCACCGCCGCCTGCGACGCGAGCGAGAGCGCCAGATCCACGGCGCGAGGCCCGAAAGGCTGCACGTATTTCCCCGCATCGGCGGCGTTCTTCACGTGCGCGGCGGGATCGATTTTGGAATTGATCAGCTGCAGCACGCCGAGCACTTCGCCCTTGGCGTTGCGCATCGGCAGCGTGAGCAGCGACTGGGTGTGGTAGCCGGTCTGCTTGTCGAAGTGGTCGTTGAAATGGAACGGCAGGTCGCGCGGCATCTTGTACGCGTCGTCGAAGTTCAGCGTCTCGCCACGCAGCGCCGTGTACCCCGCCATCGAAGTTTCGGAAAGCGGCAGCGTCACTTCCTTGAAAGGAAAATCGAGGCTGTCGTTTTGCGTCAGCTTGAAGCGCAGCTGGCTCTTCCCGTCGCTTCCCTCTTCCACCAGGTACAGCGACCCCGCGTCCGCGCCGGTGATCTCGCGCGCCTTCGCGAGAATCAGGTTCAGCAACACGTTGATGTCGTGCTCACTCGAAAGCGCGACGCCGATCGCGTTCAACTGTTCGCGCTGGCGTTCCGCCGTGGCCAAGCCTTCGCGCGCTTTCCGTTCACGCGCCGCAAGCTCGATATTTTCCACCGCCGCCCGCACCGCGCTTTCCAGTGCCTCACGCGGACTGGCATCCGGTACATACAGAAACGCGTGATTTTGCGACGCCGCTGCCGCTCCGAGCAGCCGGATCACGCGCACATTTGCGTTGCCGCTCTCAAGCCCGGCGGGCAAGACCGCGGTGCCATCGTCGATCACCACCACGGGCACATGCACGCTCTCAGCGCCTGCAACTGCCAGCTCGCCCGCGCCCCGATCAAACGTACGCACCTCGTACTGCGCGCCGAGTCCCGCGGCCACTTTGTCCGCGCTCGATCCTTTGAATACCCAGATTTGCGGCTTTTGGGGCATCGTTTCTGAAATTTCCCACGAAGCACTACAGTCAACGCACGCGCTGGGCTTTGCGAAGCGTTCGCCTCAGTATAACGAATCACACGGAACGTGGCGCAAATAGCGCCGAAAATGCGCATGAAACGCACACCTCGCGCTCGCGACGTCCTTGAAACCACTCCGCCCGTTTGTTAGCCTTGCGTCGCTCGGTTTTGATTTTCCGCCCCGCAGGAACGTTCGTTCCGAATGTCCACGCCAGACCGCAACACGATCGCCAATTTATTCAGCGAGTGGAAGCAGCACTGGGCGTCGATCGCCATCAGCGCTGCGGTCACCGTCGTCGCTCTCGCCGTTTACGGCGCCACGTTCATGGGCGAGCGCCCGATGCCGGTATTCGATTTCATTCAGCGACTCGAACTTTCCAGCCTCGATGCGCGCTTCCAGCTCCGCGGCCAGACGCCCGTCGATCCGCGCATCACCATAGTGGACATCGACCAGCACTCGCAGGAAGTCCTCGGCCGCTGGCCGTTCCCTCGCATCAACTTCGCCGATGCCGTGAACTCGCTGCATGACGACGGCGCGCGCGTCGTCGCGTTCGACATGACGTTCAGCAAGCCCGACCAGACCGTGCTGCCGCTCGAAAATCTATCCGCCGAACTCGCCGACCGCGCGAAAAAAGGTCAGCCCGTGCCCGGCGACGTGCAAAAACTGCTCGCGCAAAAAGAAGAACAGTACAGCTACGACAAAAAATTCGCCGACTCGATCACCAATTTCGGCGGCGTCGTGCTCGGCAATTATTTTCTCTACTCGCAGACCGACCTCGAAGGCGTTTCGCCTCAAGCTCTCGATGAATACGCCAATCTAATGGCCTTCTTCCCGTTCCCCCAGGTTCGTCCCACCGGCACGGCCGCGAAGGGCAATCAGGGCCGCCTCGACCTGATCGAAAAATATGAGGGGCTGCGACTATTGCCGCGTGGAGCCGAGGCGAACGCTCAAGTTTTCGTCGGCGCCGTTTCCAGCGAAAAAGGCGGCTGCGGATTTTTCAACGTCGCGCTCGATCCAGACACCGTCGTCCGCCGCGTGTTCCTCGCGGTTCCCTACGGCCGCGACGCCGACCGCGCCAACTGGGACGTTTACGCTTCGCTCGACGTGCAAACCGTCCGTCTCTACCTTGGCCTCTCGAATAACGACACGATCCTCAATTACGGCGGTGCCGGTGTCGTCTCCATCGAATTCGGCCCGAATCTCATCGTGAAGCCCGACGACGTTGGTCGCCTGCTCGTCAACTATCACGGCCCCGCGCGCACCTATCCCTACACTTCGTTCGCAGATGTCGCGCACAAAAAATTCGCGCCCGGCACATTCAAAGACAAAATCGTCCTGATTGGCGCGTCCGCCACCGGCATCGCCGATAATCGCGCCACTCCCTTCGGCGGCCTCGATTTTCCCGGCGTCGAAATTCACGCCAACGTAATCGACAACATTCTGAACCGCCGGTTCCTCGTTCACACCGGCCCGCAGGTGCTTACAGACATCGGCTTCATCCTGCTCTTCGGCCTCCCGATCGGCCTGTGGCTCGCCGTCGTTCAGCCGAAATGGATGCCCCTCGCTTTTGCTCTCGTGATTCCCTTTGCGGCGGTGAACTACATCGCCTTCACGCGCGGCTGGTGGCTCAATTTCGTAATACCCGCACTCTTCACCCTGATCCCCAACGTCAGCCTCGTAGCGCTCTACCGGGTGCTCGTCGAAGAACGCGAGAAACGAAAAATTCGAGGCACATTCCAGCAATACGCCCCGCCTGAAGTTGTGCGCCGCGTCGTGAAAGACCCGAACCTGGTCGCGCCGCGCAAAGCGCCGCTCACGATCCTCTTTAGCGACATTCGTGGATTCACTTCCATCTCGGAAAAGCTGGACGCGCAGGAGCTAGCCGACCTTTTGAATGACTACCTCACCGAGATGACTCGCGTGATGTTTCGTTACCAGGGAACGCTCGACAAATACATCGGCGACGCGATCATGGGCTTCTGGGGAGCTCCTTACATCGAACCCGGCCAGGCCACGCGCTGCTGCAACGCCGCCGTTGCGATGCTCACCCGTCTCGCCGAACTGCAAGCAACGTGGCTCGAGCAGAACAAGCCCGTTCTCGAAATCGGAATCGGCATCAACACAGGAATCGTGTCCGTCGGCAACATGGGCTCGAGCTTGCGCTACGGCTACACCGCGCTCGGCGACGCCGTGAACCTCTCCGCCCGCCTGGAAGGCCTGAACAAGGAATACGGCACGCGTATTCTCGCCAGCGAATTCACGCGCGCCGAAGTCACCGATGAAAATATCGTCTTCCGCGAACTCGACCTGATTCGCGTGAAAGGAAAATTGCAGCCTGTGACTCTATACGAAATTCTTGCCGCGGATGTGATTGCCGCCGGCGGCCGCGAAATGATTGCAATCTTCGCGAAGGGCCGCGAAGCCTATAAACAGCGCGCCTGGGCCGAAGCGCGCAGCCACTTCGAAAAAGTGCTGGCGCGTTGGCCAACCGACGGCCCGTCGCGCATCTTCTCAGATCGTTGTTCGGAGTATCTTGCTGCGGCGCCGCCCACCGATTGGGACGGCGTTTACGTTCTCACTCACAAGTAGCGCAACGCGCGCGACGAGCATGGCGCGTCAGCCGCGCTAGTTGTCGATCCGCACCACGAACGTCGTGTAACCCTGCTCAGTATGCAGCTTGTCCGCCAAAGCCTGGGCCGCCTCTTCCGTCGCGATCCGCCCGACGCGCACACGGTAGAACGTGCCATTCGGCGAGTCGTACGTCGCCACGCTCACCGGCGGATACTGCTGCTCCAGCTGAGCCTTGAGCCGGTTCGCATTCTCGGCTTGCAGGAACGCGCCGACCTGCACTCCAAACGCGCCGGTTGTCGGATTCGCCGTGGCGGAGACAATTTCCAGGCGCACTTGCGCCGTGCCGGTGCCCACCATGTCGATCGCTTGAGACGCTGCCAGCGATAAATCGATGATGCGATTCGCGACGAACGGCCCGCGGTCGTTGATGCGCACTTCGGTCGCCTTGCCGTTGCGCAGATTCGTCACGCGCACAATCGTATTGAACGGCAGCGTGCGATGCGCCGCCGTCATCGTGTGCATGTCGTAGATTTCGCCGTTTGAAGTGTGCCGCCCGTTGAACGGCACGCCATACCACGACGCCACGCCCTCCTCCACATACTGCCCCGCAATCGCCGGTTGATGCTCGATCGCCGGCGGCGGCCCCGATGGATTCGGATTTCCCGGCGTCGCGTTCGAGTTCGTCGTCGAACCAGCAGTCGTCGAAGGTTGTGGTGTGGCGGAATGCGCGGGCGTGCGCGACGCATTGTTGTGGCTTCCGCACCCAGCCACGCCGAGCGCTATCGCGCCCAGCACCGCCGCCAAACGCGCGCAACGAATGCACTTCAGCCGTGCGGGATGACTCAAACTTTGGAGGAACGGAGCGCGGGGCTCGATCGATTTCACGCGGTTGGCCGGTTCACGGGTTTGCTCGCTTCGGCGTTATTATAGAAACGCACTTTCCTTATCGCAAGGAACACTCTTGGAACTTTCACCGCGCGTCCGCTACAAACTCGAACGCTACAAACAGCAACTGGAAGGAGTTTTTGGAGGCGGCGAGAAGGAAAATCCGCGTCCACGCCTCTGCCCTTCTTGCGGCACGCTCGTCGGCGCCACCGCCACGAAATGCGCAAACTGCGGAGCCAACGTAAACTTCGGCTTCGCTGCGGCGAGCCGCGGGCTCAGCGGACTGCTACCGGCCGAGTCGCCCGCAACGTACGCGATACTCACTGTTACGTGCATCTTCTACGCCATCACATTCGCGATCACTGTTCGCTACAACGGCTTCAAGCCGCCGGCGGAAACTGGGTTTGGTGCGCTGATGAATCTGGGCGCGATCAGCAATGGTGTAACGCAAATCTTCGGTTGCTCTCGTCCGTGGCCGGGCGATTTACAGGTTTTTCCGTGGCGCCTCATCATGCCGACGCTTCTCCACGGAAGTCTCGTCCATCTCGCTTTCAACATGTGGGTATTGATGGACGTCGGGCCGCAAGTTGAAGAGGTTTACGGTTCGGCCCGCTATTTGTTTTTGTATTTCATCACGGGCGTCGGTGCTTTTCTCGCGAGCGGAATTTTCGGCAGGACCATCAGCGTTGGAGCTTCGGGTGCTCTGCTAGGCCTAATCGGAGTGATGCTCGCAATCACCACAAAGCGCAGCGGCGCACAGATGCAGATGCTGAGGAGCCAGCTGGTCCGGTGGATCGTTTATTTGGCGATCATCGGATTTTGGCCGGGTTCCGGCATCGATAACTGGGCGCACGGCGGCGGCCTTCTCACGGGTTTCCTGGTCGGCAAAGTAATGGTTGATAGCCGGCCGATGTCGCCCGCGGAAAATCGCATCGCCAGCGTTTTGGGTTGGGGAACGGGACTTGTCGTGCTCGCCTGCATCGCGTTCACGGCCTTTGTCGCCTACATCGCGATCAAACAGGCCGGCTGACGCATTGACACGCGCGCCGCGTCACGCGCCGGTGTGCAGCCGCCTCGACACCACAATGCTGTAGTGCAATCCCGAAATGCACACGAGCCCCGCGACGATGTACATGCACGCGTCCTTCGCCGTCGCAAGCACCGGGCTTTCGCGAATCTGCAGCACCAGCACGAGAAATATCAGCGTAATTTCAAAAAGCGTCGTGAGCTTGCCCCAGATGCTCGGCGGCAACGACATGTATCCGACAGTGATAATGATCACCGCGCTCGCCATCAGCAGCAGCACGTCGCGCCCGAGCACCAGAATCGTCAGCCACCACGGAATTTTCTGATGAATCGCCAGCTCAAGGTAGGAGGTCGATAGCAGCAGCTTGTCCGCGAGTGGATCGAGGTATGCGCCGAGCGGAGTCTTTTGATTCAGTCCACGCGCGAGCAATCCGTCGAGCGCGTCGCTGAGCCCCGCTACAAACAGGATTACGAGCGCCCAGTTGTAGCGTTCGTAATGAATCGCCATGATAAAAAATGGCAGGAACGCCAGCCTCAGGAACGTGAGCTGATTCGGGACGGTGAGGATTCGGCTCGTCATAACTATCGAGGGTTACACACTAGCGCGAATCGCGCGCGCCTTTACACAAATTGCGTCAGGTACTCGGCAAGCGTGCGTCCGGTCTTCTTCTCGAAAATTTCCGCCATCGAAGGAATCGAGCCGTGCGCTTCATCAAGCGCGATTCTCTCGATCCGCAACATCGGAAAGAAAAGCGTTGGCAAGCCCACGCGGTCGCCTTCAGGGTGCAGCACCTGGCTAATGAAATCGTCGAACGAGCCCAGGTCGATGCCGCGAATCGTGACGCCGGCGTTTGAAATATCGCGCAACTCGCCCCACAGCTTTTCCTTCGGCGTGTGCAGGCTTAGCACCACGATTGAATTTGGATCCATTCTGTCTCCCTGAGAGGCGTGCCCCGATGGTATCGCAACTGCGCGCCCGGTGCAGCCCCGCCAATGCGTGGCGCAACCTAAACCTGCATCGTCTTCAAATCATCCGCGACGTGCAGTTTCGGCTCGGTCGCGCGCTGCACGTCTTCCGCCGTAACGCCCGGCGCAGTCTCGCGCAGCACGAGGCCCTCCGGCGTTACCTCAATCACGCCCAGTTCCGTCACGATCAGATCCACCACGCCCACGCCCGTCAGCGGCAGCGAGCACTTCTTCACAATTTTCGCTTCGCCATCTTTCGTCGAGTGCTCCATCGCGATGATCACCCGCTTCGCGCCCGCCACCAAGTCCATCGCACCGCCCATCCCCTTCAACATTTTGCCGGGGATCGCCCAGTTCGCCAGGTTGCCGGTCTCGTCCACCTGCAGCGCGCCGAGCACCGTTACGTTGATGCGCCCGCTGCGAATCATCCCAAACGACTCCGCGCTCGAAAAATACGAGCAGCCCGGAATTTCCGTGATCGTCTCCTTGCCCGCGTTGATCAGGTCCGCGTCTTCCTCGCCTTCATACGGATACGGCCCGATGCCCAGCATTCCGTTTTCAGACTGCAGCACCACTTCGATTCCCTTCGGAATGTAATTCGAAACCAGCGTCGGCAACCCAATCCCAAGATTCGCGTAGTACCCGTCCTTCATTTCCCGCGCCACGCGCCGCGCGATCAGTTCGCGTTTTTCGTTGTCCGATGGCATCCGCATCTCCTAGCGCTTCCGCACGGTGAGGCGTTCGATCCGCTTCACGTAGCTCTCGCCCTTGAAAATCGCGTCCACGAAAATCCCCGGCGTGTGCACAAAATTCGGGTCGAGGTCGCCCAGCTCCACAATTTCTTCCACCTCGGCGATCACGTGATCCGCCGCCGTCGCCATCACCGCGTTGTAGTTCCGCGCCGTCTTGCGATAAACGAGGTTTCCCCAGCGGTCGCCTTTCCACGCCTTCACGAACGCAAAATTCCCGCGCAGCGCCGGCACCAGCACGTGCGGCCGCCCGTTGAAATCGCGAATCTCTTTCCCCTCCGCGGCCATCGTGCCGTAACCCGTTGGCGTGAAAAACGCCGGAATGCCCGCGCCGCCGCAGCGTATCCGCTCCGCCAGAGTTCCCTGCGGATTCAGCTCAACTTCGATTTCCTTCTTCAGCGCGAGCTGCTCGAACGTCTTGTTCTCGCCCACGTAGCTCGCGATCATTTTCTTCACCTGCTTGTTCTGCATCAGCAGGCCGATGCCAAAATCGTCCACGCCGGCATTGTTCGAAACCAACGTCAGGTCCTTCGATCCCTTCCGCCGCAGCGCCGCGATCAAATTCTCGGGAATGCCGCACAGGCCGAATCCGCCCAGCAGAATCGTCGCGCCGTCCTGAATTTTCTCCACCGCCGCGTCTGCGCCGGCGATCCGCTTATCCATCCGTCCCTCTCTCAGCTCGCTTTACGGCGCGTCAAAACTTCGCTTGCTCACGCCTTTGCTGGCCGCGCCTTTCAGCGAGGCGATCTTCGCCGCCACGGCGTTTGCGGCCGCGTCCGCCGATCCGGCCTTTTCAATTTCCGCCACGAGCGCCGAACCAACCACGGCGGCATCGACCAATCCCCCGAGCACTGTCACGTGCGTCGGCTGCGATATTCCAAATCCCACCGCAAGCGGCAGCTTCGTCGCCTTCCGCACGCGCCGCACCAGCGCCGGCAGGTCGACGGGCAACGCATCTTGCGCGCCGGTGATTCCGTTGCGTGAAATCAAATACAGAAATCCCGAAGAAGCTTCCGCCACCGCACCGAGCCGCGCGTCGCTCGTCGTAGGCGCCACCAGAAAAATCGCATCGAGTCCATTCGCCGCAAGCGCGTTGCGATATTCGCCCGCTTCCTCCGGCGTCAAATCCGTCGCGAGCACTCCATCCGCGCCTGCCTCCGCCGCAGCGCGCGCAAATTTCGCGAGCCCCATCTGCAGCATCGGATTGAAGTAGCTGAACAGCACGATCGGCACATCCGACTTCGCACGAATCCGCTTCACGACGCCCAGCACGCCCTCAAGCGTCGTCCCCGCAGCGAGCGCGCGCTCGCTCGCCCGCTGAATCGTCGGCCCATCCGCCACGGGATCGCTGAACGGCACACCCAGCTCAATCACATCCGCGCCCGCCGCAGCCGCCGCGAGCACAATTTTTTCAGTCGCATCCAGCGTGGGATCGCCCGCCGTAACGTACGCGACCAATCCAAGCTCGCCCGCTTCACTGAGCGCGCGGAACTTCCGTGAGATTCGTGTATCGAGAGCCGTTTTCGTCATGTCTGTGGGAGCGTCCGCGAGATCATCACACGTAGCGCGAAAGAATCTCCATATCCTTGTCGCCGCGACCGGAAATATTCAGGATCACAAGCTGATCCTTCTTCATACCAGGCGCGCGCCGGATCAATTCCGCCAGCGCGTGCGACGATTCCAGCGCTGGAATAATTCCCTCTTGCCGCGCCAGCGTCTTCGCTGCAGCCACCGCTTCTTCGTCGGTGGCCGCTGCGTATTCCGCGCGTCCCTGATCCGCGAGCCACGCGTGCTCCGGCCCGATCGCCGGATAATCGAGCCCCGCAGACACCGAGTGCGTACCCGCGATTTGCCCGTCCGTCGTTTGCAGCACGTAGGTGTAGGTTCCCTGCAGCACGCCCGGCCGCGCGCCATCGAATCCCTGGGTCGCCGCGAGTCGTGCCGCGTGCTCGCCGAGCGACTTCCCGCGCCCGCCCGCTTCCACGCCCAACATTTTCACGTTTGAATCGGCGATGAACGCGTAGAAAAGTCCGATCGAATTCGATCCGCCGCCCACGCACGCCACAAGCAAGTCCGGCAGCCGCCGCTCCGCTTCCAAAATCTGCGCGCGCGCCTCTTCGCCAATCACTTTCTGAAAATCGCGCACGATTTGCGGATACGGGTGCGCGCCCAGCGCCGACCCCAGCAGGTAGTACGACGAGTTCACATTCGTCACCCAGTCGCGCATCGCCTCATTAATCGCATCCTTCAGCGTGCGGCTGCCGGAGTTCACTCCAATCACTTCGGCGCCGAGGAGCTTCATGCGAAACACGTTCAGCCGCTGGCGCTCCATGTCGTCCGTGCCCATGTAAACGGTGCATTCGAGCCCGAGCCGCGCCGCCACCGTCGCCGTCGCCACTCCGTGCTGCCCCGCGCCCGTTTCCGCGATCACACGCTTCTTGCCCATACGCTTCGCGAGCAGCCCTTGCCCGATTGAATTATTAATTTTGTGTGCGCCGGTATGCAGCAGGTCCTCGCGCTTCAGATAAATTTTCGGTCCGCCCAAAAATTCCGTCAGCCGTGATGCATACTGCAGCGGCGTAGGCCGTCCCGCGAAAGTGCGCAGCAACGTATTCAGTTCGGCTTGAAAGCTCCCATCTTCGCGCGCTGCGGCGTACGCGGCTTCGAGTTCTTCGAGCGGCGCGACGAGCGTCTCCGGCACATACCGGCCGCCGAACGCACCGAAACGCCCTTTTGCGTCCGGCAACACGTGAACAGGTGCGCTGGTCATCTCCGCTTGCTCCTTTTATTCAACGAGCTTCGCGCCCGCAACGAATTCGTCGCATTTGCCACGCGAACCGCCGCCATCAACGCCGCGATCTTCTTTACGTCTTTCTTGCGCGGTGACGCTGACTCCACTCCGCTGCAAACATCCACCGCATAAGGCCGCGCCACGCGAATCGCTTCCGCCACGTTCTCCGCGTTCAGCCCGCCTGCTACGAAAATCCGCCGCTTCGCGCCCACGCGCCGCGCGATCTTCCAATCGAACGTCTTTCCCGTGCCGCCCCGCGCCCGCTTGTCGAATCCGTCCAGCAGCAGCGCGTCCGCACGGACAAATTTCTTCAACTCACTCGCGCCCAACGGTCCGCGCACTCGAATCGCCTTAATCACCGGCACCGCGCGCCGCAGCGCCGCAATCGCGTCCGCCGCCTCATCCCCATGCAGCTGCACTTCGCTCAACCCAACAAGCCGCGCAACCTCCGCCACTCGCGCCGGCTTTTCATCCACGAACACGCCAACCCACAAAGCGCTCCGCGGCGCCGCCCTCACAATCCGTCGCGCCGCAGCCGCCGTCACGTATCGTGGGCTGCCCTTATAAAAGTTCAGCCCCAAAAAATCCGCGCCCGCCGCGATCGCCATGCGCGCATCCCGCGCGTTAGTGATCCCGCAAATCTTCACCTTTGCCATGGCAGGCAGCTCAATCCGTCGCGCCCGAAGCGCCCGGCGCCAGCAACTCGCGCAGCGCCGCGCCCGGATCGCGGCTCGTCATCAAACGTTCGCCGATCAAAAACGCATCAAATCCCGCCGCGTGCAATCGCTCGAGATCTGCGTGCGTGCGCAGCCCGGACTCGCTCACCGCAATGCACTCCTCGGGAATCCGCTCGATCAGCTCGAGCGAAGTCTCGATGTGCACGCTGAAATCGCGCAGGTCGCGATTATTCACTCCAACGATCCGCGCACCCGCCGCGAGCGCACGGTCGAGTTCCTCGCGCGAATGCACCTCCACCAGCGGCTCGATATCGAGCGACCGCCCCAGCAAAATCAGATCGTGCAGCGTCTCATCGTGCAGCACCGCCGCAATCAGCAAAAAAGCATCCGCTCCCGCCGCCCGCGTCTCCCACACCTGCCACGGATCGATCACAAAATCCTTCCGCAGAATCGGAATGTTCGTCGCTCGCGACGCGTTTTTCAGATCCGCCATCGATCCGCGAAAAAATTCCTCTTCCGTCAGCACGGAAACCGCCGCCGCGCCCGCGCGCTCGAATCCCGCCGCGAGCGAAATCGGATCGTAATCCTCGCGGATCACGCCCAGCGACGGCGACGCGCGCTTCAACTCCGAAATCACGTTGATGCCCGGCCTCGAAAGCGCCTCAGCGAACCCGCGCGGCTTGGGCGCCTTGGTCTCCACGGCGATTTTCAGCGCCGCGAGAGGCAGAACGCCCTGCCGGTGTTCGACTGATTTTTTGCGTGCTTCGACGATCGTATGAAGGATATTTTTCGACGGTGAACGCGTTTCCATCGACGGATCGGACGATCGCTCCAGGCAGGAAAAACGGGCCCCAGCGCAGCTTGTAGGAGGAATCGCTGCAACTATGCTATCTGCGCGCCGCGCG
>JABDGF010000051.1:11848-13485 GCA_013286165.1 Acidobacteriota bacterium | reverse complement strand
TGATACCGCGGCGCTGCCGCGGTGCGTTGCGCTGTGCGATTGAGAGTGGCGGAGTTTAGCCGGTAGCGACGGGATTGGCTTTGCGCTCTTTCGGCTGCAATCGCAGCAACGCGGGCGCGCCCACAATAAAGACCGCCGCGAATACCACGAAGAAACCAACGAACGTCAGCCAGTAAGCCGCGCCAAACTTCTTCAACCCCAGCATCGCCAATTCCGCGAGTCCAAACGAAAGCACGAACACGAGAATCGCCGACAGCGGCTTGGGCTTCAGGTGCGTGGCGCATTTTTCACAAACAATTTGGGAGAGGCCCGTGGAGGTGAAGAGCGCTCCGGCGGGAACGTGCTCGTGGCACTGTGGGCAAGTCATGGGGCTGACCCCCTTAAAACCGTGCGGCGCGATTGAGCGCATTCCCAACGGGTAGGCGCCGACGGGCGCTAATCTACCACGAGTTGGACGCTGGTTGAATGCGACAAATTTCCGGCTGAGCCGGTGATGGGGATCGTGTAGGTGTGGCTGGTCGGGGGCGGAGGTCCGCTGCCACCTCCGCCGCCGCAGGCTGACATTGCAGACATCGCGAGAATCAGGAGTGCGAGCGCCCAGCCGGGGCGCGACAGACGCGGCAGTAAGTGATTGCGTCGAGTGGAGGTGATGAACCAAAACGCGAAGATGGTGCACATCGTGAGCGTGAGGGTTGCAGCGCTGCGTGTGGTGAGCGCGCCCGGAGTGGTGAAACTGTTGTGTGGCGCGGCGCTTGTGGTGGTGATCGTGGCTGGCACAGCAACGGTGAGGCTCACGGACGCGCCTTCCGTTGTAGGCGTGACAGGATTCGGTGAGAAGGTGCAGGTGATTCCAGCGGGCGCGTTAGGGCAAGTGAGCGCGACAGGCGCGGCGGAATTTCCCTGGAGCTGCACGGAAAATTGATAGGTGGCAGAGCCGCCAGCAGTGGACGTGGCGCTGGCGGGCGTGGGAGTGCTGAGCGAAAAATCACACGAGCCGACGACGCCGATGGGCAGAGCGTTTGTGGTGCCCGCAGTGGGATCGGTGACGTTCAACGAGAGCGTGCCGCCGCAGAGCGTGGCCGATGCGGGAATATCAGCCGTGAGCATCGTAGGGCTCACGTATGTGGTGGTGAGCGCCGTGCCTGCCACGTTGAGCGCAGACTGTGCGGTAAAACCGTTTCCGGTGGCGGTGATTTGCGTGTCGCCCGATCCGGCGTTGGCGCTGACTGGATCGATATCTGTGAGCACGAACGCGGGGAGCCCCGGCAACTCGATGCTCCACGCGCCGCGGCCGTGCGTGCCCGCGACGAGCATGCGCGAAACGTTGCGCAACTTCAGCGACAGCACTTGCACGTTGGGCATTCCCGATTGCAGCACGGTCCACGTGGTGCCTGCGCCGGCCGTCGCGTTGTCGCTCGCGTAAACTCCGGCGTCGGTAGCGATGTAAATCGTGTTGTCGGTCGGGCCAGCGGGATCGATGACGAGATCGTTGACCGGAACGTCCGGCAAATTGCCATCGACCTCGATCCACGACGAGCCGGAATTGCTCGAATAAAAAATGTGGCCGAGCCCATCGCAGCCTGCGACGCCCGGACACGAAAATCCGGAATAGGCGGCAAAGACGGACTGCGGATTGG
>JABDGF010000051.1:88-11838 GCA_013286165.1 Acidobacteriota bacterium | reverse complement strand
GCAATTGCGTTGACCTGCCGCGCGGGCTGGCCCTTCTGATTCACTTTGTGAATGTCGGTGGCACCGGAAAGCGCTTTGGCGGATTGCCAGAGCAAGCCGTCCGACGTGCCCGCGTAAATCACGTTGGAATTGTTTGGCGCAACGCTGATCGTCGTTAGGTAATGCGTGGTGCCGTCTGTGGTGAGGTCGCTCGAAATCGGCGACCAGGTCATTCCCGCGTTGGTACTCTGGAAGAGGCGATACGTTCCGAAATAAAGATTCGAGCTGGCGTTTGAATCGAGGACGAACGGCGGAATGAAATCGGCGTTGTCGGTGAAGTCGATGCCGTTGTTGAAGTCAATCGCGTTCCAATTCACGCCGCCGTTTCCGGGAATTCCGTTCTGCGTGTTTTTGGTTATCGTGCCAGGGCCGCTCAAATAATTGCAGGCGGCGTAGATCGTGGTCGGCGTTTCGGGATCGATGGCGGTGAAGCCACCGTCCCATGGGCACGCCAGCGTATCGGCCCATGGGAGCGAGCCGATGTATTCCTGGGCGTCGTTGCCTTGCGTGCCGCCGTAGAGAATTTGATCGGACGACGGATGCACGGACATGCCGGGATAGAACTGGGTGATGTTCAGAGACGTGTTCGCGTTGCCGGTGTTGGTGTTGAGGTCGGCCCAGTGTTGGTTGCCGCTCGCGGTGGCAGGATTGAAAACGTCTGTGGAAACCCAAGCGCCGCCGTCGTTGCCAACGTAGAGCGCGATGGCCGAGCCGTTTGCGGCGGTGGCGAAGCTGAAGGAGTGAACGTGCGTGTGCGTGGAGGTGTTGTTGCCGCTGCCGTCGGCGGACATGTCGGCCCAAGAGTTGCCGCCGTCGAGCGAGCGATAGATCGAAGAGGTGCCGAAGGCGTTGGTCGCGAGCTGCGGCTGAGCCGCGCCGCCGGCAAACACGGCGCCGCCAGCGGACTGCGGAAGAGCGGCGAGCTTCATCGAATAAAAGCAGAGCGGCGCACAGAAATCGGGAAGCGGCGAATTATTCGGATACACCGTGGTGAAATTGCCGGTCGAGCCGTCGGGGCTGAGGCCTGTTCCGTAGAGCACGCCGAGCAGATTTTCGGAGGCTGTGGTGGCGTCGGCGATCGACGTCCACACGACGGACGTGGTTGGATCCGAACCCGCGGAAATCGCGAGAGAAATGCGCCCGTATGACGATGGAGTGGACGAGTTGTCTAATACAGTGACGCGATGCCAGGTGAGGCCTGCGTCGTGCGATTTGTAGAGGCCGTTGCACGGGGCCGAGGTGCAGGAGGCGCCGGGGTCGGAGTCGCCGCGCGGATCGCCGAGCGCTGCGTAGGCGGTTTTGCCCGTGGCGTCGCTGGGATCGAAAAGCACGTCGGTGGCGGGATTGAACGGCGCGGCGTTCGCGGATGCGGCACCGGGCTGCGTGCGAGTCCACGTGACGCCGCCGTCTGTAGAGCGCCAAACGCCGGAGTGGAGTGACCCAGCCGCGGAGTAGTCAGTTCCCTGCACTGCTGCGAGCAGCACGGGATGCGCGGCGCCGGGCTGCACAGCGATCGCGGCGATGTACGGTCCACTTGCGTCCGGACTTTGCGACGCGGCAGCGGTGAACGTTTGATCTTGCGCCCAGGTTTGCCCGCCGTCGGATGAGCGCAGCACGCCCGCGCCGTACAAATTATCCTGAGCGAAATTCGATTCGCCGGTGCCGACGATAATCTCGCTGCTTTGTTTGTGGCCGCCGAAATTCGCGCAGGGGGTAGAGACGAGAGCGATTGCTCCAGTGGAGAGCGACGGCTGCGCATCGGTGAGCGGCGCCCAGGTGACGGGATTTCCGGAGAGCGCGTTGAAGCTGACCCACGCTCCGCCGTCGGCCGCACCCACGTAAACGGTGTTGCCGCTCGTGTCGCAGGGATCGGCGGCGATGGACGTGACGCGGCCGGAAACGTTGCCGTAGTAAACGTTGTTGGCGGTGGGCTGAGGGCCGAGCGCGGTCCACATATTTAGCTGTGGTGAGATTTCAGGCGCGGTTTCGGGCGATTTCTCGGCGAGGCGGTCGAAGAAAGTTTTGTGCTGCACGAAGGCGACGCGATTCTGTTCGAACGCGCGCGCGAGCAACGCACCAGGAATGTGCCCGCCGGCCGAGGCGCGCTGGCGGAAGAACCAGTCAGCACGAGCGCGAACGATTGCCGCGGTGACCGCCTGATTTTTCGCGGTGCGATAGCCTGTGATGGCGCGCGAAATCCACGGCGCGCCCGCCGCGGCCAGCAGCGCGAGGCCGAAGCATGCGGCGGCGACGCGAGACACACTTCTCCCTCGACTCGATGTTTTTTCGGGGCTTGGTTCCAGACGCGAACGAACTTGACCGCAACCACCAGGCAAAAAGGGCGCCCTCCCACGGGCGTTCGCATTATAACGAATCGCAGAGGAGCGGCCAGCGCGGGAATCCTGTATTACGTGACGGCGGGAACCTGATTGGCCATGGCTCCAGCCATTTCTCGCCAGTCATGGAATTGCGCGGCGATACCAAAACGCTCGAGGAAGCGCGGATCGACGGATTGGGTGGGAAATTCGGGCTTGTGGTCGGAGCGCTGCAGGGCCTCGTGCGCCAGCACATTCGCGATATGAACGATGCCGACGGCGTCGAAGACGCCTTCGAGTGGGCCCGAGTCGGGCGTGTGATGGTGCGCAACGGCTTCGACGACTGGCGAGGGCAGTCCCCAAATCCCAAGCAGGTACGCGCCGACCTCCGCGTGCGAGACGCCCATGAGCTGCTTTTCGGCGGCGAAGAGCGGCACCTGTTCGCGCGTGGCTTCGGCGAGGGCGCGCGCGAAGTGGCGCGGCGAACGCGTGGCGAGGACGAGCTTGCCGACGTCGTGCACCAGCGCGGCCATCACGGCGATGTCGCGCGTGTGCGGCGCGGCCGGCAGGCGAAACGCGATCCTCGCCGTCAATTGAGAATGCGCCTGCAGCTCTTCGAAGGAAAAGCCGGGGAGCGACTGCGTGTCGTTGATCATGCTGAAGACTTCGGCGGCGAGCACGAGGTTCTGCAGCATCTGGATGCCGAGGAAGCTGACGGCGGTCTTGATCGATGAGACCTCGAGCGGGAGGCCGAAGAAAGCCGAATTGACGAGCTGAAAAATTTTGGCGGAGATCGCGACATCTTTTTCGACGACTTCGACCAGCTCGGCGAGCGGGACTTCGGGATCTTCCAATTTTTTGCGGAGGGCAAAATAAGTTTTTGGCAGGACGGGGAGATCTTTTACGGTGCCGACGAGGCTGGCGAGCATGCGATTGTTGAGGATGCGCGAAAGGTTCGTGGCGCGCTCGACGGCGATCCGCGCCATCGTGGGATCACACGGTTTCAGCAGAAACTGGTGAGCGACGGGCACGGCTCGCAAGGCGCGTTCCATCTCCTGCTGGCTGGCGAGCAGAATGCGCACCATCGCGGGATGCTGGTCGCACACGGATTGGAGGAGCGTGGCGCCGTCCATACCGACGGTGCGCGTGGAGGAAATGATCACGTCGTATTTTTCCGCCATCATGCGCACGAGGGCTTTTTCGCCGCTCGCCACGTAGCGCATCTCGAATTGGCCGCGCTCCTTCGAAATGCCGCGCGTCAGGAAATTGAACTCTTCCTGATCGTCGTCCACGAAAAGCACTTTTCGCATCGTCTCCGCCTCTTCGAAAAAATACCGTGTGTTCGCGCGCAGGAATTCATACGCACGTGTGCGACATCGATCGCTTGAAGGGGTGGATTACGACTGCTTACAGAGAGGAATTGCAACCCGCGCCTGCGGGTGCGCCACGCGGGGAAACGGCCCGCGGCGTTGCGCGACCTTATTATAGCGCCCGGAGACTCGCGGTTAGGCCGCGCGTGCCCGAAGAGTCAGTCCCGGAGCGGTCCACGACCGATGCGCGAGTGAAACGTGGATTCGGCATGGCGGCGGGTGATACTCTTCGGACACCGCGTCTTCAGCTCGCGGCTTCGCGACGACAATGAATCTGGCCGCCGCCATTCCGATGATTCCCACAGGCAACGAACTCACCGCGCTTTTGGTGGTGGTGTGTTTCTCGGCTGGGCTGAATGTGTACGCCACGGTCGGAATGCTGGGCATTCTCGGCCGGTTCAACGTGCTGGCCGTGCCACCCGCCCTGCACGTGGTGCAGGATTGGAAAATCATCGCCGCGTGCTGCGTGCTATTCGCGCTGGAATTCGTCGGCGACAAAATTCCCGTATTCGATTTGCTGTGGAATGCGGCGCATACCTTCGTGCGCGTGCCGGTGGCGGCGCTGATCGCTTACGGCGCCACGGCGCAGCTGCCGCAGTGGGAGCAGATCGCCGCCACATTCGCCGGCGGACTGATCGCGCTTGCGGCGCATGGCGGCAAGACGGCGGCGCGCGCTGCCGTGACGGCTTCGCCCGAGCCGATTTCCAATTTCGCGCTGAGCGCCAGCGAAGACGCGCTGGTCGTGTTCCTCATGTGGTTCATGACGCAGCACCCTTACGTTTCCGCTGGAATCGTCGTGGTGGGGCTGCTGATCATTCTAATGTTGGTACGCTTCGTGCTCCGCGCGGTGCGCAACCTGCTGCGAGACGCGGAGCATGCTGTGACGCACAACCCTCCCGGAACTTACGTTCACTAATCGGGCGCGGCTCGCGTCCAAAAAAGAACCGGCCTTCCGCTTGCGCGGAAATCGCGCCGAACGAAAAGCCGGTGTAGAGATTTTTTGTCTCGCGCCGCGGCAAAGTGCTTACGGCTTTTTCTTGCCGCCGAGCAGACCTCCGAGCGCGCCCGCTGCCGCGCCCGCCGCGCCTGCACTTCCCTTCGCGGCGCCGAGGCCGAGTCCCGCTCCGCCCTTCGCGAGATTGCCCGCCATTCCCGCGACGTCAGGCACCACCTGCGGGCTCGACGTTGTTCCGGTGATGCTGAAAGGAAGTCCGCCGCCGCTGTTCCCGCCCTTATTGCCGCCGCCCATCAGGCCGCCGAGTCCGCCGAGATTTCCGGACGCCAAACCACCAACGCTGGTCAACGCGCCCGCGGCGCCGGAGAGATTCGCGACCATGTGCATATTGAGCTGGCCCGTCGCGCTCACAGTGCCTTGACCAGTGACGGTGCCAATCGACGGCATTACCAAATTCAGCGAGCTGAATTGCGTGCCGCTCGGATCGTTTTTAATTTGCGCGGAGAGTTGCTGGATCTGCGTACCGGTGGAGCTGCCGCCTTTGCCCAATCCGGTAAACGCGGAGAGCGCGCCGAGTTTCTGGCTCAAGCTGAATCCGGCGAGTTCCGTGTTCGCGATATTTACGGGTCCGGCGATGGTGGGCTTGTCCGCCGGTCCGGTGATCGTGAGATTCGCGGAGAGAGTTCCGCCCTGAAGCTTCGAACCCGACGGCAGCACGACTCCAACCGCGGGCAGGAAACCTTCGAGGTCGTTGAGCGGCATGTTCGACGCGTTCACTTTCAAATTCAGCGAGACCGGATCGCTGGCGAGATTGTAGGTTCCGGTGAGCTGTTGGAACGCGCTGCCAATGTGGATGTCGCCCTGGGTCAGCACGCCCGCCTGCGTCTTCAGCGTGTAGTCCGTGTTGTAGTCTACTTTCACGGGAACGCTCGAGGGCGAGCCGGCCGCGGACATCTTGAATTTGGTGATCGTGACGGAGCCTTTCGACTTCATATCTTTACCGTCGGAATTCAGGTCGCCTTTGAAATCCAGCACACCGCCAAGGCCGGTGGATGGATCGATGAAGCCGGTCGTGGCGAGATCGAGGTGCTGCACATCGACGTTGGCAGAAAGCGGAGTGAGCGAAGTGTCGGCCTGATCAATTGGTCCGGCTTTTCCGTCCACTTTGATCGCGGCGTTGCCGGGTCCGGTAGCGCTCAGTTTGAAAGGAAACGAACTGGTGGTGGAAAGGTCGGTCGCTTCGAGGTTCACGTCGGAGTACACGCTGGGTTTGGACTTCGAGCCAACGGAGCTGACCACGATTTTGCCGCCGGTGAGGCTGAGCTTCTCGACGGTGAGGTTCGCGGCAGCGTCGCTATCGCCGGACTTTGCTGCAGGCTTCGCGCCGCCTGCCGAATTCCCCATCGTTGAGTAATTCCAGGTGCCGTTCGCGGAGTGAATCAGCGCCACTTGCGGATCACGAATCTCGATCGAGCGCACTTCGAGGCGCTTGGAGAAAATTAGCGGCATCAGCTCGACGCCCACGGTGAGATCTTTGGCGGTGAGGAAGGGCGCCGAACTGAACTTCGGATCGTCGGCGATGGCTACGTCGCTCACCGTGACGCCGCCGGAGAAAATCGCGAGGCTTATATCGCCGATGGTTACCTTGCGCCCGAGCGCGCTGGTGAGCTGCGTTTCGAGAGTCGGCTTGAACTTATTGGCATTCACAAACATGGGCAACGCCAAAAGGATCAACAAAATGACGGCGACGATGACGCCGATGATTACCAGCGGTTTTTTCTTCATGGAAGTCCTCCGAGCGAAACCGGTTTATACCGTGGCCTGAACCCTAACGGGGAGCGCCATCATACTCCGCGACGGGACGAGCGCCAATCGTTTGTTGCTCGCGCACGGGAACGGCGTGGGCAGCAATATTCCACACGCGCCACAGCAAAGCGAGACGGCGGGTGCGCTTTTGGCCGCTGCGGCGCGATGCGGTTCGATTCGCGCAGAATCGTCGGGCACGCCTGAATCGGATGCGCGACGGCGAGGCCGCGCTTCGCGAGTATTCACTGAAGAACAATTTGCGGTGGACACCTTCCGCGCCTGCATGCTACGTTTTTCCTGCGTTTGTTGCTCTTGTAACACCTTTGGAACGATGAAGGGGCTGCAAGTCCAAAAGACTCGCGGCCTTTTTTGTTTTACGGCTGGAGGCGGTCGAGGGGCGCAAATAGCTTACACATGAAGGAAGTACTTACGTGAGAGAACAAGGAACAGTGAAGTGGTTCAATGCCAGCAAGGGATTCGGATTCATTCAGCGCCAGTCCGGCGAAGACGTCTTCGTGCACTTTTCGGCGATTCAGGCCGATGGTTACAAGTCGTTGAACGAAGGACAGGCGGTTGAATTCGAAGTGACCCGCGGCCCCAAGGGCCTGCAGGCAGCGAACGTCACCAGCCTCTAGTCGTAAATGGGCGAGCCGGCTCATCACCGGTTCGCCCAGTCTTTTTCCCCTCGAATTACCGGCCCCGCAGTCGCGAGGAGCTTCGTTGAAACCTCTCCCCGAAGGTCAGTACATCAAACATTTTCAGTATGGGCTTGGCGTGGTGATCGAATCGGATGAAGAACGCACGTCGATCGATTTCAACGAGCACGGGATGAAGTTTTTTGTGACCAGCATCATGGTGGTAGAGGCTGCCGAAGGCGAGCCGCCCAAACGCAGACGTGCAAAGCGCGCGAAGAAGCCAGCAAAGTAATTTTTTGGGCTTGTGCGGCTGCGCGATGCTCGCGCGCTAGGTCTTGAGCTTCAGTCCCTGATTCGCCGCCAGCGAAATCATCAAGCGTGAAACTCCGCTGAAGAAAATACTAATTCCCAGCAGCGTGCCTACCGCCCAATCGGTGTTTGCCGGCCATGTAGCAAAGATCATTCCACCCAAGATCAGTGTAATGATTCCGTTCAGCAGGAACCAGCTCGCGCCTCCGGCCTGGCGGTGTTGCCAGTACAGGACCAGTTCCGCAGCGCCTTCAAAAAGCAGGTAGCAGGCCAAGGCGAGGGTGAGCGTCTTCAACGCGCGCTGCGGATGCGAGAGCAAATAGATCGCAACGGCGAGATACAGCACGCCGAGCAGAAGCTTGAGCGCCAGATTTCCCGTCCGTCGCGTGTACCAGGCAAAAACGAAATGCCCGATGCCGGCGATGAGTAGCATCCAGCCCAGAAAAACGCTGATTGCGATCCCCGCGTGATACGGCATCGCGATCGCCCATAGCCCCGCGAGAATCATCAGCACGCTGAATGCTATCGACAGGCCCACGGCCTTTTTTGCGACGTCTGCTATCGTTGGATCGCTCATCGTGCTCCTCGCTGGGGATGGGCGCGCTGCTCTTCGCTAGCCGCTGACGCGCGCCGCTAAAAATCGGGCCGTCATGAGGTGAAGGATGCGCCGGTGCCCATCCTTATATCACTGGTCGCGGCGGCGCCGGGGTGAATTCCGTGCGAATCGCGCGGCTCCGAATCGGGAGCGGCTGGGACTCGTGATATTGTTTTTCGAATGAATTTGTTGGCGAGCTTGGGACTCAGGCGCAAGCGTTGAACGCAATTTCCGTCTCGGCTGTACGCCGCAGCGAACTCGAGGGCTATCGCACGGCGCCGCAGGGCGCGAGCGCCGCATCGCGCACGGTCGCCTTCGCCCGCGAATGTCCGGCGCGCGTCTTCGTGATTTCGGCCGCGCTGCTGGTTCCCTGTTTCTGGCACCGCCGCATCGTTTCCGCCGACCTGGGCAGCCACCTTTATAACGCATGGCTCGCGCAACTTGTCCGCGGCGGCCACGCGCCCGGCGTGTATATCGCGAATCAACATACGAATGTGCTGTTCGACCTGCTGCTCGATTCGCTGGGGCGCGGCTTTCCGCTGGCGACGACGGAAAAACTCGCCGTTTCGATCTGTGTGCTGATTTTTTTCTGGGGAATGTTTGCGCTCGCCACCGCCAGCGCGAAACGCCCGCCGTGGTTGCTGGTGCCCGCGATGGCGATGTTCGCATACGGCTATACGTTCCACATGGGCTTCTTCAACTACTACCTCGCGATTGGATTTTCGTTTTGGGCGATCGCGGTGGCGTGGCACGCGCGAGGCGTTGCGGATTTGTGGCCGATTGTGCCGCTGGCGATTCTGTCGGTCGCGGCGCATCCGTTGGGGCTCGCGTGGTTGGTCGCGGGTTGCATTTATGTATATGCGGCGGCGCGCATGGCGGGGCGATTCCACGCGATTCTGGTGCTGCTGTCTATTACGGCTCTCGCTGGCGCGCATTACTACTTCTGGCATCACTACGTGATCGAGGCGCAGTCGCTGCCTTTCTACTATTTCAACGGCGGCGACCAGCTTCTGCTTTTCGGCGACCGCTACAAGTATGTCGAGTACGCGTTCTTGATTTTTTTCGATCTTCGCGCTCGCGCGAGATCTGATGCCTTCGAAAAATGGCGCGGCGCCGAAATGCAATTACGCGATTCCGGCTGAACTGTATGTGATCCTGATCGGCGCCGTTTTTTTCCTGCCGGAGGGCATCCGCTTCGAGGATAAAGTTCCTGCGCTGGCGCTTTTGTCCGGCAGACTCACGTCGGTAACGGCCGCGATTCTACTTTGCGTGCTCGCGGCGATGCGGCCGCGGCGCTGGCATCTCGCCGGGTACGCGGCGATCGCGCTGGTATTTTTCTCGATGGTGTATCAAGACACCGGCATCGCGAGCAGCAAGTGGAGCAGCTCGAGCGCACGCTGCCGCCGAACCAACGGGTGATGGGAACGATTCCTCCGTGGGCCGGCTCGCGCATCCTGATCCAGCACATACTTGACCGCGCGTGCATCGGCTACTGCTTCAGCTACGGCAACTACGAGCCATCGACGGCGCTGTTTCGCGTGCGCGCCACGCCGGGGAATCCGTACGTGATGAGCGATTTCGACGACGCCGCGGACACGGAAGAAGGAATTTACGAAGTGCAGCAGCAGGACCTGCCCGCGTACGGAATTTTTCCGTGCGATCCGGGGGGGGGGCGGCGCTTTGCATCCGCCCGCTCGCGGTGGGCGATATGATCGATCCGCGCGTTACGCCCCAGGACCGCTAGCGGGCGATTGCTCGCGCAGCACGCCATCCTCGATGAGCTGGTCGTATGGGCACGCGTGGGGCGTTGAGCCGATTTGTCACAAGATTGTCACGCCGTTGCGAGCCGCGAGCGCGCTACGATATGCTCTCCGTGCACCGATAACGCATCCGAAAACGAGGCAACATGAAAACTTCGAGATTCCGCAACTCGCGCATCGTCCTTGGCGCACTAGTGGTACTGCTGATGAGCGCTTCCCTGTTCGCCGCTTCGAGCATTTACGATTTCACACTGCCGTCGATCGACGGTACACCCGCGCCGCTCGCTGCTTACAAAGGCAAAGTGGTGCTGCTCGTAAACGTCGCGAGCCGCTGCGGCTTCACTCCGCAGTACAGCGCGCTCGAATCGGTCTACGAGAAATATAAGGACCAGGGGTTTGTGATTCTCGGCTTCCCCGCCAATAATTTCGGCGGCCAGGAGCCCGGCACGAACGCGGAAATCAAAACGTTCTGCCAGACCAAGTACAGCGTCACGTTCCCGATTTACGCCAAGGTTTCGGTGAAGGGCGACGACCAGACGCCGCTCTACCAATACCTGACGACCACGGCCAATCCCGCGTTCGCCGGCGACATCAAATGGAATTTCACGAAGTTCCTGGTGAGCCGAGATGGGAAGGTAGTCCAGCGTTTCGAATCGGCGGTGAAGCCGGATGCGCCGGAAGTGACGTCTGCAATTGAGGCGCAGCTAAAGCAGAAGTAGCAACTCGGCGCGCTCTCGAAAAAATTAGCCGGACCAACACATCGCGGCTACATCAGGCGCGAAATGTTGGTCCGGTTTTTTTATAGGCCCCATCTTTTATTGTGCGAGCAGTCCGAAGATCGTAACGCCCGTAGGAGTCGCGACGTACACCTTGCCGTTCGCGATCATCGGCGTGATGTATTTGTTGTCCGAAAAGCTGTCGCGGCCCGCCGCTGCCTGGGTGCTATTGTAAAGTTCCTTCGAAAGATTCGTCGCGTCGTAGGCGTGGAGCTCGCCGCCGTTGTTGTTCCGGATCACCCACACGATACCGTTCGATGTGCCGTTCGCGGAAATGCTGGGCGTCGCGCCCGGATATCCGTAACCTTCGGCGCTTTGCGACGACGACGGCGTGACGAGCTTTGCGTTCGTGAACGTGAACGCGCGCAGCGAATCGTTCACCGCCGCGTAGTAGAGCGTGCCGTCGAAATATGCGGGCGTGGAGAAGACGCCACCAGCGAGACCGTTCGTATCGATTTCCTGGTAGATCGCGCTGTCGTTGCTCGTGTTGAATTTGCCCATCATGCCGCTGGCGCGATTCACAATGTAGATGCGGCCATCTTTGCCCGCGCCGACTCCGAGCTGCCAGGTGTTCTGCTGCGCGTCCTGAAGATCCGGCAGCAAAATTTCTCCGCCAGAACCAAGATCCACGTCGCCGTTCGATTCCGAGTCGGTGTTGTACATCGTGAAGTAATCGGAGACGGACATGCTCGTCGCGGTCGTCGCTACTTTGACGAAGCCATTGCCGTAGTCGCCCTTCTCAGGGAAACCGCTGGTGTTGAGCGTGTCGTCAAACGTCCCATTGCCCATAAGAAAATAAATGTTGCCCGATGAATCCGCGGCCGGCCCGTCGCCCGCCATCCAAATTGCGCCATTGAATCCATTCGGTGTCAGGTCCAGCGCGCTCGTTTGTTGTAGCGTGGATTCGTTGTAAGCGATCACCCAACCTTGATACGGGCCGTCGTCGCAGTGCGAAGCCCACGTGGTGTAAATGTTGCCATTCAATAGGAGCAGCGCCGCGCGTTCCTTGTATTGCATCGGGCTGAACGTCGTAGTGGTCGAGCCGATGGTGAACGTGGCCTGAACCGTGGTGGGACTGCCGCTCAGCTCCGCGCCGGTGGTGAGGTCGAGAGCGTGCAGGCGCTGGTAATAGTTTCCGTTCGAATCTTTTGACATCGCTACGACGAAAATCGTGCCGTGTGCACCGGCCT
>JABDGF010000051.1:0-78 GCA_013286165.1 Acidobacteriota bacterium | reverse complement strand
TCGCTGGCCGTTTCGTTCGCGCCGAGCACGCTCACTTTCCAGAGCTGTGCGTATGTGTCGGCGTCGAACGCATACACC
>JABDGF010000050.1:5372-13702 GCA_013286165.1 Acidobacteriota bacterium | reverse complement strand
GCGTCCGGCAAAATCGGCAAAGACGAAACCGTCGTCGCCGTTCTCACCGGGCACGTGCTGAAAGACCCCGACTACGTGAGCAATTATCACCGCGGCACGCTTGCCATCGAATCGCATGAGCCGGGCAAGCCTGCGTCGCGCCAGCCGATTCACGGAAAATTTCCAAACACACCGTCGCGCGTCGCCGCAGATAAGAAATCCATTCTGGAGAATTTGAAGCAGAGATAACTCGCGCGAGCACCGCGCAGCAAACGAACATGTCAGCGCCCAGCCGATCGTCGTTCGAAGTTCGCGTCCCGGCCTCCACCGCCAATCTCGGTGCAGGCTTCGACTGTTTTGGGCTCGCGCTCGACCTCTACCTCACCGTTCGCGCCACCACGCACGACGATCCCGCCGCGCCTTCCACCATCCGCTCGCGTGGAGTTGCCGGCACGGCCGAACTTCCCACGTCGCCGCAGCAAAATTTGATTCTGCGCGCGATGCAGCACACCGCCACGCGCCTCGGCTACGAATTGCCGTCCGTCCGCCTCGCCGTGCAGAACGACATTCCAATCTCCGGCGGACTCGGCAGCAGCGCGGCCGCGATCGTCGCCGGGATCTCGCTCGCGTTCGCGCTTTCCGGCCGCCGCTTCTCGGAAGATTTCGCGCTTCGCTGCGCGGCGGAGATCGAACACCACACGGACAACGTCGCCGCCTCTCTGCTCGGCGGATTCGTCGTCAGCTTCCTCCGCACTGACGGCCACATCGTCGCGCTCCGCAGCCAGTGGCCGAAAGACATTCAAATCATCGCCGTCACTCCGAAAATGACGCTCGATACTTCCGTTTCTCGCGCCGCGCTTCCCAAATCCGTGCCGCTCGCAGACGCGGTGCACAATCTTCAGCGCAGTGCTCTGTTTCTCGCCGCGCTCGGCTCCGGCAATTACGATTTGATCTGGGACGCGATGCAGGACCGGCTTCACCAACCGTTCCGCGAATCGCTCATTCCCGGCCTTGCGGACGCGCTCGCGATTCCGCACGTCGATGGACTAGTCGGCATTGCGCTCAGCGGCGCAGGCCCCACCGTAGTCGCTCTCGCCACAAACAATTACGACGTGATCGCGCGCTACCTCACCGAAAAGTTCGCCGCCGCCGGGCTTGAGACCACCACGCGCATCCTGAACTCCGACGACGAAGGCATTCTTCTCCGCGAGAAACGCGCCGTCACCTGCTAAGCGCGCGCACACCAGCAGAATTTCAAAATTGAGTTTCGCCACGGTCGGAAGGGAAGTTCTTCGTCAGACGTTAAGCCGCGAACGGACTAAGCCTCGAATCCAAGCCGCGCGCTACTTGCGCGCCGCTGCAATCGCGAGCACTGCCGCGAGCCCAGTCGCAAGCATCGCCAACGCAGCAGGCTCCGGCGCCGGAACAGGCGGAGTCGATCCACCGCCAGGCCCTGACGGCGGCGTGCCTCCGCCAGGTCCGGAGGGACCACTTGGACCGCTCGGACCCGACGGACCACTCGGTCCAGATCCTGAAGGCCCGCCAGGCGTTCCTGACCCGGGTCCCGAAGGTCCAGAAGACGAAGTGCCGCCTCCCGTAGGAACCCACATCAACGGTGGCCCAAATCCCGCAGGCGCATTCGGTCCACTAGGCGTCGGCGCCGCTTCAGGCACGAGCATCGCACTCATCGGCGTCGCGCTCAGCGGTGCTTCCGCCGGTGCTGCCAACGGCACGGCCATCGCGTCAGCCGGTGGCAATTCCATCGCTTCAGGCGGCACAGCCGCAGCCGGCGACTCCACCGGCGCCATCGGAACTTCCGAGATGCGATTGCCGCATCGCGCGCGCAGCATCATCGTGCCATCGGTCAGCACGCGCTCGCCTTTCGGTAGAAGCATTGCGTTGCGTGTCCAAAAAATGTTGTCGCCGCGCCGGTAAGACACGTACGCCAGCTTCGCCGCAGGGAGCCGCTCCATTCGCGCGTTCGAGATATTCAATCCTGCGTAGTGGAGGCGAACGGCATTGTCCACGCCGGCTGCCGCGCGCACTTCATCCGCGCTACGAACTCCGCCAGGAACCACCGAGTAAGGATAAAGCGGGCGCGCGATCGAACTCGATTCCGCCCGATCCGTATCCGTCGAATCCGCTTCCGCGTTCGTTCCGTCAGCCGCCGCTTCCGCCGCTCCAGCAAAGTCCATCGCTGGCGCTATATCTGCCGCTGTCTCCACGCTGACCACCGTCGCCACAGCCGTATGCCGGGCAGACGAATGCCGCGAAGAAACTGCGTACACGACGGGAATCGATGCTAGCGCGAGGATCGCAACCGCTACCGACCGCTTGAACCCAAAATCGATGAGAGCGCTTAAAAACTTAGTGATTACCTGGCCCATATCCCCCTGCTACACCGGCAATCCCCCGACTGCCGGGCCCACCTCTGACCCACTCTGATACGCAATTGGCAAACCAATGGGCTATTGGCGGAAACGTAGGGGTTCTAGTACCAAGGTCCCTTGCAAGTCTCCTGATTTCATCAAATCCATTTTGGGAACGCTTTTTGGGTGTGAACGCGCCGCGAACAAAAGGTGAATTTAGGAAGAGAACTTCCTTTGGCGGAGGGAAAACTTCTTCTCGTTGGGCGGGAGTGGCCTGCGGAAAGTGCACTAAAAATGGGCGGTGCCAAACCGGGAACTTTACGCCGGCGGCACGACAGTCGTTCGCGCGGGTGGCGCCATGAAGTCCGGTCCTACCGGATCAGTCACGTTGTTCTTCACGATACGGCACGCTTCTCGGCGCGCGTCTTCGTCGAGCTGCCAGCCTTCGATTCCATCGAGCGCATCGAGCTGCTCCGGGTGTCGCGCGCCCCACAGCGCCACGTCCACCGCCGGCTGATCCAGCACCCACCGCACCGCGAGCTGCAGCACGCGCTTGCCGTAATTTTTCTGCGCGAACGCGTCCAGCTCCTGCACTGCCTTTAAATACTGCGCGAATCGAGGCGGCTGAAACTTCGGATCGAGCTGCCGGATGTCGTCGCCCGTGAAGCGCGAATCGAGCCGCATCCGCCCCGTCAGCATGCCGCGGCAGAGCGGGCCATAAACGAGCGTCGCGATTTTGATTTCGCGCGCGTAGGGCAGCACGTCGCGATCGATCTGCTTTTCGAAAAGATTGTAGGGAGCCTGGTCGGTGTGAAGCGGCGCCTCTGCGCGGAATCGCTCCATCTGTTGCGGCGAAAAATTGCTCACGCCGATCGCGCGGATTTTTCCCGCTTCGTGGAGCTCCCGCATCGCGAGCGCAGTTTCCTCGATCGGCACCAGCGGATCGGGCCAGTGAACCTGGCACAGATCGATGTAGTCGGTATGCAGCCGCTGCAGCGAGTGATCCACCTCGCGCAGAATCCGTTCGCGCGACGCGTTCCGCGAAATTCCGCCGTTGCGCCATTCGACGCCGGTCTTCGTCGCCAGGATCACGTGGTCGCGCCCGCCGTGCTCCTTCACCGCTTTGCCGACGATCTCTTCGGAGCGCCCGAATCCATACACCGGCGCCGTGTCGATTAGGTTGATGCCCTTGTCGAGCGCTGTGCGGATCGTGCGGATGCTCTCCTGCTCGTCCTCGGCTCCCCACGTCCAGCCGCCCATCGCCCACATGCCCAGGCCGATTCGCGAGGCTTTCAGGTCCAACCCGTTGATTGCGCGATATTCCACAGCTCTATCCGCTTCGGGGAATTGCACTCGCGCTTCCAACTCAACGTTCGATGGGATATTTAAGTAACACGAAGAAAAAAGGGGAGATAAGCCTGGTCAGCCGCACACGTCACCGCGCTTCAAATCGTCCGTTTGTCGATTGAAATCAAGCAAATTGCGAGCTGGTGACGGCGGGCCGTCACTTCCACGGCTTCTCGATTCCCAGCTTGTTCATCTTGTACACCAGCGACGTCCGCTTCATCCCGAGCTTTGCCGCTGCTCCGTTCGGCCCGCCGATTACCCACTTGCTGTCGCGCAGCACTTCCAGAATGTGTTGCCGCTCCACCTCGGTTAGAGTCGCGGGCTTTGGCGCTGTCGGCTCGCCAGACTTCAATTCTGTGAGCGGCGCGCGCAGCACAGATCCAGGCGTCAAAATCACCGCGCGCTCGATCACGTTCTGCAACTCCCGGATATTTCCCGGCCAACTGTAATCGCGCAGCGCGTCGAGCGTTGCCGCCGGCACCGACGGCACTTTTTTGTTCATCGCCTTCGCGTACTTCGCCACGAAGTGCTCCACCAGCTTCGGAATGTCGCCGCGCCGTTCGCGCAGCGGCGGCACGCTTACCGGAAAAATATTCAGGCGGTAGAAAAGATCTCGCCGGAATTGTCCGTCGGCGATCATCTGGTGCAAATCGCGGCTCGTCGCCGCCACCATGCGCACGTCCACGCGCGTCGTCCGCGTGCTTCCCAGCCGTTCGAATTCCTGCTCCTGCAGCACGCGCAAAAGTTTCGGCTGCAGCTCGAGCGGAATGTCGCCCACTTCGTCCAAAAACAGCGTGCCCTTGTTTGCGAGTTCGAATCGCCCCACTTTCTGCGCGATCGCGCCCGTGAACGCGCCACGTTCGTGGCCAAACAACTCACTCTCGAGCAGCCCCGTCGGAATCGCCGCGCAGTTCACCTTCACAAACGCCTGTTCGTGCCGCGGGCTCAAATTATGAATCGCGCGCGCGATCAATTCTTTTCCCGTTCCCGTTTCTCCGAGAATCAGCACCGTTGAACTCGTCGGCGCCACCGTCTCCACTTGCCGAAGCACGGCTTTCAGCGACGGGCTCTCCCCGACAATTTCTTCGAAGTTGTGCTCGATCTTAATTTCTTCTTTCAGGTACCGCCGCTCTTCCGCCAGGCGCGCGCGTGACTCGCTCATGTGCCCGTAATCCAGCGCGTTCTCCACGGCGATCGCGATCTGGCCGGCAATCTGGGTCAGGAAATGCACGTCCTCTTGCGTAAAAGGCTCGTCGCGCAATCGCCCCAGATTCAGGCTGCCGATTGCGCGCCCGCGGCTGATCAGCGGCAGAAAACACAAATTCGTCAGCCCTTCTTTTTCGCGGATGCTCGCAATCGGCGAACTCAGCCAATCCGGCGACGCCTTGGTCAACACCAGTGGACGCATTGTCAAATACGCTTTCGCCGAACTTGCTTGGTCAAACGGAACCAGCATCTCCTCGTGCAGCAGGCCTTTGCCTTCGGGAAAATCCAGCGCGTACATCCGCATCACGCGATCTTTTTCCGGATCGGGCAGCGAGAGGCCCGCGTAATCGCACGCCATCACGCGGCGGATTCCCGATGAGATCGCCGCGAAGAGTTCGCGCAGGTCGAGATTCGACACCACGCGATTGTTCATATCCAGCAACAGCTGCAGCCGGTCGCGGTCACGCGAAAGCTGGTGATGCAACGATTGCGCCTGCTCGAAGTTCAACGCGTTATCCACCGCCACCGCCAGCTGCGCCGCCACGAGTTGTGGGAATTGCAGCGCGTCTTCGGAAAACGCTCCCGGCTCCGCCGCTCCAAAGTTCATCGTCCCCAGCCGGCGATGTGCACTCGTCAACGGCAAGCTGCAGAACGACCGCACGTTCTGCTCGCGCAAGAGCGACATCACGCGCGGAAATTTTTCGTAGTTCGCAGTGTCTTCCACGATCAGCGGCTTCTGCGTCTCGAGCACCAGCGCCGATGGCGACTCCTCCATCGTGTACTCGTCGCCCTCATGAATCGAGCTGGGCGTCGTCGTCTCCAGCACGTGCATTCGCATCACGTCGCGCGCCGGGTCATACAGCACCAGCGACAAGTAATGAAATGTCAGCAGATCTTTCAGGCGTTCCGAGAGGTCGTGAAACAGGTCTGCGAGGTTTTTGTGCGAGGCAATCGACTTCGAAACCTCCAGCAGCGTCGCATACTGCTGCACCGTCGGGGGCGAGACGCTCTTGCTCGATTTGGCAGACTCAGCCATCTCAATAGGAGTGCACCAGCCAGGCGGTCTTGGACCACCGCCCCACCCGCGCACCCACACCTAGAGTAGCACGTGACGGCCCGCCGTCACGCGTCGGCCCGCCGTCTCCGCCAGCACTTTTTATGTAACCATCGTCACCCCTCCGCGCGTCTCATCACGCGTAATAATTCCAATTTTATCTTTGCCTTGTCGCCGACTGGTCGTTAACAAACGGGTTTGGTGCCGGGCTTGCATCCTCGCCACCCGACGCCGTGTCTCATAGTTCTCGTCGCTTCATTCGTCGTCAAACGCTTTCTGGTAACTCTGGGGGCCGTTTTCGATGTGGATAGTTCGTCTCGCGCTACGTAGGCCTTACACCTTCGTCGTCGCGTCCATCCTGCTGCTGATCATGGGCGTCGTGTCGATCCTGCGCACGCCCACGGACATCTTCCCGAATATCGACATCCCGGTCGTCAGCGTCATCTGGACTTATACCGGCCTTTCGCCGGACGACATGTCGAACCGCATCGTTCTGAACTACGAGCGCGTTCTGACCACCACGGTCAACGACATCGAACACATCGAATCGCAATCGCTGCCCGGCACCGCCGTCGTAAAGATCTTCTTCCACGAAGGCGTGCAGGTCGGCAACGCCATCGGCCAGGTCACCGCCGTTTCGCAGACGATTCTGCGCAGCTTGCCCCCTGGCACCACGCCGCCTCTCGTCATCACGTACAACGCATCGACTGTTCCGATTTTGCAGCTCTCGCTTTCCGGCCAAGGTCTCTCTGAAACGCAACTCGGCGACATCGGCTTGAACTTCCTCCGCCTCGGCCTCGTCACGATTCCCGGCGTCGCCATCCCGTATCCGTACGGCGGCAAACAGCGTCAGGTGCAGGTGGACCTGAATTCAGCGGCGCTCCAATCGAAAGGACTCTCGCCTCTCGACGTCGTCAACACCGTCGCCGCGCAGAATCTGATTCTTCCCGCCGGCACCGCCAAGATCGGCCCCTTCGAATATCAGGTGGATATAAACGGTTCGCCGCAAACCGTCGCCGAACTGAACGACGTTCCCATCAAGACCGTCAACGGCTCCACGGTTTACATCCGCGACATCGGCCACGTGCGCGACGGATTCCCGCCGCAGACCAACATCGTCCGCGTGGACGGCAAGCGCGCCTCGCTGATGACGATTCAAAAGATCGGCAAGTCCTCCACGCTCGACATTATTTCCAGCGTGAAGGCTTATCTCCCCACGGTGCTCGCAGGCCTTCCGCCGAACCTGGTCGTCACTCCTCTTTCCGACCAATCCATTTTTGTGAAAGCCTCGATCGAGGGCGTTATTCGTGAAGGCGTCATCGCCGCCTGCCTCACCGGCTTGATGATTCTTCTGTTCCTCGGCAGCTGGCGCAGCACGCTGATCATCGCCGTCTCGATTCCTCTTTCGATTCTTACGTCGATCATCGTCCTCAGCGCGATCGGCGAGACCATCAACATCATGACGCTCGGCGGCCTCGCGCTCGCCGTCGGTATTCTTGTGGACGACGCGACCGTCGAGATCGAGAACATCAACCGCAACATCGATCAGGGTAAGGAGATCGTTCAGGCCATTCTGGACGGCGCTTCGCAAATCGCCGTCCCCGCGCTCGTTTCCACGCTCTCGATCTGTATCGTATTTATCCCGATGTTTTTCCTGTCGGGCGTCGCGCGATACCTGTTCGTTCCGCTCGCAGAAGCTGTCAGCTTCGCGATGCTCGCGTCCTACATCCTTTCGCGAACCATCGTTCCCACGATGGCGAAGTATTTGCTCGCCAGCCAGACCGAAGAAACCAAGGAAGCCACCAAGAAATCCAAGAACCCACTCATCCAATTCCAGCTGCGCTTTGAACATGGCTTTGAAAATCTGCGCGACCGCTACCACGGGCTGCTCGAACGCTGCGTCGCACACAAGGGCCTGTTCGCCGTCTGCTTCCTCGGCTGCTGCATTCTTTCCTTCGCGCTCGTTCCGCTTCTCGGCCAGGACTTTTTCCCGGCCGTCGATAGCGGCGAGTTCAAGCTTCACCTGCGCGCCCCAACCGGCACGCGTATCGAGGAAACCGCTGCGCTGTGCGACCAGGTGGACGACGCGATTCGCCAGCTCATCCCGAAGGACGAGCTCGTCAGCGTCACGGACAACATCGGCATCCCTTACTCGGGCCTTAACCTTTCGTACAGCAATTCGGCCCCGATCGGTCCCGGCGACGCCGACATTCTCGTGGACCTGAAAAAAGACCATAAGCCGACGGCGAAGTACGTTCACGACCTTCGCTTCGTGCTCGCGCGCGATTTCCCGGGCGTCACTTTTTATTTCTTGCCCGCGGACATCGTCGGCGAGATACTCAATTTCGGTCTGGGCGCTCCAATTGACGTTCAAG
>JABDGF010000050.1:4891-5362 GCA_013286165.1 Acidobacteriota bacterium | reverse complement strand
CGGCCAGATCCTCAATTTCGGTCTGCCCGCTCCGATTGACGTTCAAGTCGTCGGCCGCAACATCGACGCGAACCGCGAGTTCGCGAACAACCTTTACGACCAGCTGAAATTTGTGCCCGGCATCGCCGACCTGCGCATCCATCAGGTTTTCAATCAGCCCAAGCTGCACTTCGACGTCGATCGCACCAAAGCCGATCAGGTCGGCTTTAGCCAGCGCGACATCGCCACGAACCTGCTCATTTCGCTCAGCGGCAGCTTCCAAACACAGCCGACCTTCTGGCTCGATCCGAAGACGGGCGTCAGCTACAACATCGCCACACAGTCGCCGCAGTACGACATCGACACCCTGCAGAAGCTCAACAACATCCCGATCACCAACGGCACGGCAGGTACCGCCTCACCGCAGATTTTCTCCGGCCTCACGACTCTCACGCGCGGCGCGGAAAGCGGCGTTTCGTCGCACTACAACGT
>JABDGF010000050.1:4311-4881 GCA_013286165.1 Acidobacteriota bacterium | reverse complement strand
CAGCCGGTTATCGACATTTTCGGCAGCGTCGAAGGCCGGGACCTCGGCGGCGTCGCGCGCGACATTCAACCGATCGTCGAGCGCAATAAAAAATATCTGCCGCGCGGCAGCCAGATCATCGTTCGCGGACAGATTCTCACCATGCAGTCTTCATTCTCCGGGCTGCTCTGGGGATTGCTCTTCTCGATCGTGCTCGTGTATATGCTCATCGTCGTCAACTTCCAGTCCTGGCTCGATCCGTTCGTCATTCTTATGGCGTTGCCCGCCGCGCTCGCCGGAATCGTGTGGATGCTCTTCATCACGCATACCACCGTCAGCGTTCCGGCGCTCACCGGCGCCATCATGTGCATGGGCGTTGCTACGGCGAACTCCATTCTTGTGGTCAGCTTTTCAAAGGAACGGCTCGAGGAAGGGAAGACGCCCGACGAAGCCGCGCTCGAATCCGGCTCCACGCGCTTCCGACCCGTCCTGATGACGGCGCTTGCAATGATCATCGGTATGTTGCCGATGTCGCTCGGCCTCGGTGAAGGCGGCGAGCAGAACGCGCCGCTCGGCCGCGCCGTAATCGGC
>JABDGF010000050.1:0-4301 GCA_013286165.1 Acidobacteriota bacterium | reverse complement strand
AATCGGCGGCCTGTGCTTCGCCACCGTCGCGACGCTGTTTTTCGTGCCGGTGTTTTTCACGATCGTTCACGGCGGAAAGAAAGATCATCGTCCGCCCCCGGTTCACCCCGCGCTGCTCGAGGACTAAATCCTGAGCGAGCTGGTGCAGCCGATTTAGATTTACGGCCAGGAATTCGATTCACAACGATTGAGGTGGCAGAGGAAACAATGAGCGAACCAGCAGAACGCACCGCAGCTTCATCGCAAACGCCGGCTCACCCGCACCGCGGCGGCCACGGCTGGCTGATTATTTTTCTCGTGCTCGTCATCGTCGCGCTCGTCGTGATCGGCGGCATCCTTCCGCGCCTGCACGCTCGCGCCGAAGTGAAGAAAGAAACCAACGAGCTCGCCGTGCCCACCGTGATCGTGCAGAAGCCCAAGAGCAGCTCGTCGGCTTCCGAAATTGTGTTGCCCGGAAACATGCAGGCCTTCACCGACGCGCCCATCTACGCCCGCACCAACGGCTACCTGAAATCCTGGTACTTCGATATCGGCGCGCATGTGAAGCAGGGCCAGCTTCTCGCGATCATCGACACGCCTGAAATCGATCAGCAGTTGAGCCAGGCCAAAGCCGACCTCAACACTGCACAAGCCAATTTCTCGCTCTCGCAACTCACCGAACAGCGCTACCAGGATTTGAAATCGTCCGACGCCGTTTCGAAGCAGGACGTGGACAACGCGCACGGTGACTTCGAATCCAAAAAGGCGCAAGTTTCCTCCGCGCAGGCCAACGTCAAGCGCCTCGAAGACCTGCAATCGTTCACGCGCATCTACGCTCCGTTTGACGGCGTGATCACCGCGCGCAATACCGACATCGGCCAGCTGATCGATTCCGGTAGCGGCACGCCGGCAAAAGAACTCTTCCACATCGCCGCCATCCACACGCTGCGCGTTTACATCAACGTTCCGCAGCAATATTCCACGGCCGCGAAGCCCGGCCTTCTCGCGGACCTCACGCTCGCGCAGTTTCCGGGCCGCACGTTCCAGGGCCATCTGGTTCGCACCGCGAACGCGATGGACCTCGCCACGCGCACGCTGCTAGTTGAAGTGGACGTCGATAACAAAACCGGCGAACTGCTTCCCGGCGCATACGTTCAAGTTCACCTGAAGACGCCGAATCCGATTCCGTCGTTCATCGTACCGGTCTCCGCGTTGATCTTCCGCTCCGCCGGTTTGCAGGTCGGCGTTGTGGACGCGAACAACAAAGCGAATCTCGTCGCCGTCACCCTCGGCCGCGACCTGGGAACCGACGTCGAAGTCATCACCGGCCTCAACGCCGACGACAGAGTCATCATCAATCCTCCGGACTCGCTCATTCAGGGCGAGATGGTCCAGATCGTTCAGCCGCCTGCTCCGAACAATGGCCAGCAGAATCCGCAAGCCGCGCAGGCTGCCCAGAAACCCGGAGGCGAGGGTAAGTGAACTCGCGCCGCCAATCCGTTTTCGTCGCCGCTGCCGTCGCGGCCATTGCGCTTGCGGGCTGCTCGGTTGGGCCGAAGTACGTGAAGCCGACCGCCGAAGTTCCTACGAACTACAAGGAAACTCCGGCCAATTTCAAACAAGCGCAGCCCAGTGACGCGATCACGAAAGGGAAATGGTGGGAGATTTACGGCGATACCCAGCTGAATTCGCTCGAAGAACAAATTAACGTTTCGAACCAGACGCTGAAATCCGCCGAGGCGCAATTTCGCGAAGCGCGCGCCGCCGTTCGCATCTCACGCGGTGCTCTGTATCCCACCGTCGGCGTCTCTCCCGGCGTTGGCCGTACCGAGCAATCCGAGAACGCGCCGCTCTTCAATCGCGAAACCGAAACTCGCTCGTACAACAATTTCATCATCCCGTTCGATTTTTCCTACGAACTCGATCTCTGGGGCCGTGTCCGCAAAACGATCGAAGCCTCGCGCTCCGAAGCGCAAGCCAGCGCCGGCGATCTCGCGAATGTGAATCTCAGCCTGCACGCCGAACTCGCCATGGATTATTTCCAGCTTCGCGGGCTCGATGCGGAAAAGCAGCTTCTCGATTCCACCGTCGTTTCGTACGCGAAGGCCGTCGATCTCACCAGCCAGCGCTTCAATGCCGGCATCGCCTCTGCCGTCGATCTTGCGCAGGCACAGACTACGCTTGAAACTACGCGCGCACTCGCCGTCGATGTCGAAGTTCAGCGCTCCACCTTCGAACACGCGATCGCCGTTCTGATCGGCAAGCCCGCTTCTACATTCCACATCGATCCGCTGCCGCTCGATTTGCTTCCGCCTGCGATGCCGCCGGGCGTTCCGTCCGACCTGCTCGAGCGCCGTCCCGATATCTCCGCCGCAGAGCGCCGCGTGCAGGAAGCCAACGCCAACGTGGGCGTCGCGCGCACCGCTTACTATCCGCTCGTCACGCTTAGCGGCCAGGGCGGTTTCCAGAGCGCCGCGTTCACCACGTTGTTGCAGGGACCGAGCGGACTATGGGCACTCGGTGGCCAAGCTGCGCAAACGATTTTCGATGGCGGCGTCCGTCGCGGCACCAACGAACAAGCTCGCGCCGCATACGACAAATCTGTCGCCGAGTATCGCGGCACGATCCTCGTCGCGTTTCAAGAGGTGGAAGACAATCTCTCCACCCTCCGCATCCTCGAAGACGAAGCGCAAAAAGAAGACGCCGCCGTCGCCGCCGCCAATCACTCCGTCCAGCTTTCCACCACGCGCTACAAAGGCGGCGTAACCAACTACCTCGAAGTCACCACCGCCGAGAGCCAGGCCTTGACCGACGAAGTCACCGCCGTCACCATCCGCACCCGTCGCATGACCGCCAGCGTCAACCTTATCAAAGCCATCGGCGGCGGCTGGTCCACCTCCCAACTCCCTCCCGTCTAAATCTGGCAAAGCGCCACCCAGGCTACTTGTAGGAGCCGGTTCCGCGCAGCGGAAGCGGGCGCACCTTCTCTTGGTTCGCCCGGGCCTCGCACCATCCACCCTTCCCGCACCCGCCGCTCTGTGATAAACATCTCCTCACCCAATGGTCCCCCAGGAAAAATCGCCCCGCAAAAAATCCAAATCCTCCGCCGTCACCCTGCGTGACGTCGCCGCCGAATCCGGCGTCTCGCCCGCCACTGTCTCCATCGTCCTCAACAACGCGCCGCTCGCGCGCTACATCCCGTCCTCCACGAAAGACCGCATCGAGCGCGCCGCCAAAAAACTCGCCTACCGCCCCAAAGTCGTCTCGCGCTACCTCAGCGCCAAGCGCAATCGCACCGTCGGCGTCATGGTCTTCGACATCACCGACCCCTTCTGCACGCTGATCCTTCGCGGCATCGAAAACACTTTGTACCAAGCCTCGTATCTTCCGATCCTCACCGACGTGCACAATCAGCGCGGCCGCTTCGAGCGTTACCTCGAGCTTCTTCTCGCGCGCCCCGTCGAAGCGCTGATCTTCGTCGCCAACTGGCTTTTTCTGGACGTCGATCTCCTCGCCGACATCGAGAAGCGCAACATTCCCGCGGTGATGATTGGCAACACGCTCGAATCCGGAGCGATCAGTTCCGTCATGGTCGATAACGAAGCCGGCGCGCACCTCGCGATGGAACATCTCTACGCGCTGGGCCATCGCAAGATCGCTTACATCCGCGGCCCGAAAATGCTCGCAGACACCGCGCCGCGTTGGCGCGCCGTCCGCTCCTTCGCGCGTTCCGTCAGTCTCGAAATCGATCCCTCGCTCGTCCTCGATTTGCCGGACTCGCTCGATCCCAATTCAGGCTACGACGGCGGCATCAAGCTCACCGAAGAATTGCTGAAGCACAAAAAGAAATTCACCGCGATCATGGCGTTTGACGACAACACCGCCTTCGGCTCCATCCGCGCCCTTATGCGCGCCGGTATTCGCGTGCCCGAGGATTGCTCGGTGATCGGATTTGACGACGTGCCGCCCAGCGGCCTCGCCGTTCCCTCGCTCACCACCGTGCGCCAGCCCATGGAGCAGCTCGGCGCCGCCGCCGTCACCATCATCATGGAGGGAATCAACGCCGCGATCGAAGACCGCGAGTTCTCCGCCGTCCAGCGCCTGCTCGCGCCCGAGCTCGTCGTCCGCGATTCCACGCGCGCTCTTTAGCGCGCCGCCGCAGGCTTAGAGGCGCGGCTTTGGTCTTGACTCAGGCGGAAGGGCAGGGAATCATACTGGCGTTTAATAAACTTTAATGAAACTCGCAGCGCTTCGCACATCCCGCGCACCCGTCCGCTCACTCTTCGGAAGGAGATCCGCCCTCATGTCTTCATCCCGTTTTC
>JABDGF010000049.1:8693-15191 GCA_013286165.1 Acidobacteriota bacterium | reverse complement strand
CGCGCGGCGGCGGCAAGACGGTGACGACGAAGAGCGGTTCGACGGCGCACACCGATGCGCACGGACGCGTGACTTCGATTCACACGGCGAACGGAGCGACGATCAATCGGGCGCCGAACGGATCACGTCGCGTGGAAACGCATTTGAGCGGCGGCGGACGCCTGGTGAGCAACGGACACCGCGGCGGTTACGCGGAGCACCCGTACAACCGCGGCGGACACGCATACATGCGACGGACGTACTACCGCAACGGACACGCGTACGCTTACGGCTACCGCGGCCGCTACTACCACGGTGGTTATTACTATGGATACGTTAATCCTTATTATTACAACCCGGGTTTCTACGGCTGGGCGTATAACCCGTGGGCGGCGCCGGTGGCCTGGAGCTGGGGCTGGGGCGCGGCTCCGTGGTACGGATACTACGGCTACTACTTCAACCCGTATCCGGTGTACGCGAGCGCGGCGCTTTGGATGACGGATTATATCGTCGCGGCGAGCCTGCAGGAATCGTATGAAGCGCAGGTGGCGAACGCGAACGCAGCGGCGGCGAACGCCAATGCGGCGGCAGCGAATGCCAACGCAGCGGCGGCGAATGCTGCAGCGGCGGGACCGGCGCAGGCTTCGGTGGACAACTCGGCGGCACCTGCGGTGGGATCATCACCGGCGTTGACGCCCGAAGTGAAGGAAGCCATCGCGGAAGAAGTGAAGGCGCAGCTGGCGGCGGAGAAGGATGCCGCGGCGGCGAACGCTTCGGCTCCGGCAGCACCGGCGGCGACGGCACAAACCGCGTCAACGGCGACGCCTCCGGAAGAAACGCCGGAAGCGCTGGATCCGAATCACCGGACGTTTATCGTGAACACGGTGCTGACGGAAACGGCGACGGATGGATCGGAGTGCGCGCTTTCTTCGGGCGACGTGGTGACGCGAATCGAGGACACGCCGGATGCGAACGCATCGGTGAAAGTCCTGGTGAGCAGCAGCCAGAAGAGCGATTGCCACTCGGGCACGCAGGTTGCGGTGAAAGTGGATGACCTGCAGGACATGCACAACCACTTCCGCGAGCAGCTGGACAGCGGCTTGAAGGAATTGGCGTCGAAACAGGGCACGGCCGGAATGCCGGCGGCGCCTGCCGGTTCGACGGCGACCAAGAACAACCCGGATGGCCAAGTGCAGCCCGACCTGACCGTGCAGCAACAGCTGCAGAGCCAGGAAGCGGATGCGGACAAGTCCGAAGCGGAAGTGCAGGAACAGGCTGCTCAACCAGCAGGACAGGGCAACGACTAACAAACGCTGAAAATTCAGCGCGCAGTCGTTGCGGTAAAGATGTCGCGGTGGGCCACGTAGGAAAAGGGCGGGAGCGCCAGCCAGCTGGGTGAATTCGGCGGCTGGCTGGCGCTCCTGACCTGAAGTGGAAATTGAGCGCAACGCTCAAGTGCAAGTTCCAGCGTAAAATTCCAGCGATCGCGGCAGATTTCGAGGAGGCGGTTCGATGATTTCCAGATTCAAGTGGGCGGTGCGAGTGGCAGCACTGCTGGCGGCGGTGGCGAGCTGTGGAATGGCGGCGCGCGCACAAGGCACGCTGCAGGCGGACCTGGAAAAGACGTACAAGCCGGCGAAGATGGGAACGGATTCGACGGGCACGGTGGTGGTGGAAGCGGGGACGGTGCTGACGCTGAACAAAGGCGGAGTGTTGGGCGTGCCGTACGACAACATGGTTTTCTGCCCGTCGCACTATCAGGACGGAACGCTGAAGCCGCCGAACACCATGTGCAAGCTATCGGTGGCGAAGGTGTCGAAGTACATCAACTCAGGTGAGAAGGTGTACGTGACGAAGATCGAAATTATTCAGAAAGACGAGAAGGTGATTTTTTCGATCGTCGAGTGCGACTCGTGCAACAACGTGCAGTCGGCGTCGCAGATGAAATCACAAATCGTATTCCACTACCCGAAGGGCTATCTCGAAGGCGGAGCGGACGCGGGGCAGGTGGGCGACATTATCGGCCAGGTGTTGACCCCGGCAGCGGATTCAGGCGGCGACCAGCAGCAGGCGGCGGCTCCGGCGGATCAGGGCCAGCAGCAACAGGCGGCGGCTCCGGCGGCAGCAGCTGCGCCACCGGCTTCGGTGGAAATCGGGATGACTCCGGATCAGGTGGTGGGGATTCTGGGGCAGCCGGAGAAGGTGCTGAACATCGGGCCGAAGCAGATCTATGTATATAAGGACATCAAAGTCACCTTCCTGAACGGCAAGGTGGCGGACGCACAGTAAATCGAGACGGTTGACACCAGCTAAAATTGGGACGAAAGGCCACCTTCGGGTGGCCTTTTTGTTTTTGTGGGCGTCCGGAAGCGGGCATGGAATGGGTGGTGAGGGACGGTTCGAGGCTCGGGCGTGGCGAGTGCCGTCTGAAGCGTTCCAAAATACGGAATAGCGTGTACGGATATGGGAAACCATATGGTTTGGAGAGCGAAACTGGGAAGGCGTCTGTAAAGTATTGTGGATATTGTATTTATTTTGGTAGGCAGGTGGGCACCAACCTGCAATACGTCTCCCGACTGGATGTGTTTCTGTGGGACTCATGGGGTGAGTTCACAGGTTTCCGAGTTTCGTTCCGGTTTCAAATCTTAGGAGGGTGTATGAATTGGAAGCGCTTTTTGGCCGTGATGTTTGCGCTCCTGACCGTGCTCACGATTGGCAGCAATCGAGCGGCAGCGCAGACAAACACGACGGGCGACGTCACCGGTGTAGTGACGGACCCGAGCGGATCGGTGGTTCCGGACGCAAAAATCACATTGAAGAGCGAAACGAAGGGCACAGTGCAGGAGAGCACTTCGGGTCGCGAAGGTACGTATCGGTTTTATCTTTTGTCGCCGGGTCCTTACACGGTGACGGTGAACGCGACGGGATTCCAAGCGGTAACGCAGCACGTGGATGTCGCCGTAGGTCAGATCGTCGCGCTGAGCTTTAAGATGACGCTCGGACCTTCTTCGACGAGCGTAACGGTAACGGAAGAATCGCCCCTGGTTCAGGTGGACAACGGCGATACTTCGACGACCTTGACGCAACAGCAGGTGTCGAACGTTCCGAACCCCGGTAACGACTTGACGGCGATTGCACAGCTGGCGCCTGGAGTGGTGGTGAACTCGCAGGGCGGCTACGGCAACGTTGAAGCGTTCGGTATGCCGGCCACTTCCAACCTTTTCACGATGAACGGAATGGACGACAACGACCCGTTCCTGAACCTCGGTAACTCTGGCGCGACGAACCTTTTGCTCGGCGCGAACGAAGTGCAGGAAGCAGACGTAGTTTCGAACGCATACACGGGAAGCTTCGGTACGTTCTCGGGTTTGCAGGTGAACTACATCACGAAGTCCGGCGGTAACGCATTCCACGGAAACGCGGTGTATTACTGGAACGGCTCGGCGATGAACGCCAACAACTGGTTCAACAACGACGTCGGCAACCCGAAGCCCTTCAGCAACGCCAACCAGTGGGCAGCGTCTTTGGGCGGCCCGATCGTAAAAGACAAATTGTTCTTCTTCTTGAACACGGAAGGTTTGCGTGTTTTGATTCCGGTGCCGTCCACGATTCCGGTTCCGAGCCAGGCGTTTGAAGGTTCGGTGGTGGAGAACTTGGCCGCGCTGGGCGATTCGCAATCGATTCCTTACTACTGCCAAAACCTGTCGCTCACCGCGATTGATGGCACTGCGGTAACCTGCCCGGCCGGTGTGCCGGGAGCGGGTGCTGGCGTGTTCAACGTGTTCAACAACGCGAAGGGCTATGCGGGCGCGACGAACAGCTTCGACGGCGGCGGTTGCGATAACGTCGGACCTGGAGTCGGCTCCGGCAACATTTTCGCAAATGCCGGTGCGACCAACCCTTGCACGCTGTCTCTTCGCACGACCCCTGTGACGTTCGCTCCTGAGTGGCAGTTGGCCGGACGCGTGGACTGGAACATCGGCGCAAACGATCGCGCCTACATGCGCGTTCAGTATGACGTCGGCACGCAGCCGACGTACACGGATCCGCTGGATTCGGTTTTCAACGCACAAAGCCACCAGCCGGAATACCAGGGCCAGTTGAACGAAACGCACGTGTTCAGCCCGACCCTGACCAACCAGTTCCTGCTTGCCGCAACCTGGTACTCGGCGATTTTCCAATCTCCGAACATCGGTGCAGCTCTGGCGCTGGTTCCCAACACGATTATTACCAACGACGGCGCGCTGCCGTTTATCGGCGGCGAGAACTTTGCCTTCCCGCAGGGCCGCAACGTGACGCAGTTCCAGATCGGCGACGACGTGTCGAAGACGCTGGGACAGCACACGCTGAAATTCGGCGTGAAGTTTCACCAGAACTACGTTAGCGACCATGACCTGGGAGCAAACACCGAGCCCGTGACGATTCCCATCACGCTGGCAGACGTTGCCAACGGCGGCGATCCGAACGCTCCGGGATCGATCGGTACTTTGATCGAACAGAACTTCGCAAGGAACACGAACGTACCCATCCGGATTTACCAGATCGGTGGCTACGTTCAGGACGATTTCCGAATCAGCTCGAACCTGACGATTTCGCCCGCTCTGCGTATCGAACACTCGCAGAATCCACAGTGCGAAACCAATTGCTTCGGGCAATTTTCGGCTCCGTTCGCCGACATCGTTGCAAACCCGTCGGCTCCGTATAACCAACAGCTCGAAATCGGCCGGTCGAGTGCGCTCCTGAAGTTTGCTCCGGTCCAGTGGGAACCGCGCATCAGCTTCGCGTGGCAACCGTTCGGCACCTCGTCTGATTTCATGAAGAAGGACCTGGTGATCCGCGGTGGTATCGGAATTTTCAACGATATCTTCCCGGGCCAAATCGCCGACTCGGTGGCTTCCAACCCGCCGCTCGTGAACGCGTTCACGATCGCGTCAACGGGAATTGGAGGCACGTGCCCTGGCTACCTGTCGCCGCAGCAATTCGCGGGAACGGGTCAAAACCTGTTTGATTGCGCGTCAGCTGCGAACTCGGGCTTCAACACCGTGTTCGCGGGCGGCGGCAATACGACGGAGTTCGCGCCCAGCATCACGTATACCGCCCCGAAGATCATCCCGGCTCAGTACCAGAAGTGGAGCTTGGAAATCCAGAAGGGCTTTGGCGCGAATGACTCGATCTACGTCGGATACTTCGGCAACCACGGTGTCCACGAGCCCATTCTCGATAACTCGGTAAACGCCTTTGGTCTGACGAACGAACTTCCGGCCGTCGCACCGACGTCACAGTTTGGAACGGTGACGGAAGTATCGAGCGTTGGTGTTTCCAACTACAACGGTATCGTCGCATCGTACAAGCACCGCTTTTCGGGTGCGGGCGGCGGGCTGGTTCAGTTCAACTACACCTACGGACACGCGTTTGACATTATCTCGAACGGCGGCTTTAACGGTTTCGCCGCTGACTCGAGTGGCGCTGGCGCGACCAGCATCACGCATCCGCAGGATCCGTACAACTACCGCTTGAACTACGGTCCGGCGGACTACGACGTTCGTCACTCGCTGAACGCCAACTACGTGTGGCAGATCCCGATCCGCAAGGCACTGGGCGGACGTGGATGGGCACCGTTGGTCGATGGATGGCAGGTTTCCGGAGCGGTTTATTACCGGACCGGCTTCCCGTTCTCGGTGATCGACGGCTCGTTGACCGGTGTGAATAACTACGGTTCGTCGCTGTTGCCGACGCCTACCAGCACCTTTGGTAGCTTGAACTGCAACAACGAAGCTCACTTTGGTAACAGCGGTCTGGCTGGCAACCCGTGCGGATTCGCAAATGGATACGCAACGTACTCCGAGACCGATTTCGGAACGCTGCGCAACCGGTTCCGCGGACCGTCGTACTTCGACACGGACTTCGCCTTCACGAAGAAGACGAGGATCCCGGGTTGGGAGCGCGGCGATTTGCAGGTTGGCTTGCAGTTCTTCAACCTGTTCAATCACCCGAACTTCAACCTGCCCAGCAACGACGTAACGAACCCGTACTTCGGCACGGTTCAAGCAACTGTGAACCCGCCGACCAGCATTTTGGGTTCGTTCCTCGGTGGCGACGCATCGGCCCGCCTGATTCAGGTGAAGGCTGCGATCACGTTCTAACCATCTGACCTCGCACACGCGAGGGCACGTAACACAAAAAGGGCGTCCGGCAACGGGCGCCCTTTTTATTTGTGGGAGTGTGATTCGCAAACGACGCTGACGAGGTTGGCCCCTCGTTCCTGCGTCGAAACCCGGGCCTTTGGCCGCTCGGGGGGAGAACCCCGCTGGCCTTCGAACCACAGGGCCCGACGCACGTGGGGGCAGCGCGATGAAATGGAAAAGGGCACCCGTTGCCGGGTGCCCTTTTCGTTTGTATCACCGTCTTCGGGACTAGGCTTGGACGGTTGGCTTAGAGGTCCTCGCCCTTGCTATCAACCATTTTGCGCGGATCGAAGTAGGTGATTAGCTTCGCTTCGCCCATCAGCAGGTAGAAGTC
>JABDGF010000049.1:0-8683 GCA_013286165.1 Acidobacteriota bacterium | reverse complement strand
GGCGCAGTTGGTCTCCTTTTCGCCGGCGGAAATGGTCGGCTCGCCGTTGACGGCCTTTCTGGGGAAGTAAAACACGGCGCCAGTTACGGTGCCATCGGCCGTCTTGAGGAACGAAACCTTCGAGGGGTAGATTTTCTCTTTGCTCGATTTGGGCGAAATGTATCCGGCCTTAAGGAATGCGTCTTCGCCGCGGTGCTGGAAAAGCTGCATGTTGGTGCCTTGCACGAGAACCATGTAGTCGTCCGGCGTGGTGGCGACGGCCTTTTCTGCATCCGCCTCAGACATGGTGCCCTTGAGGACCGCGCGACGCATAGAGGCTGCTCTGACCGTCCTGGCCGACCACCAGAAGATGCTGTAGGTCGCCTGGCTCGCGAGCGCCGAGTCTTCCTTTTCGGCAGCGCCATTCTGACCGGGAGCTGCGCCAGCGGAGGTGTGCGAATTGTCGGACTTGCTGCCGGCGATTCCGGTGCTGCCGCTGGCGGCGACTTGTCCGTCGGGACGCCACGCGCCCTGCGCCTGCAAATTCGGCTTGGACCAAGGGGAATTCTGAAGAATTTCGTTAATGTCTTTGTCGGACCACTGATCCATGGACTTGGTTTTCCATACGTCGCCGCCGGCCCAGACGACTGTGGCGGCCGCGAGCACAGCGGAAATCGCGATTGTTGTTTTTCTCATCAAACGCTCCTATCGAAGAATGTCCACCCACCTCGGATTGTACTTCAAACCCGATGGCGCGGCATTCGACGCGTAAAACTGTAAGCTCGGCAACCGTGGGTTGAGGCGCTCCGTGAGGCCGGGCGCCGGGCGAACGATTCGCCGCTCAGTGATGGGACGGGGCGAGGGCGCGAAGGGTTTCGGTGTAGGGCGGTTTGGCTACGCCGCGTTCGGTGATGATGGCGGTGATGTAGCGATTGGGGGTGACGTCGAAGGCGGGATGCGCGGCGTGGACGTCTGGCGCGATGTGGACGCCGGCGATGTGCGTGACTTCGTGGGACGAGCGCTCTTCGATGGGAATCGCGTCGCCGGTGGCGAGCGAGAGATCAAGCGTGGAAATCGGCGCGGCGACGTAGAAGGGGACATTATTTTCGCGCGCGAGCACGGAGATGCCGTAGGTGCCGATTTTGTTCGCGGTGTCTCCATTGGCGGCGATGCGATCGGCGCCAACGACGACGGCTCCGACGCCGCCGGTGCGAAGGAAGTGGCCGACCATGTTGTCTGTGATGAGCGTTAGCGGAATGCCGTCCTGATGAAGCTCCCAAGCGGTGAGGCGCGCGCCCTGTAGATAGGGACGCGTCTCGGGGACGAGGACTTCGATGGTGCGGCCGGAATCGACGGCCATACGAATTACGCCGAGCGCGGTGCCGATGCCGCCGGTGGCGAGAGCGCCAGCGTTGCATTGCGTCATCACGCGGCCGGTGTGCGGCATCAGCTCGGCGCCAAATTTTCCGATGGCGCGATCGGCGGCGCGGCGCTCTTCGTGAACGAGAAGAGCTTCGGCAATGAGCGCGGCTTTGATGTTGGCAATTTCGGCGGCGGGATCGCTCGAGGGCGCGGCGTCGTGCGCGAGTTCGTCGAAGCGGCGGCGGAAACGTTTGATGGCCCAAAAAAGATCGACGGCGGTGGGGCGCGTTTTCGCGAGAGTGTCGGTGATGACGGCGAATTCGGCGCGGAGTTCGTCGAGCGTTTCGGCCTTTGAGTGTTGCGCGCCGAGCGCTGCGCCCATTGCGGCGGCGACGCCGATTGCGGGAGCGCCGCGGATGATCATGTCTTTAATCGCGCGCGCTACGTGACGGTAGTCGGTGTAGGTGTGATAGACGACTTCGCCGGGCAGGCGCAGTTGGTCGAGGATAACGACGCCTTCGGGCTTCCATTCGATTGGTTCGACGTGATGCAAGGGTGAGGCTCCGTCCGGATTGTTTGTGCGCTGGTGCGCGATTCGGTATGTGGGTATTTTACACCTTGGGGGAGGCGAGCGCTTGTCGAGGGTGCTTCGGCGAGCGTGTGCGCGGGCACTGGATTGACGGTGGGGCGTGGTGTATGAATGGCGGTGCGGTGGCGGCTTGCGATTGCGGAGGGGGCGATGAATGCACTTATGGTGAGGCGAGGATTGGCGGCGGTGTTTGTTGGGGCGGCGGTTGCGTCGCTGGTGTTTGTGATTCCGGTGGCGGGAGCGCGGCAGGACGCCGAAGCGGCGAATGCGAACGCTGGTGCGAACGTTTTGAAATATCGACTGCGTGCTAAGCCGGGCGGCGTGCAAGTGGATCGAATGCCTGGGCCGGGACCGGCGAAATCGTACGAGGAGAAATTTACATTTGTGGTGACGAACACGGCGGCGACGGAATATGACGGGACGGCGTCGAACTGCCAGACGTTTGACATTGCGGTGACGCCGGTGGACAAGCCGGATCAGCCGGTGTGGCAGTGGTCGCACGGGCAGATGTTCTGCATGATGGTGACGCCGGTGAAGATCGCGGCGGGTGCGCGGTGGGTGAAGGTCGAAACTTGGAAGTTCAGCGCGGCGAATGTGCCTGACGGAAAGTATCGCGCGACGGCGACGTTTATTCCCGAGCACAAGACGGCGACGGTGGAGTTTGAGGTGACGTCAGTTCACTGACGTGCGGGAGCCGGGTGTGCGGGCGGAGTGAAGGACGCTTCAAATTCCGCGAAGCGTTCTTCGAGTTTCCATTGTTCTGCTGCTTTCTGGTTCGATTTCAGGAATTCGGCGCATGCGGCGGATTTTTGCGCGGTGCGCGGTTTATCTGAGGCGCAAGCTGCGACGGGACGGCTGAAGTCGTCTTTTTCGCGCCACAGGCTCTGGCCTGGAAGAAAAGAGTGCTCGATGCCGGTGCGCGCCAAGGTCTTAAGGTCGGAATAGTTGAGATTGTAGGTTTCAACGGCGCGCTGAAATTCGTGAGTTAGGTCGATGCGCGAGACACCTTCGTCGTCGGTGGAGAGCGCGACGGGCACGTGGTGCGCGCGATAAATCGGAAACGGATGATTGGCGCCGGAAATTCCGAGGATCACGTCGTTGCTGGTGAGATTGATTTCGGCCATCACGTGATGCGCGGCCATGTCTTTCAGTAGGGCTTCGGGATTTTTTTCGTAGATGATGTCCACGCCGTGGCCGATGCGTTCGGCATGGCCGTCTTCGAGCGCGAGACGGATGTGGCAGCAAAGCCCCTCGTAGGTTACCAACCCCGGAGCGAGTTCCCCCGCGTGCAGGCTGATGTGGACCTGCGGATATTTCTGGTGGAGAAAATCAAACATCTGCATATGGAGCGCGTAGTCCGACATTGAGATATAGCCGTCTTCGGGCATGACGATATTTACGCCGACGACATTCGCGGGATCGGCGGACGCGACTTCGAAGGCGAGCACGAGTTGCGCGAAGACGATTTCTTTCGGGAAGCCGCGGAGCGCCTGGTAGAGGAATGTAGTTTTCACGCCGCATGCAGCGGCTTGGCGCTGGCCATCGTTACAGTGTTCGAGTGCGCGACGACCGTTCTCGGCGCCGTCGAATTCCTGTTGCGCGACGGCGACGTCGTCGCGTAGGCCGCTTGCGAGAAGCTGCTCGCGAAATTGCGCGAGATCGGGATTCCAGCCGAGTTTTTGGGCGAGGGCCGCGGTGTGCGAGAAATCCGGCGTGTCCATGATCTCGAGGTACTGCTCGTTTTGAGCGGCGGCGCGGGTGGCGACTTCGTCGAGCGATTCCGGCACGTGATCGCGCGATGCGGCGAAGAATTTCGCGAAGGTGGCGAAGAAATGATCGTGGGCGCTTTCGCCCGCGTAGGGGACGAAGGCGCGCATGGAGAGCGCGTCCACGATTTGGTCGTAGAGATCTTGATCGGAGAAGGCTTTCACGACGGGGACGGAGCTGGCGGGGCATGCTGCGGCGTTTGACGAACTAGGGGCGGACGAATTGGCCCCAGGGGGATCGGGCGCGAAAAAGTTGAACGACTTGAGGTCTACGCACAGGCCGTCGGCGGCGCCATCTTTGATCCAGGATTCGGCGTACACCTCTCCGGAAAGGTGAATGTGAAGATCGGCGCCCTTGGGCATGCGGACGAGGAAGTCGCGCAGTACGAGAGGGTTTTTGCGGGCGTAGTCGAGCGCGCGTGACGCGGCTTTTTCGGAGCCCGTGGGCGCGGAAGATGGCTGCGCCTGCGCTCCGGCAATCGATGCAAACACGAGAATCGAGGCGGCGCTGATCGCCAACCTGCAAAAGATCTGGAAGCGCGATGCCATCGGCTGGAAATCTATCATCTCTGTGGATGGATGAATTATAGCGCTAGGGGTGGGGGATGGCTTTGGTAAGGCCGTGGGTGGCTACCAGGAGGCCGACGACTTGAATGCCGTTGTAGGCGGTGTGGACTATGAAGCTGGCTAGGACGGTGTTGGTCTTGGCGCGGATCCAGGTGAAGACGCAGCCTACGAAGATGATGAGGACGACGAGCCAGGGGCCGCCGGAGAGTTGGCTGGCGTGCATCAGGCCGAAGAGAGTGCCGGTGATGACGATGCCGGCGGGGACGCCAAAACTGCGCGCTGCGACGGGATAGAGGAAGCCGCGGAACAAAGTTTCTTCGACGACGGGAGCGACGAGCACGGCCATCAGCATGAAAAGAATCGCAGCGCGATGGTCGTGCATGATCTGTTCCACGGGCAATTCTGTTTTTGGCGGGAAAAGTTGCGACGCGCCGGCGACGACGAACGACAGTAGGATGCCGCCGAAGATTAAGCCCATCACCATCGAGCCGCGGCCGAGCTTTCCTTCCGGTAATGGTTCCCATCCTAGCGCGCGCCACGGTGGCCTATCGTAGCGCCAGCGCATCAGCCCAAGCATGTAAGCGAGGATCATCGCGTCGAGAATCGCCTGAAGGATAACGGCGAAATAAATCATTTGGGGCGAAGCGGGGTTGAGGGCGCGCGGGTCATGACCCGTGAAGCCATATATGAGCGCGAAGCCGACACTCATCACGAGCAAAGCGGCGATGCTGAAAAGAACGAGAAGAAAAATATCGAGCCAGTTCCACGGGACGCGCAGCGCGGGAGGGAGATTCGCGTAGCGAATTTCGGGCGGCAATTGCCGCAGTGGCAGCGGCGCGGGTTGGCCGGGTAGAACGGAGCCCGGGAGAACGCCTTGCGGCGGAGGCGCGGAGAATGACGCTTCTTCGTGAACGATGCTCGGAGGCAACACGCTGCCCGCCGCGGGTGCGGTGTGTGGCGTCTCGCGCGCGGCGCTTGAGTCGGGCGAAGGCTGCGGCGAGGGCGGGATTTGGTCGGCGTCGCTCAAGAGGTCAGGTGCGCTGCGGCTCTAATTTACCATTGCCGTTCAGAGCGCGGGCGAGGATTTGTCCTGTGTAAGATTTTTTGATTTTGGCGACTTGCTCGGGCGTGCCTTGCGCGACGATGCGGCCGCCGTCTTCGCCGCCTTCGGGGCCGAGGTCGATGATCCAGTCGGCTTGTTTGATGACGTCGAGATTGTGCTCGATGATCAGCACGCTATTGCCGAGCGAGACAAGGCGGTGGAGCACGTCGAGAAGTTTTTTTACGTCGTCAAAATGAAGACCGGTGGTGGGCTCGTCCAGAATGTAGAGAGTGCGGCCGGTCTGGCGTTTTGAGAGTTCGCGGGCGAGCTTGGTGCGCTGCGCTTCGCCGCCGGAAATGGTGGTGGAGGATTGGCCGAGCTGAACGTAGCCGAGGCCGACATCGACGAGCGTCGAGAGCTTCGACTGAATCGCAGGAATATTTTCGAGAACTTTGAGAGCTTCTTCGATGGGAAGGTCGAGCAGATCGGAAATGCTCAGACCTTTGTAACGCACGGCGAGCGTTTCGGCGTTGTAGCGCTTGCCGCGGCAAACTTCGCAGGTGACGTACACATCCGGCAGAAAATTCATTTCGATGCGGCGCTGTCCGTCGCCCTGGCAGGCTTCGCAGCGGCCGCCTTTCACGTTGAAGCTGAAGCGGCCGGGCTTGTAGCCGCGTTCGCGCGATTCGGGAAGCATCGCGTAAAGCTCGCGAATCGGTGCGAAAACGCCGGTGTAGGTGGCGGGATTCGAACGCGGCGTTCGGCCGATAGGTGCCTGGTCGATCTGGACGACTTTGTCGATGTGCTCGATGCCGGTGATCGCGCGATGCAATGCGGGCTTTTCCATCGAGCGATAGAGATTGGCGGCGAGCGCGCGGTAAAGAATGTCGTTCACGAGCGTGGATTTTCCGGAGCCGGAAACGCCGGTGACGACGGCGAGGACGCCGAGCGGGAACGTGACGTCCACATTTTTCAGATTGTGCCCCTGCGCGCCGAGGATGGTGATGTCTTTGCCGTTGGGGCTGCGGCGCTCGGTGGGAACGCCGACGCTGGCGCGGCCGGAAAGATACGCACCGGTGAGCGAGTTTGGATTTTCGGCGATTTCTTCGGGCGAGCCGGCTGCGACGAGGTGGCCACCGGCTTTTCCGGCGCCGGGGCCAAGATCGACGACGTAGTTGGCGCGGCGGATGGTTTCTTCGTCGTGCTCGACGACGAGAACGGTGTTGCCAAGGTCGCGCAAGGTTTCGAGCGTGTTGAGCAGGCGTCCGTTGTCACGCGCATGGAGGCCGATGGAGGGCTCGTCGAGAACGTAGAGCACGCCGCGGAGGCGCGAGCCGATCTGCGTGGCGAGGCGAATGCGCTGCGCTTCGCCGCCGGAGAGAGTGGCGGCGGAACGCGCGAGCGTGAGATAGCCGAGGCCGACGGCGAGAAGAAAATCGAGGCGCTCTGCGACTTCATTCAGAGGGCGGCCGGCGATTTTTTCGTTGCGCGCGGTGATTTGCGTGCGGATTTTGTCCACGGCGGCGCGAGCTTCGTTGAGTGGCAGCGCGGTGAAATCGGCGATCGAAAGGCCTGCGATTTTCACAGCGATGGATTCGGGGCGCAGGCGGCGTTCGTTGCACACGACGCACGGAGCGGGCGACATGTACTGCGTGAGCCAGTCACGATAGGCGTCCGACTTGGTTTCGTCGAGATTCGATTCGAGGTGCTTCAGCAGGCCCGTGAATGCGAGGTGCTTTTCGGTTTTGTTTTCGGGCTCGTAGCCGTTGAGGATCAAATTCTGCGTTTTGCGCGAGAGATTTTCGAAAGGCGTCTCGAGGTCGAAGCCGTGGGCTTCGGCGGCGAGTTTCATCGCGCGTTGCAGATAGGCGGAACCGGAGCCGGGACCGAGGCCGCCTTCGAAAAGCGGCTTGGTCCAATCGACGATCACTTTCGCGGGATCGAAATCGTATTTCGAGCCGAGGCCGTGGCAGGCGGGGCAAGCGCCGTAAGGCGAGTTGAAGCTGAAGGAGCGCGGCTCGAGTTGCGGAACGGAGATGCCGCAATCGGGGCAGGCGAGCTTTTCGGAGTACACGCGTTCGTCGCCGCCCACGACGACGATGGTGACGAGGCCGCCGGTGAGCTTCAACGCGGTCTCGATGGATTTTTCCAGGCGTTGGGTGACGCCGCCTTTGAGCAGCAGGCGATCGACCACGATTTCAATGGTGTGATTTTTGCGGCGGTCGAGAGGGATCGGCTCGTCGAGATTCATCAGCTCGCCATCGACGCGCGCGCGGACGTAGCCTTGCTTCGCGAAATTCTCGAATTCCTTTTTGTATTCGCCTTTGCGGCCGCGGACGACGGGCGCGAGGACCATGATGCGGTCGTCGGGCTTGAGCGCGAGCACGGACTGAACGATTTGCTCGGTGGATTGGCGCGTGATGGATTTGCCGCATTGCGGGCAGTGCGGCGTGCCGATGGCGCTGTAGATGACGCGCAGGTAATCGTAAATTTCGGTGATGGTGCCGACGGTGGAGCGCGGCGAGCGCGTGGTGGTTTTCTGTTCGATGGCGATGGATGGGGAGAGACCTTCGACGGAATCGACGTCGGGACGCTCCATCTGGTCGAGGAACTGGCGCGCGTAGGCGGAGAGCGACTCGACGTAGCGGCGGTGGCCTTCGGCATAGAGTGTGTCGAAAGCGAGCGACGACTTACCCGAGCCGGACAGGCCGGTGATCACCGTGAGCGTGTTGCGGGGGATCTCAAGATGGATATTCTTGAGATTGTGCTGGCGGGCTCCCCGGATGACGATATTTTTGAGACCCATCGCGCGAGCGGCACTCCCTACAGTGGGCCCCGGCATACAGTGGGTAAAATGGGGCCAATGTAAACTACGAGAATAACAGCGGGGCGAGGGGCGGGTCAAATTAAGGACGGAAGGTTGAAATTTGAGACTGCGTTCGAACGCGAGAGGAGCGGCGTCGCGAAGGGTGGCCAAGAAGTTCAACGCGCTCGATTTTCATGACGACAACCTATTGAGCGCGCGCGTATTACCGGTGGAACTGGGGCGGGTTGGTCCAACGATTGAGCTCCGCATCGAGGACCACACCACAGGGCAGATCAAAGTTCTGCGATTTCTGGGTTGCGTCAATTGCAGGTGGAACCTGGACTTCGATGTACTCGCCGACAACGAGCGAGTGGGCAATGTTCATGGCTCTCAGGCGGTGGTGGACATGAGCGCAGCGCGGCAGTTTGTGGAGTCAATGCGGCGACATTGGCGTACAACCTATGTGCCGCGGTCGCGAAAGAATCATCCGATTCGCCGCAAGCTAGAGGAACTGCGACGCTGCACTCTGTTTCGCTTGAGGTTTTTTGGCGGAACGACGGAGATTCTGGCAC
>JABDGF010000048.1 GCA_013286165.1 Acidobacteriota bacterium | reverse complement strand
GGTGGAGCGCGAGGGGCACAGGCACGACGTGCCTACTCCACGGTGTGGCTGAGGATGAGGAGCTAGAATTCGAAGTGGGCGCGGGCGGTGGGGACTATTACAGGGCCGCGGTCGCGATTGTAGCCGGGGTTGTTGATGTGCTGGAGCCCGGGGGCTAAGTAGATGCCGCGCCAGACGTGAAGGGTGTAGTAGGTTTCTTCGATGGTTTCGCGGCCGTAGCGCAGGGCGCCGTCGCCGAGCAGAAAGCCGAGTCCACCATCGGCGAGATAGTTCTGGTGGTCCTTCTTAATTCCATTTGAGACGAAAGCGAAGCCGGCACGATCCTGCTTGCGATGCCACCAGGCGCCGGCGAGGCCGAGGCCTGCTTCGACGGTGGAATCGACTTCGGTGTAGGCGAAGGATTCGGTGCGGCCGTTGTCCCAGCCCCAGCGGGCGAAGGCGGTGAGGTTGGGGAGAAGCTGCTGCTCGATATTGGCGGTGAAGCCGTACTTCAGGGTGATGTGCCAGGGGTGATTGGTGATGTCGGGAACGGGAACGTCACCATTTTGATACTGCTCGACCGCGTCGCGGTAGATGCCCATGTTGGCGTGATTGAAATAGGTGAGAAGGCGGACGGCGCCGGCGCGCTTGGGGATGAGGCTGTGGCGCTCTTCGACTTCGAGATTTTCGGCGTGAACGTTCCAGGGCTGCCAGACGAGGTCGATGCCGTTGGCGACCTTGGGCATGAGCGCTTCGACGAAGCGGACGGACCAGTTGGTGTCGTCGTACTCGATGAAGCCGCCGACGGTGTAGCCGCGGGTGTCGGCGGCGTAGTCCCAGGCGCCGTTGTTGTCGATGGTCCAGTTGAGGAACTGGAAGTGAGTGTCGGAGCCGACGGAGTTGGTGTCGAGGAAATCGGGGAGGCTGAATTTGCCGAAGCGGACTTCGATGCGGCGGCGGGGGAGAGTGTCGAAGAGGGAGAACTGGTTGCGGTCGTTTTTTACGGAGCCGGAGCTGAGGGCGAAAACTTTGTGGAGCATGCCGCGGCCGAGGTACGGGGCTTTGGAGAGAGTGGGATTGCGGACGATGTCGAGATCGGTGTTGCCGGCGAGGCCGAAGCCGGCGCTGAGCGCGTTGCCGCCGGCTTCTTCGACGTCGGCGAGGACTTCGAAGGTGGGCGTGACGCGGAAGCCGGTGTAGAGAGTGGCGACGCGCGAGACGGCTTTTTGCCAGTTGGGCAGGAGCGAGTGAGGGCCGGAGTAGGGCGCGTCGAAGGAGGGATGAGTTTGGAAGACGTAATTGAGCTGGCCGGAGAGCCAGATGCGGGAGCTGGAGAAGTGGGGCAGCAGGGATTCGGGGGGCTGGATGCCGGAGTTGGTGTCGTCGTCGGAGGCTGACGCGTCGTCGGCTGATTGTGATGCGGGCGCGGATTGTGTGGTGGCGGGGGCGGTGTTGGAGGCGGGCTGCTGTTGCGCGTCTTGTGCGGTTGAGGGCGTCGCGAGCGCGGCGGGTTGTTGGGCGCCTGTGGGGCGCGGGGCGAGGAGCGTTACGGCGATGAGAATGAATGTGAGCGCGGTGGTGATGGCAGAGATTTGGCGCGGCAACTTGTGGAGCGGCATCATTCCTCGTTCGAGTGGAGTCTTGGGAGTTTGGGGGCTCTATGTTACGCGCGTATGACTACGGGGCGGAGCGGGAAAGATCGCGCGTTGCAGATAGGAGGCAGCGGGTGGGGATTGGCGGCTGCGGTTCGCGCAGGTGCCATAAAATGAGTCACTCGTTGGGAATACAGGCAGGGACATGAGCGATTCGAATAAGGCGGTTTTGGTGGCGTTGCTGGTGCTGCTGATTGCGGCGCTGGGCGGGATTTTGCTGACGCGCGATTGGGCGGATTCCCCGCGGCGGCTGCATGCGGACGTGACGCGCGGGCAGCACGTGCAGCAGCTGGTGGATACGTCGGCGCTGGAGACGGCGCAGCAGCTTTCAGCGCTGGCGGTGTCGCACTGGGAGCAGCAGTACGCGGCGGACGCGCTGCGGCTCGCGGATCATTCGGTGGACCTCGCATTCACGGCGGGGCTTGCGGATGCGGTGGAGAATCCGCCGACGATTACGCCGGAGACGCAGGAGATTCTGAATCGGATCAAGGATGTGCAGGCGCGCGTGGATGCGGGCACGGCGGCGGTGAAGAAGTTGACGGACGCGGCGGCCAAGGCGGCTGCTGGGCCGGCGAAGACGGCGGCGCAGGACAAGGTGGAAATTGCGCAGGCGCAGCTAGCGCTCGATCAGGATGAACTGGAGGACGATCACGAGGATTTGGTGCGCGCGGGCGGCGATAAGCGCGCATTGATTCAGAAGCAACTCGATCAGCATGAAGCGGGAGAGACGCACGCGACGAAGCCGGGCGAACCGGCTGCGAGTGGTGCTGCGAGTAGTGGCACGAGCGCCGGCGCTCCGAGTGGGAGCGCTTCGAACTCGACGACCGGGGTGGGCACGGCACCGGTGGTGGTGCCGGCGGATTCGCCGGAGTACGGAAATCCTTCGGCGCTGCTGAAGCAGGTGCAGGCCGTATTTTCGATGACCACGAAGGAATCGCTGCTGCTGCAGGCGCAGCAGAATGCGCTGAAGCGTGTGGCAACTTTGCAGGGCGAGCACGACGCGCTGGAAAAACAACTCGCGCAGGAGAAAACGCAGAAAAAAATTATCCGGAGGAAGACGAAGTCGTCGCAATTTTACGCGGCGCTGGCGGGGCACGGCGCAAATGCGGGGATTGGGAAGACGGCGACGGTAGGCGGCGCGGCGGCTGGCAGTGCGAATGGCGCAGGAGCAGGCGCGCAATCGGGCGGCGGTGCGGGGAAATCCGAGAGGCAACAGGAGATCGAAGCGGAGGAGCGCGAGGCGGGAACGACGGAAAAGTCCGCGGATGATCTTTCGCAGGTGGAGTACATCCAGCACCTGAACGCGGACCAGAAGATGCTGGCGCTGTACGACAAGCGCATTGCGGACGAAGAGGCGCTCGCGAAAGTTTACGGCGACTGGAACACGCTGGTGGTCGCGCGGCATCACGCGTTCGTTCACGGAATTTTTGTAAACGCGATGTGGATTATTTTGATCGCGCTGTTTGTGTTCGTCTCGAACGTGGGATTGCAGAAAATTTTCGTGAAGGTGCAGCTGGAGCGGCGGCAAGCGGCAACGATGCGCGCGATCTTCCTGGTGGTGACGCAGCTCATCGGCGCGGTGCTGATTATTTTTGTCTTTTTTGGGCCGCCGAATAATTTGGGCACAGTGGCAGCGCTGGCTGGCGCGGGCATCACGGTGGCGATGAAGGATTTCATCGTCGGATTTTTTGGCTGGTTCATTTTGATGGGGAAAAATGGAATTCATCAGGGCGACTGGGTGGAGATCAACGGCGTGGGCGGCGAAGTGCTGGAGCTTGGGCTGCTGCACACCGTGCTGCTCGAAACGGGAAGCTGGGCGGACGCGGGACATCCGACGGGGCGCAAGGTGACGTTTGTAAACAGCTACGCGATCGAGGGGCATTACTTTAATTTTTCGACGTCTGGCCAGTGGCTGTGGGACGAATTGCAAATTACGGTGCCGGCGACGAAGGATCCCTTTGCGACGGCCAACCAGATTCAGCAGATGACGGCGGAAGCGACGAAGGGAAATGCGGAGGCGGCGAAGGCAGATTGGGAACGCGCATCGCCGGGCACTGGCGCGGCGTCGTTTTCAGCGGAGCCGTCGATGAGCATCAAGCCTTCGGGCGGCGGCGTGGATGTGCGCGTGCGATACCTCACGCGAGCGAATGACCGGCACGAAACGCGCGCGAAGCTGTATCACGAGGTGGTGGATTTGTTGCATGGGGATGCCGCGCCTACTACGCCGGCGCCCACCTCGCCTTCAAAAAGCTCCTAATCCGCAAGCAGTTCACGACTCCAGAAGACCATTTCACTTCTTCGGCCTGCCTCGGTTCCTTTTTGGCGAAAGATGTGCCCGCCTGCGACCCACCAATACCTTCGTGCAATTGTTTTGGTTGCATAGCGGGTCTAAGGTTCGCGGTGCGGTAAAACCAATGTTCCGGATGCGGTGGATGAGCGTCGCCTGCGGAAATCCGATCGGGTAAAGGGAGCACGAGCGTGCAAGTTACAGCGGATCAAGCGGACCGGGCTGTGAAGGCTTCGATAAAGAAAGCGAGCGAACTCGGAATCTCAGTTTGCATTGCGATCCTTGATTCGGGCGGTCACTTGAAAGTATTTCATCGGATGGATGGAGCATGGCTTGGAGTGATCGATGTAGCGATCAAAAAAGCAAAGACTTCAGCCTTATTCGAAATGGAAACGCAAATCATGGACAACTACAGCAAACCAGGTGCCGATGCCCACGGCATCGATCTATCGAACGGCAATCTCATGACGTTCGCCGGCGGGATCCCCCTGAAGTCCGCCGATGGGAAAGTCATCGGGAGCATCGGAGTGTCCGGGGGACAGGTGGCTCAGGATTATGCGGTGGCTCAAAGCGGTGAATCAGCATTGAAAGCCTAACTACACTCGAGGGGGTTACGCACATGTCGGAAATACTGATCACGGGAGCAGGCTCGGGATTTGGCGAAGGTACAGCGGTAGGGCTGGCGCAAAAAGGATACGACGTGATTGCGGCTGTTCAGACTTGGCCCCAAGTAACGGCCATGAGGTTGAAAGCTGAATCGCTCGGCCTCAAAACTTTAAAAGTCGAAAAGCTCGACTTGCTCGACTCCTACGATGTCGCGCATACGCTCAAAATGAAGTTCGACATACTGGTGAACAACGCGGGCATCGGCGAGGGAGGCCCCATGTCTGAGATCCCCGTCGAGCTGGTGCGAAAGAACTTTGAAACAAATGTCTTTGCCGCATTGGATTTTACGCAGCGGGTGGTGCGGAATTGGGTAGCCCGGGGTATTCAGGGAAAAGTTGTATTCACGTCGTCAGCCGTTGGACTTCTCACTGTCCCGCCAATTCCCGCATATTCCGCTAGCAAACATGCCGTGCAATCTATCGCTGAGGCGATGTACGAAGAGCTGAAACCCTTCGGAATTCAAGTCCAGACGATCAATCCCGGCCCCTACCTAACCGGTTTCAACGAGACGGTGGTGGAAGCCGGACTGCGTTGGCTCAACGATGACGTGAACTTCATCAAGCGCGACGCTTTCCAGAAGGTGGTCGACGGACTTCTCGGTAAACCAGAGGGAAGACTCGATCCGAAGGACATGATCGCGAAGATGATTGAAGTAATTCCCACTCGCCAGGGAAAGTTTCTGAATATTTTTCCGCCCGAGACGGAAGCGTGGGTCAAGAGTTACCAGCAGCAACTCTACGATCGCACCATCTAACAGCCAGTTACCAGCGAACGATTGATCGAGTTTTAGCCGTCAAAGGACGCTTCACGTCACTGTAGTCAACGCGGCCGATTGGTGCCTATGATTGGCCGCACCGTTCAAGCTGAGCCGCCTCGAATAATTTCTCCGTTCGAGGCATCGCGTCGTTGCTACCCAGGGAGATGCCATGAACAAGATCGCAGTGCCCATCCCTTTTGCCGGTTCGCAGATCGACCAACCGCGTCATGTCTGCGCCTTCTTCCACAGTCCCGACGAAGAGTATCGTGTCTTGCTCCCATTCATAAAAGACGGATTCAAGACTGGCCATAAAGCCATTCACATCGTTAATCAAGACCAGCGTCAGGACCATCTCCACCGCCTGAGGGCTGCGGGCATTGATACAGCGGCAGCGCAGCAAAGCGGACAGCTGGATATTCGGACGGACACGGAAGCTTACCTTCCGGGAGGCCGCTTCGATGCGGATCGAATGATTTCAGCGTTCGAGCAGTTGGCCAGCGGCCACGGTACCGGGGAGTTTCCGCTAAGCCGCATTTGCTGTCGCATGGATTGGGCAATGGAGCGCGGGTCGCAAATGGATGATGTGATCGAATTCGAGTCGCGGGTGAATGAGGTGTGGAATCGTCACGATGACGCGGTTATTTGCACTTACCATCTCGGGAAGTTCGGGGGAGACGCCGTCCTGGACATCTTGAGGACACACCCAATGGTCGTCATCGGCGGCTTCCTGCAACAAAATCCATTCTTTGTGCCGCCTGACGAATTCCTGCGTGAATTTCGCGAGCGCCGGTCTCGTCGGAATAATTCATCCGCGGTGGCCTGACATGGAAGCGCGCCTCGAGGATCCGACCCAGGAAATCAAACGCCTTCAGCGCTGCATCAACGATCTGGTAAGCCTAGTCGCTCTGCCTGCTATCTGGCGCGGCACGGATCCATCGCAAATCGTTGAGATGCTTTTGGACGTGCTCCGCCGTATGCTCAGCCTAGATTTCGCTTACGCGCGCTTGAGCGATGCATTTGGCGCGACGCCAGTGGAAGTCCTCCGCGTCTCCGAGGACAGCACAATCAAAATGTCGGCCGAGAAAGTTCGCAGCATGCTCGGCGACCCACTGGCCGCCTACGCTCAAGGGTCTGTCCCACAAATACGGAATCAATTAGCGGGCGAAGGCATAGCGATCGCCCCCGCGCAGTTGGGAGTACACGGCGAGATTGGCGTAATCGTGCTGGGTTCTGGGCGGGCGGGATTCCCCGAGAAAACCGAAAGCCTTCTTCTGAACGTAGCGGCGAATGAGGCATCGATCGCGTTGCAAGAGGCAAGACTTGTAAGCGAACAGAAGCGCGTCTCCGCTGAACTCAACGCCGATAACCAGATGTGGCCGGTCCTTACGGAGTCAGAGATAGAACGTGCACGACTGTACGGACGGGTGCGCCGGGTGGAGATTGGCGAGGTTCTGTATCGGCCGGGAGAGGTGGGACGGCCGTGTTTCATACTCTTGTCCGTGAGCTTGGAAATCGTTCAGCCAACGATCGACGGCGAACGGCTGGTCACAATTTTACGCCCGGGAATGTTCACCGGTGAGGCGGGCACGATCGCAGGACAGCGAACGGTAGTGCAGGCGCGAGCTATACAAGCCGGTGAAATCCTGGAGGTTCGACCCGAATCCCTGCGCACTCTAGTGGCGAACGATGCAGCTTTGAGTGAGATCCTCCTGCGCGCGTTCATGCTGCGAAGGCTCATGCTCATAGACCGACAGTTGGGCAATGTCGTTGTCATTGGCTCACGACATTCCGCAGATACTCTGCGCCTTCGGGAGTTTCTGAGTCGGAATGGTCATCCATTCACTTACATCGACTTGGATAAGGACGAAGCATACCGAAACTTTCTCGACCGCTTTGGAATCGCGGTCTCTGAAATCCCGATAGTGATTGGCAACGGAACGATGATTTTGCGAAACCCGTCAACGTCACAGTTGGCGGATTCCCTGGGACTTAACGACAACATTGACAGCAGTTCGATACACGATCTGATCATTGTGGGCGCAGGCCCGGCAGGCTTGGCAGCAGCGGTATACGCGGCCTCGGAGGGAATAGATGCCCTCGTTATAGAAAGCCGAGCGCCCGGTGGACAGGCGGGCTCAAGTTCAAAGATAGAGAATTATTTGGGTTTTCCAACCGGGGTCTCCGGTCAGGAGCTTGCTACCAGCGCCACCAAGCAGGCACAGAAGTTTGGCGCGAAGATGGCGTTGGCCCGCCCGATTGTTCAACTTCGGTGTCAGCACCGCCCCTACGAACTTGTCACGGACGACGGTACCGTCTTCTCCGCACGGACGATCGTCATCGCGACAGGCGCCGACTACAACAAGCCAACCACGGCCAATCTGGATCGCTTTGTGGGACACGGAATCCATTTTGGCGCCACATTTCTTGAAGCTCAGTTGTGCGAGGGAGAAGATGTCATCGTAGTGGGCGGCGGCAACTCGGCTGGTCAAGCCGCCGTATTTCTCTCGCAATCCGCGCGCAAGGTCTACCTGCTCGTGCGAGCCGGAACTTTATCCGATTCGATGTCGCACTATCTCATCGCGCGCATTTCCGGAAATCCGGCCATAGAGCTGCTGTGCAGCACCGAATTAGCCAGCCTTAAAGGCGAGAGCGCTCTCGAAAAAGTGAGTTGGGTCAACAAGCTGAGCGGAGAGTCGCGTTCGGTCGACGTACATCACCTTTTCATTATGGCTGGCGCCTCGCCGAACACAAGTTGGCTTCGAGGCCGCGTTGCTCTCGACGAAAAGGGCTTTATTTTAACGGGGCGTGATCTGCCGCCAACCGTTAACCATGACCGGAGTTCTTCCTGGCCGCTTTCGCGCCCACCCTTGATGCTGGAAAGCAGCCTTCCGGGAATATTCGCAGTAGGCGACGTCCGAGCAGGTAGCGTCAAACGAGTCGCTTCGGCAGTTGGTGAAGGAGCGATTTCAGTGAGCATGATTCATCGAGTTCTTGCAGAGGTTTAACGAAGCGTGAGGTGAAAAGCGGAGTGGGCGCACAGCAAGCGCAATGGCGTGGCCGAATATACTCACTAGACCAGGGCGCCCCGCAGGACGATTGGGAGCGCGTGTCGCCGGGTGCGGGAGCGGCGCCGTTTTCAGCAGAGCTATCGATGAACATCAACAAGCCTTCTTGCGGGGGAGTGGATGCGCAGGTGAGGTAACTGACGCGGGCGAACGACCGGCACGAGACGCGGGCGAAGCTGCATCGCGAAGTGGTGAATTTGCTGCATCGGGATGCGGCGCCAACACCGGCGGAGCGCGACGCCCGTTCGTGCCGCGGTACATCCGCGCGGCGATGGACTTAATTGCCGATGCGGCGCCCGGGACGGGAAAGACCGTCGTTAAGAGTTCGTTGAAAATCTCAGCTGGAAAGAAACCAAACGGCGCGGTCGTAACCGCTCAGTTTCTGGATAATCGGCGATTGGATCGTTGCGGAAATCTATTTGTGCTGAATCGAGAAGGAGTTGAAGGTAACTTTGCCCGCACCGGCACCCTTCGATTGCGCTCCTGTGGCTACGGTTAGTGGCTTGGTTTCTTCCAGCTTTTTTCCCTTGTGAAGTTTTTTCTTGGTGGTCATGGTTGCTCCTCGATGGGGAGTTGAATGTCAGACCGACGGCGCCGGTTCCAGGCGCGACGGGCGACTCTAGTCAACGCGAGGCTGGCGGTCAATGGAATTGAGGTGGAAATTGGGTGAGGGTTAGGTGAGGGCGTAAGGGGAAGTGCGCTCGTCGTTTAGAGCGCTCGCGCAACTCTCTTGCCCAACTCTGGTTCGCTGTAACGTTTTGTTTTTCGTGTGCATCTCATCGGGCACGAAGCCGGACGGAGGGGAAATGTTTGCGATTACTGGAATCACGGGTCAGGTAGGCGGTGAAGTCGCGCGCAATTTGTTGGCGGCGCATCAAGCCGTTCGGGGAGTGGTCCGCGATGTGAGTAAGTGCAAAGAGTGGATGGATCGTGGGTGCGAAGTAGTGAGCGGTGATATTAACAACGCCGAGTCGCTGATCGCTGCGTTCAAAGATGTCGAGGGCGCGTTCGTTCTTGTACCGCCCACCTTTGATCCATCGCCGGATTTTCGCGAGGCGCTAACGGTCGCGGCCTCCCTGACTACGGCATTCGCCGCGGCACGTCCGCGCAGAGTTGTGTATCTATCCACGATTGGAGCACAGGCGACACATTCGAACCTGCTGACGCAGCACACCATCATCGAAGAGGCGCTCCAAAAGCTGCCGACCGCAATCACTTTTCTTCGGCCCGGATGGTTCATGGAAAATTCGAGCTGGGACGTTGGCCCAGCGAAAAGTGGATCGATCCAGAGTTTCTTACAACCGCTCGATAAGCCAGTGCCAATGGTCGCGACCGCGGACATCGGGCGCGTCGCGGCGGAGTTGCTTCAAGAATTGTGTGAGGGTCACCGCGTCGTTGAGCTTGAAGGGCCGCGTCGTGTGACGCCGAACGAAATCGCCTCCACTTTCGCAAAGCTACTGGGCCACGCTGTGAGAATCGAAGCGGTTCCGCGCAGCGAGTGGGAGCGGCTCTTCGAGTCGCAAGGCATGAAGAATCCTGAGCCGCGCATTCGGATGCTTGACGGCTTCAATGAAGGGTGGATTGAATTCGCGGGCGGAGAGGCCGGCTCGCGAAAAGGAAACGTATCGATCGCAACGGTACTGCGAACACTGATCGAGCGGAACTGAGAGCCACATCTACGCGGAGTGCGCGCGACCGGCGGGAATGCTCGGTCGATGCGTTTACGGAAGCGCTGGTTCGGGCGAGATCTGTGGGCATCCGAAGCGGCTCTGGAATTTACCTGACGACGAAATTGTTTCCCAAGCGCGGCATTTCTAGTGTCATGGCGGGAAAAGTTCGGATCACGGGGGCAGAGAGTCTGGTGAGCGGAGAAGTGGAAATGGTCGTGCTGCCGGCGAGCGAAATCATTTCTGTGCCTGGCGTCGATTTTGTTGGGATGATTCCCGCGGAAATACAATTTGTGCCGGTGTTCAGTTCTGCACTGTTGAAGGATGGTTAGGAACCGGAGGCAGCCGGGCGACTCATCGCGTTTCTGGCGTCGGAAAGGGCGGACGCTGCGATCGAGAAGACCGGAATGAGACGGCCAACGGTACGGCGGACGTAACGAAGACACGCCCAGGTTAAATTTCCAGCGACGCGCTCAATTCTGCTAAATCGCGTTGGACGTTTGAACGAAGTTTCGAGTGGGCGTAGTATCGGTGAATAGGGCAAGGAGTTGCCCCTTTAACCGCTGTCCTTTAGCCGGGACAGATGATGACTCCTGACGGGTTTCCCGTTGCGGAGTCATGTTCCCCGGCGAAACCACGAAAATTCAAATTGGTGTACACGTGTGTTTGATTCGTGAGTGGCGTGCGCGCCGTAGGAGACAGCGATGTCCTCATCTTCATCTTATGCACTCGCCTCGGCGTCTGGGCAAGTGGCATCCGCGCTTGCGGAGCAGAACTAATCGCAAGCGCGCCGAGTGCGCGTGACGTGCGAATACATCGATCGGATGCTGGTGGATGTGGAGCGCGTGCTGGCGCTGCCGGGTACGCCGACACTTTTTCCGCGCTATACGCCGGACATTCCGCCCGAAACGCGCGCGCATCTGGAGACGGCGATTGCTGCGATTCGCGCGTCGATGCAGCGGGCGCTGGCCGGCGTTCACGCGCCCACCGAGGATCTGATTCCGGCGTCGCGCGCAGCGCACGTGGCGCTCGGCACCGCGGGAATTTCGGCGGAGGAATTGAAGCCTCGTTAGATGCGAGGCTAGGGGGAAGCTTGCCGATCCGCTCGCGCGAGTACTGCAAACATTTTCGACGGAACTGTGAGACCTGCTCGCGGCGGCGGACAAGGATTTCGCGTCGCTCGACGCGCCTCCAGCCGCGGCGCACGCACGCTTCGCAGAAGCCGGGAACGAATTCCTGTGCCGCATCATGAGCGCCGATGCTCTTAACGCCGATGCGCTCACCGCTGAAGAACTCGCGCCGCCGTCGCTTTCCGCGCGCTCGGAGTACCGGTTCAACTTTATCGAACGGGTCGCTGCGCCTGCGTCGCCATTCCGGTTCGTTGCGGACGTGCTTCTCGGTTTGTGTGGCGCGCACGCGGCGGTCACGGAATCCTGCGCAGAATTTCTCGACCAACTTCTCGAGACCAACAGCGCGCGAATTCAGAACGACCTGACGCGCCGCGTCGGGGAAAGCCGGCGGACGCTGGAGTCCTCGATTCGAGCGCGGCTCAGCGAAGGCGTTGCGGTTGCGGAGCGGTCGCTGGGACGAGAGCGCGCTGCAGGCAGAGGGCAGCGCGGCGGTAGCGCGTGCGGTATCCGAACTCGACAAGGCGGCCGGGAGAATCCGGGCTCTGGCCGAGGGTTCAGAAATCGGCGGTTGACACCGGCACCATATTTCTGCAAATATCGAAATATGGCGACGACAACGGCGGCGAGAAAGAGCGCGGAACAGGCGGCGAAATTTGCGGACATGTTTTCCGCGATGGGCAACGAAGCGCGGCTGCGGATCATGCAGCTGCTGCTTTCAGCGCATCCCGAAGGGATGGTGGTGGGAGAAATCCAGTCCGAACTGGACATTCCGAACTCCACACTCTCGCACCACCTCGACAAGCTTCGCAGCGAGAACCTGGTGGAAGTGAATCGCGAGAGCACGTTTCTGCGGTACACCGCGAATACCGAAGCGCTGCAGCGAATCCTCCAATTTCTCTACGCGGAGTGCTGCACGCGCAATAAGGCCGTCGCGCCGCGCGACGTCGTACAAATCTGCAAGTAGGGAGCGATCATGGCTGAGCCAAACATTCGAGAGGCGGTGAAAGAAAAGTACGCGAGCGCAGCGCAACGAGCGACCACGGGCGGCAGCTCTTGTTGCGGGGCAACGGCTGCGTGCGGGAGCGCCGATCCGATCACGTCGAATCTCTACGACGCGGCGCAAGCAGGGCAGATTCCCGAAGAGGCGATGCTTGCGTCGCTCGGCTGCGGGAATCCCACGGCGCTTGCGAAGCTGAACGCAGGAGAGACCGTGCTCGATCTGGGATCCGGCGGCGGAATCGACGTGCTGCTGTCGGCGCGGCGGGTGGGGCCAACGGGAAAGGCTTACGGCCTTGATATGACCGACGAGATGCTGGCGTTGGCCAACGAAAATAAGCGCAAGTCGGGCCTGGAGAACGTGGAATTTCTGAAAGGCGAGATCGAGCACATTCCGCTGCCGGAAAATTCGGTGGACGTGGTGATTTCAAACTGCGTGATCAATCTTTCGTCGGACAAAGCGGCGGTCCTTCGCGAAGCATTCCGCGTGTTGAAGCCGGGCGGGCGGTTTGCGGTGTCCGATGTGGTGACGCGGGGCGAAATGCATCCGGAGATCCGGAAGAACGTGCTGCTATGGGTGGGCTGTATCGCGGGCGCGCTGGAAGAGAATGAATATCGCGCCAGCCTGGCCGCGGCGGGATTCACCGCGATCGATATTGAGCCGACGCGCGTTTACAAAATTGAAGACGCGCGAGAATTTCTGTGCGGGCAGGGTGTTGATGTGGACGCTGTCGCTCCCGAGGTGGACGGAAAGTTCTACAGCGGCTTCGTTCGCGCGACAAAGCCCACGGCGGCGGTGGAACTGCCTGCCGCGAAGTCTTGCTGCGCGCCGGATTGCGGCAACTGAGTGGAGGATGCCGCGACACTACAACGTGCTTTTCTTGTGTACGGGGAATTCGGCGCGTTCGATCATGGCCGAAGGCATTTTGAATTTTCGCGGCGGCGGGAATTTCACGGCGTACAGCGCGGGGAGCCACCCGGGTGGAAGCGTGAAACCGCAGGCGCTTGCGCAGCTCGCTGAGGCGCAGATTCCAACGGAAGGGCTGCGCAGTAAAAGCTGGGATGAATTTTCACAGCCGGATGCGCCGAGGATGGATTTCGTTTTCACGGTGTGCGACAACGCGGCAAAAGAACCGTGCCCATACTGGCGCGGCCAGCCAATCACGGCACATTGGGGCGTTGCCGATCCCGCAGCAGCGACGGGCACTCCGGAAGAAATTCAGCGCGCGTACCGCGATGCGTACATGACGCTGGAACGGAGAATCCGGCTGTTCATCGCACTACCGCTCACATCGCTCGACGGGCTGGCGATTCAACGCCAGATCGATCACATCGGAAAACAATGAAATTCAGTTTGATGAGCCGCGCTGCCTGCGAATTTGGAGGGACGTTGTTTTTGGCGGCCTCCGTGGTTGGCTCGGGAATCATGGGCGAGCAACTGGCCGGCGGCAACGTGGCGATCGCCTTGCTTGCGAACACAATCGCGACGGGTGCGGCGCTGGTGGCGCTGCTTTTTCACTGCAACCGGTGTCGGGTGCGCACCTGAATCCCGCGGTGACGTTGGCCGCAGCCTCAGGCGGGATATTTTCGTGGCGCGAGGTTCCCTGGTACACCGGCGCGCAAGTGGCTGGAGGTGCGGCGGGGAGCGTGCTGGCGCACGTGATGTTTGGTCTGCGCTGGTATTCGATCTCGACACACGCGGGACCCGGATGGGCGCCGGCGCTCAGCGAATTTGTCGCGACGTTCGGATTAATCGCGGTGATTGCGATGTGCTCGGAGTTCAAGCCGGACGCGATTCCGGTCGCGGTGGCGGCTTACATCATGTCGGCTTATTGGTTCACGCCGTCAACTTCATTCGCAAATCCCGCAGCAACGATTGCACGGTCGATCTCCACTACGTTCGCGGGAATCCGGCCCGCGGACGTGCCGCTCTTTGTAGCGGCGCAACTTGCCGGGGCGGCGGCCGCGACGTTTGTGGGGCGGTGGACGTCGGGTCGCCGGGCGCCGGCGGTTTCGTTGCGGGCAGGTACGTGAGTCTAACGCTGTCGCTGCTTGGGCAGCTGAATGGAAGCGGCGGTGGTGCCGTGGAGCTGGACAGTCTGGACGGATGTGCTGGCACCGCTATCGAATGTAAACGCCAGCGAAGCGTCGTACGAGCCGGGCCGTGGCGGCACGAACGTAACCGACTCCGAACAGTGAGCGCCTGGCGCGAGTGGCGACGCGGCGACGCAATTTTTCGTGGAAGTGAATGGAAAAACGCACGCAACAGCGGTTTCACATTTTCCAGTGACGGAAACGCCGGTGAGCTGCAACGGCGCGTCGCTTTGATTGGTGAAGGTTACGGTTTGCGAGGTGGTGGGGGTATTTACGGCGCCATTGAACGTGAGGCTAGTGGCCGAAAGCGTTTCGGGGGGAGCGGAGACGCCTCCTTTGAAGACGTAGAGCGAGCCGGAGCCGATACCGGGCGCGCCGCCGATGATCGTGTCGCCGGTATCCATGGCGACGGAGGAGCCGAAGGCGTCGCCGGTTTGTCCACTCGCAGTGACGAGCTTTGACGTTTGAGTGGTTGAAGTCCATCCCGCAGTTGGTTTCTGAAAAACGTAAACCGCGCCTTGAGCCTCATTGCCACTAGCGCTGTTCGCAAACGGTGCTCCGGCGGCGACCACGCTGCCGTCGCTGTTAACTCCTAAGGCTAGGCCGAGGCCGTCCTGCAGAGCGCCATCGGAAGCGGTGAGTTTCGCGCCGCCCGCGGCGGTGACCCAAAACCCTGTTGCAGGCTTGGTGAAAACGTAAGCCGCACCTTGCTCGGAATTTTGTCCGACGGTCGCGTCCGCACCGCCGACGACGGTGACGCCGCCGGGATTCATCGCCACGGCCAGACCGAGGCGGTCGTTCGGAATTCCATCGGAGGCGGTGAGTTTGGCGGTCTCGGTCATGTTGCTCCAAGCGCGCGGCAAAATGTTGGGAGGGATTACGGGACGGACTTTCTCGCGGCCCCTGTTGACGAGGATCGCGTTTCCCTCGATGTAGATGTAGATCGCTCCGGAAGTTGTGGCTGGACCGGGCGCGCCGATCGCAATGGTTTCGGCGTTGGAGCTGATGGCGACGGAATAACCCAAGCCGTTGCCGGAGGTAGCGCCGGAGCTGGTGAGCTTGGCTTTTTGCGTGGTGGTGACCCAACCGTTTGGACCACGGTTGAAAACGTAGCCCGCGCCCTGGCCTATATTGACCCCGGTGGCGGCAAAAGCACCACTGACGATTGTGCTGCCGTCG
>JABDGF010000047.1 GCA_013286165.1 Acidobacteriota bacterium | reverse complement strand
GAGAGACGGCGTGCGTGGGGTGGGCGCAGGCGCGAGCGCCTGTGAGACGCGGACCGCCTGGTAGGCTGTCGGACGTGAATGCGGACGGCGCGCGCTTCGCGAAGGGCGCGAACTGGGCTCTACCGGTAGTTGTGGTTTGCGGAGGGGCGTTGGTTGACATGGATCAACCCGGGACCAACTGAGAGTTGGCCCCGCTCAGACTCGAAAGTCTAAGCTACATGCGCTGCGCGCACTCGAACCGGCACAGACTGACAGTCTATGTTACAGCTCGCTGCGCTCGCCAAAAGCGGAGGTGCGGATGATGCTTGACTCGGAACGTGATGGGGAATATATGTGGGGCACTGAAATGGGGCGTGGGTGTGGTTGAAAGTGGTTGCGGCCTGGGTGGGATTATCGTCCGCATTAAACATATTGATTGGACAGGTCTGCCTGCGCACCGCTTCAATCTTCAGCAACGACATTTGCAAAATTCAAAATTGGTTTGGGGGAATCCATGAAGACGCGTGCGCGCTTTAGCGCAATCGCTATGGTTGCGGTGCTTGCGGTGCTGGCGCTTTTCGGAGCGCGAGGCGCGGGGGCGCAGACGTTTCGCGGATCGATCGCAGGGACGGTGACGGATACGTCGGGCGCGGCGGTGACGTCCGCGACGGTGACGGTGCACAACGTGGCGACGGGCGTGGACCGCATCACGCAGACCGGCATCGACGGCGGCTACCTGGTGCCGGAATTACAGGTGGGCACGTACAACGTGACGATCGAGCTGGGTGGATTCCAGAAATCGGTGACGACGGGCGTGGCGGTGGACGTGGCGACCGAGCGGCGCGTGGACGCGCTACTGAAGCCGGGCGCGATTACGAATTCCGTGACGGTTTCTGGCGAAGAGCTGCCGGAGGTGGACTCGACGGGAGACACGCTGGGCGGCACGCTGACGCAGGAGCAGGTGAAGAATCTGCCGGTGAACGGGCGCGACTACACGAAGCTGATTTATTTGACCCCGGGCGTGGCGGGTTCGCCGGACCAAATTTCGGATTCGCCGGGATCGTACGGTGTGTTTTCGATGAACGGAGCGCGCGGGCGCGCGAACAACTTCCTGCTCGACGGCACGGATATGAACGATGGTTACCGAAACGATCCGGCGATCAACGAGGCGGGTGTGTTCGGCACTCCTGCGACGATTTTGCCGATCGATGCGGTAAGTGAGCTGAAGGTGCTGTCGAATTTCGAAGCCGAGTACGGACGGAGCGCGGGCGCGGTGATCAACATCGTGACCAAGAGCGGGCAAAACGCGCTGCACGGCGATGTGTTCGATTATTTCCGCAACGATGCGCTCGATGCGCGCAACTATTTCGACCAGTCGCCCACGGCGAAAGCACCGTTCCACAATAATCAGTACGGCGGATCGCTGGGCGGGCCGATTGTGAAGGACAAGACGTTTTTCTTCGTGGATTACGAAGGGCAGGAAGAGCGAGTGGGCACGGTGAGCCTGGCGTGCGTGCCGAACCCGGCGAACTTGGTTGCGTCCAATCCGGTAATCCAAAACCTGCTCAGCGCCTATCCGAATAACGATCCATGGCCGCTGCCGAATTCTCCGTCGGACCCATCGTGCGGAGATGCGCCGACGGTACCACCCGCGCCGCCCGACCCGGATTCAGGATTTTTGTCTTCGGTGATTGCGCCGTCCTACAACAAACTGACCAGCAATATGGCAGCGCCGAAGAAACACTGAAGCGCGCCTCCGAAGTGAAACGCGCGAGCTACCGCGAAGCTCTCGAGAAGAACGCGAAGTTCGTGATCCTCAGCAAGCAGCTCGCGACCATCCCCACCGACGCGCCCGTGAAGCTCGATCTGAAATCGCTCGAGCTCGAAGAGCCGGACGCCGCTGCGCTCCGCGATCTCTACGTCGAACTCGGCTTCAGCTCGCTCCTGCGCGAACTGTCCCCTCTCGCGTCGATGCACAAAGACGACGCGCCCGTCGATTACGCTCCGCTCGAGTCACCCGCAGGACTCACCACCTATCTCGACTCCGCCGACGCCAAACGCGAAACCGCGGTGTGGCTCGGCATCGACGCTGCGGAAGACGACGAAGAGGGCTTTGGCTCCGCTGTTCTCAACGTGGAAGTCAGCTCGAAAGAAGGCCTCGCCCGCTTCGCCGCGAACGATCTCGAAAATCGCACGCTCAACGCAATGTCCGCGTTTCTCGCCGATCCGAAGCGCCCGAAAATCGTCCACGATCCGAAACTCTTCCGCCTGCTCGCCGCACCCGGCGCGATCGACGATCCCAAAGCCATTGCCGGCATCAAACACGCCACCGCGCTCTATTCCTATCTGCTGCGCCCCACCACGGCGAAACACAATCTCGCCGAAGTCGTGCTGCGCCATCTGAATCGCACGCTCTCCGGCGCCCCCGGCGAACGCGCCGACTTTCTATTTCGCCTCGCACCCGTGCTTCGTGAAGAGGTCGAAAAACAGGGCCTCCTCGACGTTTACGAAAAAATCGATCTCCCTCTCGCCGCCGTTCTCGCGCGCATGGAGGCCTGCGGCGTTCGCATCGATCCCAAAGAACTCGACCGCATCGGCACGCACCTCGCCACCGAAATGGCCAAGCTCGAAAAAAGAATTTTCGAATTGGCCGAGTGCGTCTTCAACATCAACTCGCCGCAGCAGCTCGCCGAAGTTCTCTTCGACAAACTGAATCTCACTCCACCGCGAATGGGCCGCTTCAAGCCGAAATCGCGCTCCACCGCCGCCGACGTGCTCGAAGAACTCTGCGAAGTCCATGAGCTCCCAAAGCTCGTAATCGAATATCGCGAACTCACCAAACTCAAATCCAATTACGCCGACGTGCTGCCGCGCCTGATTTATCCGCTCACCGAACGCATTCACACCAGCTTGTGCCAGACCGGCACCGCGACGGGCCGCCTCAGCTCGTCGAATCCGAACCTCCAGAACATTCCTGTACGCACCGAGCTTGGCCGCGAAATTCGCTCGGCGTTCGTTGCCGCGCCCGGCTCGCTACTTCTCTCCGCCGATTATTCGCAGATTGAGTTGCGCGTCCTCGCGCATCTCTCACACGATCCCGTGCTCACCGACGCTTTCCAGCGCGGCGAAGACATTCACGCTCGCACCGCGCAGGAAGTTTTCGGCGTCGGCCCCATGGCGCAGACGCGCGAACACCGCCGCGTCGCGAAAGTAATCAACTTCGGCGTAATTTACGGCTTGTCCGCTTTCGGTCTCGCGCAGAATCTCGGCATCGAGCAGAAAGAGGCCGCGCACTTCATCGCTGTCTATTTCGAGCGCTATGCCGGCGTGAAAAAATTCCTCGACGAGCAGATCGCCGAAACGCGTAAGACCGGCTTCGTCCGCAATATGTTCGGCCGCGTCCGCCCGATTCCTGAAATCGAATCGCCGCAAGCCAACCTGCGCAACTTCGCCGAACGGACCGCGATGAACACGCCCATGCAGGGCGCCGCCGCCGACCTGATCAAGCTCGCCATGATCGAACTCGACCGCCGCCTCCCCGCCGAAAAATTCAAAGCGCGCATGACCCTCCAGGTCCACGACGAGCTCTTGTTCGAAGCCCCCGAATCCGAAATCCCCGCCCTCCGCAGGGTCGTGAAAGACGTAATGGAAAACGTCCACAAGTTCCGCGTCCCCATAGTCGCCGAAACAAAAGTCGGCCCCAACTGGCGCGACATGAAGTGAGTCGGACAGCCTGACAGTCGGTCCTCAGGCGCGCTTCGCGCGCTGTAGCTTAGACTTTCGAGTCTGAGCGGGACCAACTCTCAGTTGGTCCCGGGTTGAGCTATTCTTAATCCTGGCAACCACACAACTTCTTGCCCCGACCACAGTGAGGCAGAGCCGTGAGTGGCACAGGCCAGAGTTCGCCTGACTGTTTGCCACTCCCTCTCTTCACCTTCGCGAGTCCACCGCCTGTGCTATCTTCGGCGTCTACACTTATTTCCTAAGGACACTCCCATGGACCACGCCCAAGGCTTCCTGGCCCTAGTAAACGACGCCAAAAAACGCATCAAAGAAGAAGACATCCCCACAGTAAAAAAACGCCTCGACTCCCCCGAAAAGCCCGTCCTGATCGACGTCCGCGAAGACTCCGAGTGGGCCCGCGGCCACGTCCCCGGCGCAATCCATCTCGGCCGCGGAGTGATCGAGCGCGACATCGAACGCGCCATCCCCGACAAAAGCACACAACTTGTCTTGTATTGCGGCGGCGGCTTCCGCTCCGCACTCGCCGCCGACAATCTCCAAAAGATGGGCTATCGCAACGTGATCTCGATGGACGGCGGCTGGCGCGGCTGGACCGAAGCCGGTCTCCCCGTCATCATCGACTGAGCCGCAGGCCATCGCTCAGCGCGCACAAAAAACCCATGCGTTCCACCGCCACGCGCCGCCTGACCGCACTATTTTTCGCGGCAGCCGTGTGGCTCGTCGCGTCCGCCCATGCGCAACAAGCATCACCGCCGCAGGCCGCCCCGCCCGCATCACCACACTCCATCGGCTCTCGCACCGAACTCGTCGTCGTCCGCGTCGTCGTTCGCGACCCATCCGGCGCCGTGGTCTCAAACCTCAAGCGCGAGGATTTTCAAATCCTGCAAGACGGTAAGCCGCAACAACTGACCGTCTTCGACAAGACCACGCCCGACCTGCCAGTTCGCATTCAACTCGCGAACACGCCAACGGTCGTCACCTCCGACCTCGGCCCCGTCGTGCCGGCGCCTCCCTCGATAGAATTTCCATCGCGCTATGTCGCACTCTTCTTCGACGACGTCCACCTCGACGACTCCGACGTGATCCGCTCCCGCGCCGCCGCTGATAAATTTCTCGACGCAGCGATCTCACCCGCCACGCGCGTCGCGCTCTACACCGCCTCCGGCTTCGACCAGGTGGAATTCACTACGGACACCGCCGCGCTCCGCAAGGCCATCGGCGCCCTCTCGCCGCACCCTCACGACGTCACCAAAGACGACGCCCTCGGCCAGTGCCCGCCGATGAATTTCTATCAGGCCGACCTGATCATCAATCACAACGACAAAAGCGCGAGGGACGTCGCCCAGGCCGACGCGCTCGTCTGCACCACCGGAGAATCCGAAACCGAATCCACTCTCGGACGCCTCGACAAAATCATCGACCGCTTCGCAAAACTCCCCGGCCAGCGCGACATCCTTCTCATCTCGCCCGGCTTCCTCACGCCCATGGCGCAAACGCGTATCGCGGAGATGACCGATCGCGCCGCACGCGCCGGAATCTTCATCGACACGCTCGACGCGCGCGGCGTTTTTTCCACCAGCCCGCTTCCCGACGACAACAATCCTGGCAGGCCCGGTTACACCAACTCGCGTTCCGCCGGCCTCGCCTCAAGCTACAGGCGCGACGCCGCAATCGTGCAAGACGAAGTGATGCGCAATCTCGCCGACGACACCGGCGGCTATGCATTCATCAGCAACAACGATTTGGACATGGGATTTGCGCGCACCATCGGCCACCCCGAAGCGTCCTACATGCTCGCGTACTCACCCATCGGCGTGAAACACGATGGAAAATTTCACACGATCAAAGTGAAGGTAGCCGGCAAGAACGATTACACGATCGAAGCGCGCAAAGGCTTCTACGCCGCGCAAGGCGAGATCACCGATGAAGCCGCATCCAAAGAGCAGATCGAACGCGCCGCGTACTCGCTCGAAGATTTGAACGGCCTACCCGTGGATCTGAAGCTGCAATACGCCTTCGACGGCGCAGGCAGTCCTTCGCTTTCCGCCTTCGCGCACGTGGATGCCTCGACGGCCCAGTTCGACACGCGCGATGCCCAACGCGTGTACAACTTCACCGTCGTCACCGCGCTCTTCAATTCCAATGGCGATTACGTCTCAGGAAATCAAAAGTCCGTCGAGCTGCGTCTGAAAGATCCCACACCGCAGCGCCTCGCCCAGGGCATAACGATTCGCTCCACTTTTGACACAAAGCTCGGCGCGTATTTCGTCCGCGTCGTCGTCCTCGATGCGCACAGCGGCGCTCTCGCCGCTCTCACACGCGCGGTCAGCATCGCACCCCAGCCCACGGAGACGGCCGCCTCCAACATTTCCAGCGCCGGCGCGACTCCAGCCGCAGCCGCTCCCGAACCCGCAAAAAAATCCTCGAAGAAATCTGGGCCCAAGATAAAAGACGCAGCGCTGCCGTGGAATCCGCCAGTCACCGACGATAAAACCGGCGCCGCTGCAGTAATCGACGGCGCGGCCGCCTGCCCCGCCGGCGAAATCATCATCGCCGCGGGCACTCGCGCCTCCGAACTCTCAAACAATCTCAGCCGCTTCGACGCGCTCGAATCCACCGCTCTCGAATCGCTCGACCGCTACGGCGTCGCGCGGCTCTACGTTCCCGCGTCCTTCGATTACACCGTCGAGTTCGAACGCAAACCCGGCGTCTTCCGCATCCAGGAATCCCGAACGCCAACAAAGGATTCCAAAGCTGGCCTCTCCGCCGTGCAGGATTCCGGCGTCTCCGCGGTCGCGCTGATTTTTCATCCGTTCTACCGTGAGGATTTCGAGATGCACTGCGACGGCGCATCCGCGTGGAACAGCCGTCCCGCATGGCTCGTACGCTTCCGTCAAATTCCCGGCCGACCTTCGCGCATTCTGCAATTTTCCGCGCCCGGCGCTATCTATCCCGCAAAGCTGAAGGGTCGCGCGTGGCTCGCGCAAGACTCCGGACAAATTCTTCACCTCGAAGCGAATCTGGTGGAAGGTCTTCCGATCATGAATCTCGCGGCGCACGCCATCTCAATCGACTACGCTCCCGTGCACTTCGCCTCGCAGCGCGCCGAGATGTGGCTTCCGCAAATCGCAACTTCCTATACCGAGTACACGGACCACCGCGTGATCATGCATCACGCCTATTCCGATTTCCGGCTCTTCTCCGTGCAGACTGCGTCCACGATCGCCGCACCACCATCGCCGCCTGCCGCGGTACCGGATTCAACTGTTCCGCCCGATCATCCGTAGCGACCGCCCCAAAGGGCGTGGAGGTTTTCGATGCCTGTGTCTGTCTTTGTAGGAACGAGCGTGGACGGTTTCATCGCTCGCGCGAATGGCACGTTCGATTTTCTGGGTGGCGACGACACCGAACCGCACGGCTATGAGGAATTTTTCGCAACGGTCGATGCCGTGGTGATGGGTCGCAACACGTTCGAAGTCGTCGCGGCCTTTCCGTCGTGGCCGTACGAACAGAAACGCGTAGTAGTGCTCAGCAGCAAGCCTGTTGATTTGTCGCCCGGTCGCGCCGCCAGACTCGAGCAAATGTCCGGCGAGCCGCACGAAATCGTCACCAAGCTAGCAGCGACGGGCGCGCACCATCTCTACGTCGACGGCGGCATCACGGTTCAGCGTTTTCTAAACGCAGGCCTCGTCGATCGCATCACCGTCACGCGTGTACCCGTGCTGATCGGCTCCGGCATTCCGCTCTTCGGCGTGGTGCCGCGCGATATCGCGCTCCGCCACATCGCCACAAACACCTACCGCGGCGGCCTCGTGAAATCCGAATATGAAGTCGTGAAATAACGCGAAGCCGCGTTACAGAATCGCGCGCACCACGCCGCCATCCGCGCGCACAGCCGCGCCGTTCGTCGCCGACGACGGCTCGCCCGCCAAATACGTCACCAGCGACGCCGTCTCTTCCACAGTCCCGAATCTTTTCAGTAGTGACGTCGGCCGCGCATGCTGGAAGAATTCCTTCTCCACTTGAGCCTTCGATTTGCTCTGCTGTTTCGCCAGTGACTCCACAAACACGCCCACGCCCTCGGACTCCGTCGGCCCCACCAGCACGCTGTTCGAAGTCACGCCCGTCCCCGCCACCGTCTCCGCAATGCCGCGCGCAATCGCGATCTGCGCCGTCTTCGTCATGCCGTAGTGCACCATCTCCACCGGAATCTGCACGCCCGATTCACTCGAAATGAAAATGATGCGTCCCCAATTCTTTTTCTGCATGCCTGGCAAGTACGCGCGCGAAAGCCGCACGCCGCTCATCACGTTGATTTCGAATAGGCGATACCAGTCCGCGTCCGGAATTTCTGCAAACGGTTTCGGCTCGAAAATACCCACATTGTTGACGAGCACATCCGCCGCGCCGAGCTGCGCGATCACCGCGTCCGCTCCAGCCGCGCCCGCAAAATCCGCAACGATGCCCGTCACCTCAGCCTTCGGCGCGAACTGCTTCACTTCTTTCACAGCTTTATCGACGCGCTCCTGCGTCCGCCCATTCACGTAGACGCGCGCGCCCTCCGCCGCAAGCGACTTCGCAATCGCAAGCCCGATCCCCGCCGTCGATCCCGTCACCAGCGCCGTCTTCCCGTTCAGCTTCAGATCCAATTTCGCTCTCCAGTCACCATTTGAACTTCTTTCGCCGCAATTTCACCACACGCGCATCCGCGTCATCGGCTCAGCATCGTCGCTTAAATCAGCCTGCCCGATTGGATGTCAGCCCCGAAAAAAGGTGGCATTCCGCCATCCGGCACGCCCGCGCCGGCCCGCGCCCTTCGCCCAATCTTCGTTTGCCTCCAGCGCAAGAACGTGAATAATGTAGGGGTTCAAACGTTGTCCCCGCAGCCCTCCCCGGCCCCTGCGAGAACTTCACCCGTTCGGTCCCGCGTGGCACCGAACGTGCACCTACGAGACGCCGTAACGCCCGAAACACTGGTAATCCATCTACTAGGGTGCCCAGGACGCTCGGGAATCGCCCAGAAAGTTCTCTTTTTAGGCAAAACGCTGGGCGGGGAGGAAATGATGAAGTCAATTCTGTGTCTGGCAATCGTCCTACTTACCGCTGGAATCGCAAGTGCCGATAGCACTTGGGTTTACACCTACACGGGCAACCAGCTCAACGGCTGCACCTGCTCCGTCGACGGTTCGTTCACTACGTCAGCCCTCATCCCAGATTCGAGCTCCGGCCCGGCGGACCTGCTCTCTTACTCGTTCACCGTCGATGGCTTCACGTTCAATTCGGCGGACTCGACCGGCACGATCCAAGCGACGACGAACGCCACTGGCGGTATCTTATCGTGGACAATCAGCATCGCGGACGGGGACAAGAATCTTTTCAGCTCGTTCACCGGTAACACGAACGATCAGAACATCCCCTACTACGCGATCGATGTTTATGGCTTTGGAGCGGACGAAGATTATCGCGAGAACGCTCCCGGCACGTGGACCGTCGCGGATCCGCCGTCGTCGCCCATGCCCGAGCCCGCTCCGCTGGCGCTACTAGCGATCGGCGTTTTGGCGTTGGTCGCGCGGAAGGCGCTACAGCCAAACAAGATCTAAAACAATTCGGTCAGGGACATCCAGCAGGCAGGAAGAAGTTGGCTGGGGCGGTTGGACTCGAACCAACACCGTCCTCATTAACAGTGAGGTGTCCTACCAATTGGACCACGCCCCAACCGGCAAAAAATCATAACACACGCGCAAACGCGGCCTCTCCCGCCCACCTCGAGAGCCGCGCAACGAAATTCAAATCCATCGCATTCGTATTTCTTATCGGCTCACGCGCCGCGCACCACGCCCCGCCATAGCAGCTCCGCGCGGCGCGCTCACTTCGTAGCAGCCACGCTGTAGAGCTGAAACTCGCGTATGTGCGCCGCCGAACTCGTATCGAGCAAGTGCAGCCTCGCATGCTGCGCAGTCACCGGCGCAAAATGGTCGATCTTCTTGTGCCCGATCGCTTCCCCGTTCGCGATCGCCACCCACTGCCCGCCTTCGCGCTCCACCTCAATCGCGTAGCGCTGCACGTGCTGCCCGTCCGTAAGCCACTCCATAGTCATCGCGCAATCAAACGTCACCGGCTTCGCAAATTTCACATCCAGCGCGCCCTCATGCGCGTCGCGCGCCGTCCACGTCGCGCCCGCACTCTCACCGCGCCGCGGCGCCGCATATCCCGCATCGCTCGTCCACTCGTTCGAATCGAGCAGCGACTTGCCATACCGCGCGCGAACCGCCTCACCAAATTCCTTCAGCCGCGCCACATCGGAATCCGGCACGCGCCCATTGCGATCCGGCGCGATGCCCAGCATCAACGTCGCCCCATGCCCCACGGACTCATCGTAATCCTTCACCAAATCGTCCGTGCTCTTCAGGCTCGCCTCATCGTTCGGATGCCAGAACCAATGCAGCTTCCGCAGCGGCGTATCCGCCTCAATCGGCCGCCAACGCAAATACCCCGCGCGATCCACCACGTTCCAGTTCTCGTACTCCACACGCCCGTCTTCATTTCCGCCCCAGCGCAAATCGGAATTTTTGTAGAGCGCGACGTCCGAGAACACCAGCGTGTTCGGCTGCAGCATGCGCAGTTCCTGCACGATGCGATCGAAGTCGTACACGTGCCCGCCGCTCCCCGCGCCGTCCATCCACCATTCCTCTAGCTCTCCGTAGTTCGAAGCGAGTTCATCGAGCTGCCCCAAATAATATTGATCGTAAGCTTTCGCGTCGGCGTAACGCGGATCGTGCCGGTCCCACGGCGAAAGATACACACCAAATTTCAATCCATTCTTTCGCGCCGCATCCGCCACTTCGCGCACCAGATCGCCCTTGCCGCCGCGCCACGGACTGCTCTTCACGCCGTAGTCCGTCAGCTCGCTCGGCCACAGCGTGAATCCATCATGATGCTTCGCCACCAGGATCACGTACTTCGCGCCCGCCGCTTTCACCGCTTCCACCCACTGCTCCGCATCCACATTCGGTGGATTGAAAACGCTCGCCGCCGCCCTGCCATCGCCCCACTCGCGATCCAGAAACGTGTTCGTCCCAAAATGGAAGAGCGCGCCGATTTCCAAATCTTGCCAATTCGTTTGCTGCACGCTCGGTTTCACGTCCGCAAAATTTTGCCCAATGATGCGCGCGGGCAAAAACGCGAGGCTCAACATCCCGATCGCGCACAGCCATCGCACCGCACGAAAATTTTTGGTCATGAGTCGCGCCTCGACATCGCAGGAAAGCGAACGCGCGGCCATTCTAGGAATCGCTCAGCCAACTGTCAACGCAAGCCGCGCCTACGCGAACTCCACCGCAGACGCATGCATCAGCCTAATCGATTTAGTAGGGATGAAAGTGAAACGAAGGAAAGGAGGTCGAGGGAAGGAAAGCCGGCCCAGCCCTCAATCCCCTATAGGGATCCTCGGCTATCCTTCCCTCTGACGCGATACCTAAGTGCATCCCACAGGCCAAACTCAAGCCGCTCGAAACACAGCACTTAGACCTTTCGTACCAGAGTAAAAACTCCCCCCTCCCTGTAAATTTTCCGGGGACCCACCCAATGCGCCTACCGCACCAGCGGAATGTACGCTCGCACCGATTGCTGGTATTTCTGAAACACCTCTCCGAAACGCCCGCGCAACAAATTCTCTTCCACGTATACGCGAATCTCCGTCCCCGCCACAAATAGCGCGATCGAAAGCGCAAGCAGCGGCCACGGCGCCACCACAAATCCCACCCCGCACAGCAGGCACAGCAGCGACGTATATATAGGATGTCGCACTACCGCGTACGGCCCGTGTCGAACCAATTCGTGTTCCGCGTTCAAGCCCGCATCGAACCGCCACTGAATTCCCAGCGCGCGCACCGACGACCACGAAATCGCCGCCGCGATCGCAAAGAACGCAACCGCCAGCGCGACGCGCCATTCCGGCACAGAACGCATCCAAAACTGCGATTGCCACAGCGCCGCGAACGAAACCATTTCCAGCAACATTCCCCATCGCGCACGCTTATCGATCGTGCTCGTCAATTCCGGATGTCGCTTCGCCAGCAAAAAGGGCGCGACCCACGCCGCGATTCCCGCAAGCACCAACACGTATGCCCACCACTGCATCATCTCGGTGAATTCCTCCGCTCCGCAAACGTCCCGCCAAACGCGCCGCGCAAAATCTACGGCCGGAAAACAATCCTCACTCCCTCTTCCTTGCGGCTCCACGCCGATTCCACTTCGCTCAGCGCCACCTGCTCGATCTTCATCGTGAACGGCTTCTCGGCCGCTCCCGCCAAAAATTCGCCCACCGCCTTCATGATGTCCTTCAGCTCCACGCTTCCGAATCCGCTCCCCATAATTTCCACACCCGAGCTGCGCAGCACACTCGCCGCCAGCTCGATCTTGCTCCCCGCGCTCTCACCGATCTGCACGTAGCGCGTGTTCCCCGATTTCCGGTCGCCGCCCTTCGTAAGCATCGCTTCAAACGCCGCTTGCGCCGGCGCACCCCATAAATAATCCAGCACCACATCCACACCGGGCTCACCGAACTCGTTCCGCAGCGCCGCCACCACCGCGTCGTGGTGCTGCGAGAGCGAAATCGTTACGTCGGCGCCGTTCGCCTTGCAGTCCTCGAGCGTTGCCGCGTTGCGCCCACACGCCACCACGCGCCGTGCACCTAGCCGCTTCGCGATCTGCACCGCGAGCTGCCCCGCCACTCCCGTCGCACCTAAAATCACTACACTCTCGCCCGCCTGAAATCTTGCGCGATATTTCAGCGCCGCCCACGACGACATTCCCGGATTCGCCAGCGCCGCCGCAGTTTCGTCCGGCAGTCCGTCCGGCAAATTCAGCGCCAGCCACTCCGGCGCCGGCGCGATCTCCGCAAACGTGCCATACGGTTTCCGCCAAGTTCCAAAATAGACGCGTTGTCCATTTTCCAGCTTGCCCACGCCGTCCACGCCCGCGATAAACGGCAGTCCCTCCGCGCTCGCGTAGTGCGTCCCCGCCGCGAGGCCCTTCACAATCGGATGCAGCCCCGCCGCCGTCACGCGCACCAGCTTCTCGCCCGCCTGCGCCACCGGCTCCGCAAACTCCCGATACTCCGGCGCCGCCCCAAACTTCTCCCCCACCGCTGCCTTCATCTCACTCTCCTCCCACGCCCACGCCGCGACTTCCAAATTCGGCGAGCGCCGTGCCCTGTGACTCCATGCAGGTAGCATGGGCGTTCTCGCCGGTGTAGGAGAGTCGGCGTTCACGCCGCTGTAGCTTAGACTTTCGAGTCTGAGCGGGACCAACTCTCAGTTGGTCCCGGGTTGAGCCATGCAAGCCGCGCCACGCTCCCCACATCAGGCACCACCAATTTCGGACTTCACCACCGTGGAAGTCGCGTCACCGCCGAACCGTTGATACGGAAGCCCCAGCTCGTCCGCCAGCCGAAAATACTTCTCCGCCTTTTCGTCGTCCCTCTCAATCCCCGGCGGCCCTTGGAGGTGCATCGTCCCGAGGTTGTTATACGCCACCGCCGAAATCAGCCCCTCTCGAATCCCCAGCTGGCCCACGCGCAAATACATCTCCTCCGCCCTCGGCGCATCGAGCGCCACGCCCCACCCGCAACTGTATAACAACGCTAGGTTTATGGTCGCCTTCGCGTTTCCCTGCTCGCTCAGCGGCGCCAGGATCTTCACCGCCGCCGCGTAATCCCGCGCCTCAATCGCATCGATCGCCGTGTCCACTTCATCCCGCACGTAGTCCATACGCCCCACCGCCTTCCTTAATTTCAATACCGGATTTCCCCGATTTGACCCTCGCCCCACTATGCGACAATCCTCCCTACCGCACCACCTTGATGCCGGGCCACCCAGACCCACTCAAGCATCAGAACTCAACTCAGACCTGAATCGGAGACGAAGCTCATGACCGAACAGCGGAAAGGTCTGCCGGATCTTCGCAAGCCGCCCGACGACGACGCGACGCAATCCGCACGAAACGCGCCGCTCGCCAATGCACCCGAAGAATCTCCGGTGGACGCGTCCGAAAAATCCCCGTCGCACATGGGCCTCTTCTACACGCTGATGGTCGTCGCCGCCGTGGGCCTCTTCATGCTCATTCGCTGGATCGGGCGCGACTCAATCGCTCCCGCCTCCAACGGCCACTTCGGCTCCCTCGGCAACTCGCCCGCCGACGCTCTCTCGCACGTCCTTCTCGCGCTCTTCGTCATCATTATGTGCGCGCGTCTCTTCGGCGCGATCTTCAAAAAACTCCACCAGCCCGAAGTCATCGGCGAAGTCATCGCCGGCATCGCGCTCGGCCCCTCGCTTCTCGGCCGCATCTCGCCCGCCGCGTCGAAATTCATCCTGCCCGCTAACGTATCGCCGTATCTCTACATCATTTCTTCCGTCGGCGTCATTCTTTACATGTTTCTCGTCGGCGTCGAACTCGATACGCAGCTTCTCCGCCGCCGCACTCACGCTTCGGTCGCAATCTCGCACGCCAGCATCATCACGCCGTTCTTGCTCGGCTCCGCGCTCGCGCTGTGGCTCTACCCACGCTACGCCACGCAAGACGTCCCGTTCAGCGTCTTCGCGCTCTTCATGGGAATTTCCATGTCGGTCACCGCGTTCCCCGTGCTCGCTCGCATCCTCACCGACAGCGACATGCACAAGACGCGCATGGGCACCATCGCTCTCGCCTGCGCCGCCGTCGATGACGTCACCGCGTGGTGCCTCTTCGCCCTCGTCGTCAGCATCGCCATCGCCAAGCCTGGCCGCGTCCTCGTCACCGTCGGCCTCACAATCCTCTTCATCGGATTCATTCTGAAATTCGTTCAGCCCGCGATGAAGTGGCTCGTCCGCAAACGCCTCCGCGATCGCCGCACCACGCAAGGCACCATGGTCATCGTGTTCGGCGCGCTCTTGCTCTCCGCTCTCGCCACAGACGCCATAGGCATCCACGCCCTCTTCGGCGCGTTCCTGCTCGGCACCATGATTCCGCACGATTCCGCGCTCGCGCGCGACGTCACCGGAAAAATCAACGACCTCGTGCTGGTCCTGCTCCTGCCCGCGTTCTTCGCCTACACCGGCCTGCGCACGCAGATCGGCCTCGTCAACGGCCGCGACCAGTGGGTTGCTTGCGGCCTGATTATTCTCGTCGCATCGCTGGGAAAATTTGGCGGCAGCAGCGTCGCTGCGCGCATCAGCGGCCTGCCCTGGCGTCAATCCGCTGCCTTGGGAATCCTGATGAACACGCGCGGCCTGATGGAACTCATTGTCCTCAACGTCGCGCTCGACCTCGGCGCCATCACGCCAACTCTCTTCGCCATGCTCGTCCTGATGGCCATCGTCACAACGGTCGCCACCACGCCGATCCTTCACGCCCTGCGCACTGAAAAGGACGAAAAGGAAGACGCCGCAGCCTACGACGCCGCGGAAGTTTCTCCAGCAGCGTAATGCGCTAACCGTGCGCACAACCAAGCGCGTCGAGACGCACGCCGCACGCACGCGTTAAGTCATTTCTTGGGACGAGATGAAGTTACATCCGCTTTTCGCAGCGGTCACCGCCGCCAGCAGCGACGCGGCAATCGAATCCGCAGGATTGATGCGCAGTTTTTTCGGAAGAATCGGACCGAGCACTCGAAACAAAGTCAGCGCCACACTCTCAATCGCCCGCTTTTCATTCCGCTCTCCGCCGATCAGGCTAGGCCGGCAAATCGTGAGCGACCGCAATCCGACAGCACGAAGGTCCCTCTCCACTTCGCCCTTGGTTCTTAAATAAAAGCTCCTCGAATCGGCAGACGCGCCCATCGCCGTCACGATCGCATACGTCCCCACGCCCGCAGCGTGCGCCGCCTTGGCAAACGTCAGCGGCAACTCATAATCAACGTAACGA
>JABDGF010000046.1 GCA_013286165.1 Acidobacteriota bacterium | reverse complement strand
AGAGCGGGGTGCGGACAGGCTGAAAGCCTGGCCCACCGTGTTTAGTTTTCGGGGTCGGAGGCGGAGGCTAGGATTTTTTCTACTTTGGCGATGTCGGCGGGGACATCGACGCTGACGGCGTCGTATTCAGTCTCGACTACGCGGATCTTGAAGCCATTTTCGAGCCAGCGGAGTTGTTCGAGCTGCTCGATGCGCTCGAGCTCGCCCGGCGGAAGCGTGGGAAATTCGAGCAACGCATCACGGCGATAGCCGTAGAGGCCGATGTGTTTGGTGTGGCGCGCGGCCACGTGTGCGCCGGTGTCGCGCACCCACGGAATCGGTGCGCGGCTGAAATAGAGGGCGTTGCCGTCGAAATCCATCACGGCTTTCACCACGTTGGGATCCATGATGTCCGGCTGGTGAGTGATAGCCGAACACGGTGTGGCGAGCTGGATGGATTCGTCTTCGGCCATGGTTTCGATTACGGCGTCGATAGTGCCGGCGTCAATCAGGGGCTCGTCTCCCTGCACGTTGATATAGATGTCCGCCTTAAGATGGGCCGCGACTTCGGCGACGCGGTCGGTGCCGGTCTTGTGGTCGGGGCGAGTCATGATGGCTTCGGCGCCGAAGGCGATGGCGGCTTCCATGATGCGGTCGTCTTCGGTGGCGACCACGACGTTGACCTGTTGCTGGGCCTGGCGGACGCGGTCAACCACATGTTGAATCATGGGTTTACCCGAGATGGGGGCGAGGGGTTTGCCGGGAAAACGCGAAGAAGCGTAACGCGCTGGGATGACGATCAGGACTTTCGTGCTGCTCAGGTTCGACATGGCGGGGGTATCTTACAACTTCGGTGGGAGTGAGCAAGCGGGAGATGGATATAGGACCGTAGTCGGAGGTAGTGGGCCGATGCGCTCGAATGCGCCCGCTTCGCGAGAACCGTGCGAACCGGCCTCTAGGTAGACGTGGCTAAAGGCTAGGAATGGTTGGCATGGCTCAACCCGGTACCAGCTGAGAGTTGGTACCGCTCAGACTCGAAAGTCTGAGCTACATCCCGCTTCGCGGGACCAAGGCAGGGCGGGACACGGCTTGGGCTCTGTCGGACGCGTTTGTGATGCGTTGACAAAGATTTGACGTGAGTGCTGCAGACCAGGCTTGCATTTAGAAAGTCGAGTGCTACTATCGCTCCACTAGGTTCGGCGGTTCGCCCGGAGCTGTCCGAGTCTCGCGGTTGTAAGGTGGGAACCCAGTGATACACCGCGATCCGCCTGCGGCTCTTGTCCGTTCGAGAATCCAGTACACATCGATGTGCCTTGCTGCGTCCGCGCTGCTGATTTGTGCGCCGGTGCGCACGTGGGCGCAAGAAACCGGCCCCACGCATCCGGAAGCGCCTCAGCAGAAAATCGAGAAGGGCAAATCGCTCAAGACTCAGACGGAAATCACGCTGGTGAACGTGTCGGTGACCGATCCGTACGGACGCCTCGTGACCGGCCTGGAACAAAACAACTTCCGCGTGTTTGAAGACAACGTGGAGCAGGAAATTGTGAAGTTCTCGAGCGAAGACGTGCCGATTTCAATCGGCGTGATCTTCGACATGAGCGGCAGCATGACGGACAAGATCGAAAAGTCGCGCATGTCTGCCATGCAATTTTTCCGCACCGCGAACCCGCAGGACGAATTCCTGCTGATCAATTTCAACGATCGCGCCGAGCTGGCCAGCAACTTCACCGGAAGCGTGGAGGATTTGCAGAGCCGGCTAATGTTCACGGCCGCGAAAGGGCAAACCGCGCTGCTCGACGGAATCTATCTGGGCCTCAGCCAAATGAAAGGGGCACACAATACCAAGAAAGCATTGCTCATCATCTCCGATGGTGGTGATAATCATAGCCGGTACTCTCAGGACGACATTCGAAAGTACGCGCGCGAAGCCGATGTGCAGATTTATGCGATCGGCCTGTTCGAAGAAGACGGCGGCCCAACAGTCGAGGAACGTGCCGGGCCTTCCCTCCTGGCGGACCTGACGCAAGAAACGGGCGGACGGGCTTTCGCGGTGCGGGACCTGAAGGAATTGCCGGACATCGCCACAAAAATCAGCATGGAGTTGCGCAATCAATATGTCGTGGGCTACCGACCGAGCGATCACCTGCAGGATGGCAAGTGGCGCAAGATCAAAATCAAGCTGCGGCCACCGAAGGGACTTCCCCCTCTCACTGTTTACGCCAAGACCGGGTATTACGCGCCGGGCCACTGATTTGAAATTACGAAAATTTGGCGCGCTTCTCACGGTATTGATGTGTCTCGGCTTTGCTGGCGGCGCCTCGATTGCGAGCGCACAGAATCTGCCGCCGAACATTCCTCCTCCTCCGGGCGCGACGCCGCCGGGTGGAGCGCAGGCGCAACAGTCCAAGCCGGGCCAGGCGATCACCACGACGACGGAACTGGTGGTGCTGCACGCCACCGTCGTCGATGAGAAGGGCGAGTTCGTGACAGGCCTCGACCGCGACAATTTCAAGGTGTACGAAGACAAGGTCGAGCAAAAAATTTCGATTTTCTCGGCGCAGGATATTCCTGTGACGATGGGTCTGGTGATCGACAACAGCGGCAGCATGAAAGAAAAGCGGCCGCAGGTGAATACGGCTGCGCTGTCGTTCGTGAAAACCAGCAACCCGCAGGACGAAGTGTTCGTCGTGAATTTCAACGATGAATACTATCTGGACCTCGATGAGGACTTCACGAGTAACCAGGATGAGCTGCACGAAGCTCTCGAGAAGATCGATACGCGCGGCAGCACGGCGCTGTATGACGCGGTGATCGGCTCGCTCGACCACCTGAAGAAAGGCCATAAGGACAAGCGCGTACTGCTGGTGATTACCGACGGCGACGACGACGCGAGTTCAAAATCCTTCGACTACACGGTGAAAGCCGCGATTGAATCGAACGCGGTGATATACGCGATTGGCGTTTTCAGCGATTACGACCGCAAGAACGACAAGAAGATGGTGCGGCACTCGAAGAAAGACCTCACCACTCTCGCGGAAGCGACGGGTGGCCTGGCGATGTTCCCGGACACGCTGGCCGAAGTGGACTCGGTGTGCCAGGAAATCGCACGCGACATTCGAAATCAGTACACGCTGGGCTACTACCCCACCAACCAGGCGCGCGACGGCACATTTCGATCTGTGAAGGTCGATCTGATTCCGCCAAAGGGACGCACGAAGTTGAATCTGCGTACGCGCACCGGATATTACGCGCCGCGAGGCACTACGCCTTCGACGGCTTCGCACTAACACTACAGGCTAATTTTTAGAGCTTACTAGATCGCTGAGGAAACTTGTGCCGTGCGGGATTTTGGCGCCGAAGTTTTCTGCGATGGTCTGGCCCATGTCTGCGAGTGTGGTGCGTGTGCCGAGGTTTGTCCCTTTGGCTGCGCCGGGACCGAAGGCGAGGATCGGCACGTATTCACGCGAGTGGTCCGTCGTGGGATTGACGGGGCTCGGATCGCAGCCGTGATCCGCGGTGATGAGCAGCAGGTCTGTAGGCTGCATGGCGGCAAGGAACGGGCCGAGCAGCTTGTCGAACTCTTCGAGCGAGTGCGCGAAACCTTCAACGTCTTTGCGGTGACCGTAGAGCATGTCGAAATCGACGAGGTTCACGAAAATTAGTCCGTCAGGCCGCGCTGCGAGTGCTTCGGTGAGTTTCTGCATGCCGTCGGCGTTATTTTTCGTGGTGACGTAGTCATCGACGCCGCGGCCATTGTAAATGTCGTGAATTTTTCCCACGCCAAAGACGGGCGTGCGCGTGTCAGCGAGCGCGTCGAGCAACATCGGGCGCGGCGGCTCGACAGCGTAGTCGTGGCGGCGTTCGGTGCGGCGGAAATTTCCAGGCTCGCCGGTGAACGGACGCGCAATCACGCGGCCCACTTTGTGGCGACCGTCGAGAAGCTCGCGCGCGATTTTGCACATGCGGTAAAGCTCCGGCACCGGAATCACATCCTCGTGCGCGGCGATTTGAAAGACGCTGTCGCCCGAGGTGTAAACGATCGGGTAGCCGGTGCGCATGTGTTCGGCGCCCAGTTCTTTCAGAATTTCGGTGCCGGAGGCGGGCTTGTTGCCGAGCGTCTGGCGGCCGATGCGCTTTTCGAATTCGAAAACGAGCGCCGCGGGAAAACCGTACGGATACACGGGGAACGCTTGGTCGAGCCAGATGCCGGCCATTTCCCAGTGGCCCGTGGTCGTATCTTTGCCGGGCGAGACGGTGGCGCCCTTGCCGTAATTCCCTTCTGGCTTTGCGGGCGGAGTGAGATGCGAGAGCGGCTTGATATTCGCGAGGCCTAGGCGCGTGAGATTCGGCAGCGCGAGCGGGCGCGACGCGGCAATGTGGCCGAGCGTGTCGCGGCCGACGTCGCCGTAGTCGGCCGCGTCGGGGAGTTCGCCGATGCCGACGCTATCGAGGACGATCCAGAAGATGCGTTTGAAGGGCGGTTTCGGTGCGGGCATTCGTTCCTCGGCGGCGTTGGTGACGCGCCGATTGTACCGCGCCGGTGTGCGCACGCAAATTGACAGAAAATGGCGCGACGGATAAACTCTTAAGTTCGGAATTGAATACGCAAGGAGTATTGAATGGCTCAGGGAGCAGCGGTAAAGCATAAGAAGAAGACCAAGTCGGTATTGAAGAATATCCGCCAGGCTGCGCGGCGCGCGGCGATCAACAAGATGAACCGCACGCGTGTGCGTTCGTCGATCCGGCGGATGCGCGCCACGCTTACCGCGGGCGATCTCGCGGGAGCGGAAAAGCTGGCGTCGGCGACTTTCTCGGAATTGGACCGCGCGATCCGGAAGCGCACACTTTCGGAAAATACGGCGAACCGCTACAAGTCGCGGCTCTCGCTGGCGATCAACGCGCTGAAGGCGAAGAAGAAGTAACGATTTTTTAACCTGGCGGACTATGAGGGCGCTTCGGAGTTTTCTCCGGGGCGCCTTTTTTTTGTGGGAGTGCGGTTCGGCGCGACTGAAGCCGGCACAGACTGACAGTCTATGTTACAGCTCGCTGCGCTCGCCTGAGGCGCACCCCGCTGAGAGCGGGTAGCAGGCAATCCCGCACAGTGGGAGTGTCCTACTAGTAGGCGGTGGATTTTTTGCCGGGAGCTGAGGCGAGGCGCGCGACAAGGAACTGCATGTAGGCTTGCGTGTCGGGGTTGCGGGATTTGAGTTGGGAGTCGGCTTCGCCGAGCGCGACGAGGCCGTTGAGCAGGTCGGCCTTCGAGAAGCGGTGGGCGTTGCGCACGGCGGCTTCGGCAGCGGCGGGATTGATTTTTAGCACGCGCGCCGCGTTGAAACCGTTGGTGCTGGGCGACAGAGCGCGAGCTTCGATCATTTTGCGGTAGCTCCACGCGAGCGCGCCGATCATCGCGACAGGCTCGTCGCCATCGCGCAGCAAATTGCTGAGGAACGTGAGCGCTTCGGCGCGGCGGCCGGTCGAGAGCATCTCCGACAATTCCCACACTGTATTTTTCTTGTCGGTCACGCAGACGACTCGGACGTCGTCCTCAGTGATCGACGGCCGACCGAGCGTGTAGGCCGCGAGCTTTTCGATTTCCATCTGCATGCGCGCGGGTTCGCTATCGACCATCTCCGCGAGAATCGCAGCGGCGAGTGGCTCGATTTTCGTGCCAAGTTCAACGGCCATGTTCGTCGCGAGTGTTCGCGCCGCGGCCGCATCGAGCGTAAGTTCGACGAGCAGCGCGTGCTCCGCGAGGATTTTGTAGAGGCGCTGGCGTCGGTCGAGCTTCGGAACTTCGAAGAGCAACACGGTGAATGGCGCGGGCGAAGCGAGATACTTTGCGAGAGCCTTTAGCGTTTCCTGGCGCTCGTCACCTTCGCCTGAACCTGCGTCCTCTTCCTCGTCGTCTTCGTCAGCCGCCGCGCCACCCTTCGAACGAATTTCGATCGACTCGGCGCCGGTTGCGACGATCACCTGGCAGCTGGCCATCATCGGCAAAGTATCGGCGCGCTGAAAAAGTTCGCCCCAGTCGCTGCCGTCCAGATCGACGCGGCCGAGCGCCCAGCCGCGCATCGCGTCGGGGACGTAGGTGTCGATAATTTTATTGCGGCACAGATCACGCAGATAAGGGTCCGTGCCAATCAGAACGATCGCGCCGACAGGCTTCGCTTTCGCGAGCAGCGCAAAAAGGCGTTCTGTGGTGGCTTCGGGCACTAGAAATTCTCCGTCACGTTGGATACCAATTGCGCGGCAAAATCACGCGACATGCGCTCGATGGCTGGGCCTTCTTCCTGAAAGAAGCTTCTCACGTCGGTAGAGATTTGGTACTCGTCGCGAAAGACGACGTCGTCGTTGTGGTAGATCACTTTCTCGCTTTTATTTTCAACGAGGCTGACTTTCGTGTGGATCGTGACGACCATGGAAGTCACCTGTCCCGTAGCGGCGTCGAAAATCACAGGGCTGGTTTCGATCGAGACGACTTCGCCGTGCAGCACGGCGTCTGCATTCTGCGGGTCCTGCGTGATGTGGTATTTCGTGCGCTCGATGAACTGGCGAATCACGGCTGCGGTGAATTTCTGCTCGATGCGATAGCTGGTCGTGTCGTTTTTAAACGCGGGGATCGCGATCGATTTCCAATCTTCGGGAAGGCTCGGCGAAGTTCCTGCGACGTGGTAGCCGCAGCCGGCGATCAAGACTGACGCGACAGCGCAGAACGCGAGTGCCGCGCGTGATATGGCCTTACTGAATTTTCGGCTCCGCAACCAAAGCCTCCGCAATGCGGACCGCGTTCACAGCCGCCAGGCGCAAATTATCGGCCACGCCCCAGAGCCAGACGCCGGACGGGACCGAGGGATCGGGTTCGATGCGCCCGATATGAATGTCCGCTTCGCCGACGACGCTTACATTCGATGGCGTGAGATCGTCGCCCGATGCCACGCGCATTCCCAGCGGCAAGAGCGACGCTGCGAGCTGTTCGCCGGAAACGGGAGCCGCGAATTCCGCGAACGCGTTGAATGCGCAACCGTAGAAGACCGGCGCTTGAACGATCTGAATCGCGGGTGCCGCAGCGCGGCCGGTGAGGCAATGCGCTACATTGCGCGCGACCGCGGTGCGCACGTCGGCGAGCGACGGCTTCGCATTTTCGCCGAAGGCCGCGAGCATGTTGAACGCAACCTGTGTGTCGAAAACGGTTTGCTCGATCGGACGGAACGAAAGCAAATTTGTCGTCTGGCTTTCGAGTTCGTCCACACCGGCTTGATCGCGTTCAGAAACCGGAAGATTCATCACGATGGCCACACGCACCGGAGAAAATTTCGCGAGGCCCGCGGCGACGGTACACGCGATGATCGTCGCAGGGCTCGGCGATGAGTACGCCATCGCAGCGCCCTTCCCTTTCGCCGCGGCGGATGCACCAGGACGCGGTAGCAAAACGGAATCGAGCGACGGGATCCACGAAGTCGCCTTCCCTGCCGCGAGCAACGCGCCCGTCATATCGATCACGGTCGCACCGGACCGTTGCGCCGCTTCCCAATTCTGTTCGGCGTCAGCCATCGAGCCGGTGAAAAACGCGATCTGCGCGCCTTCAAAACTATTTTCGTCGAGCGCGCGAATGAACGCCGGCTCTCCCGCCGCTTCGGTGAGCGTGCCTGCGGCCGTCGGCTCATCGAGCAGCACCATTTCGCTGGCAGGAAAATTGCGATCTTCGAGTACGAGCTTGAGTTCTTTGCCGCGAAGCGAGCCGGCGCCAACGATGGCGACGCGCGGCGATTTAGAAGCGCCGGATGGCATGGTTAGGCGGGACGCGCCTTCAAACGAGCGGAGCGAATGAGCTGCAGAATCGGACCGTGAATGGTGTAGACGGCGGTGACAATCAATAAAGTCTGCCGCGAAAAAAAGATCACCGCACCGACCAGAATCGCCAGGACGATCACGGAAAGCGAAGGCATGCGCTTGGTAAGCGGAATGTCTTTGAAGCTGAAAAAGCGAATCGTGCTGGACATTAGCGCACCGAGCACAATCATCAGCCCGAGCAAGAAAAGCGAGAAGGTGACGCTCTCGACCGGTTCGCCCTTAAAAAAGTGCACGATCGCGGCGAGCATTCCGGCCGCGGCCGGAGTGGGCATTCCGACAAAGTAGCGATTGCCGCCGGGCGCCATGCCTTGAATGTTGAATCGCGCGAGCCGCCACGCGCAGCACACCGCGAACGAGAATCCAATCAGCCAGCCGAGTTCTTTCAGGTGCAGCCATTCCGGCGAGATTGCCGGCAAGACGCCAATTTCCGGAAGGGTTCCTACCGATAGCCCGCGGATCGCCCACGCGTAAATGAGGATTGCCGGCGCGATACCAAAACTCACCACGTCTGCGAGTGAGTCGAATTCCCTGCCGAACGCGCTTTCGGTGCCCATCATCCGCGCGACGCGGCCGTCCATCGAATCAAAAAGGTAGGCGAACCCAATCGCGCACGCGGCGCGATCGAAATCCAGGAAGCGCCCGTCGAGTGTGGCGAGAATCGCGTAATAACCGCACAACAAGTTCGCGACGGTGAATGCGCTGGGAAGGATGTAAATTCCGCGACGGAGTTTGCGGCTGCGGTTGGGAGCGCGGCGGTCCTCTTCGGGCGCGGTGATGACCATTTCGTTCAATTCCATCTTGCGAGTATGCTTTCGCCGCCCTTTACGGTGTCACCGCGTTTTACTTTTAGTTCGGTATCCATCGGCAGCCAGACATCGACGCGAGAGCCGAACCGAATCAGTCCCACGTGCTCGCCGATGGCGACATTTTCGCCTTCGGTTTTCCAGCATATCACGCGGCGCGCGATGGCTCCGGCGATTTGTTTGAAGACAACGGTGCCGCGAGGCGCGTGTAAGTAAATGATGTTTTGCTCATTCTCCACGGACGCGTCGGAGCGGAACGCCGCATAAAATTTGCCCGGCTGGTACACCACATCCGCGATGCGCGCTGCGACAGGCGCGCGCTGCACGTGCACGTTGAAAATATTCAGAAAAATGCTGATGCGATGGCCCATGCGCGAATCGAGAAGCTCGTCCACAATCTCCACGACCTTACCGTCGGCCGGCGACACGATCACACTCGGATCGGTGGGAATGGTGCGCTGCGGGTCGCGGAAAAAGTAGCAGACAAAAAGCAGCAGCACGAGAAAGATCGCGCCGAACCAGATCGCGACCGGCCACTTCGTACCGGCCAGGAAAAGCAATACCGTCGCCGCGAGCAGCGGCAAGGCAAACTTGTAAGCGTCCTTCACCATATCGGAGTGTGATTTCCTTCGTCCGCGAAACAGTTGCGTGTGTGATTCACTGCGCCTGAGAGTGCGAATCGATCGCCGCTAGATGCACTTCTATTGTACGACAGAACAGCTCGCGTCGCGGGACCGCGCTAGTGCGGCAGATTGCGGCACTGCGTGAAGACCAGCATCTCCATCTGATCCTTGATGCGGAGCTTGGTCTTCTTCAGCAGAATTTCCTGCTCCAAATCTTCCTGCTTCCAGTACGTCTGCGTCACCAAATTATTCAGCAGCGATTCGCAGCGCAGATGTGCTTCTGCGAGCCGCCGATATTCCTGATTTGTTTCGAGAAGCAGCTGACGCACATCGTTCGTCGTGGCTGGCATCGAATCCTCCGAAGTTTGGAATCGGGCCTGACGGGAGAGAAGTATCACAACCCGGCGTGTGAAATAAATAGACTTTCTACCCGAGAGCCGTTTCAGCGCGGGAGCACGGCGTCGGCGGCTGTGCCGAGAATTTCCCAGATGCGCGGCAGCCAGTCGCGGTGCTCCGGTTTCATCAGGCACGAGCGAAGGCAGAGAACTTTTCCTTCTGTGCTGGCCCACATCGGCTTTGGCAGCGCAGCAGAGGTGAAAAAACGCGCGGGAAGGTGGATGAGCGCCAGGTGAAGATTTTGGAGTGCTGATTGATCGAATATCTTTTGTGAGAGCGCGCTCGTTTCTTCCGCGGTTCGCGCGCGCGGCGCCCACACGACGATGTCGAGTTCCGGCGCGAACGGCACGACCCAGCGCGGATCGCCGCAGAGCAAATCCGAAAACGTGACGGCGGCCTGGCGCGAAGATTCGAGCATCTTCGCGAATTCCCCGCCCTCGGTGAGCGGCAGCAGGCGCTGCGTGGCCCACAGCGCGACTGCTGACGCGCCGGGGCGCGAACACTCTAGACTGATTTCGCCGAGGTGAAGATCTGCGGCGGTGAAGTACGTGTACGGAGACTCGTGCTTGTAGTGCGTGCCGACGCTGGGATCTTTGAATAGCACGCAGCCGCAGCCGTAGGGCTGAAGGCCGTGCTTGTGCGGATCGATCACAATCGAATCGACTTTTGCGATTTGGTCGTAGGCGGCGCGCGCTTCGGGCGGAAGAGTTGTCGCGAGCTTGAAGTAGCCGCCGTAGGCGCAGTCGGCGTGGACGCGGACTCCATACGTTCGCGCGAGGTGAAGAATTTCTGGAAGCGGATCGACCGAACCTGTTCCTGTGGTACCGATCGTCGCGACAATTGTTCCTACGTCGCCTGCCTCGAGCATTTTTTCAAGCGCTGCGAGGTCCATGCGCCCGCGCGAATCGGATGCGACAGCGGCGAATGGCAATTTCAAGACGGACGTGATGCGCTGGTGCGTGTAGTGCGCTTGATCCGACGCGACGACCTTTTTATCAGGATGCAGTTGACCCGCGACCCACAGCGCTTCGAGATTCGCCATCGTGCCGCCGCCGCACAGATGGCCGAGGTGTTCCTTCCAGCCGAACATCGCGGCGATCTCCGCGACCGATTCTTTTTCCATTGCGGAACTGGCGCGGCCGCCGTCGAGAGCGTGGTTATTGGGATTGATCCAGGTGGCGAGTGCGTACGCGGCGCGAGCGATCGGGTGCGGCGGGTTGAGCATTTGTCCGGCGTAGAGCGGATGGAAGTACGGAAAGTTGTTCTGCAGGAGCGTGGCGACTTCGGCCATCACTTCGAATTGGCGCGCGCTGGCCATCGATGGGCGCGCTAGCGCGGGAAGTTCTTCGAAGCCCGCGTCGAGTTCGGGGAGCGCGCGTTTCAGGAGTTCGAGGCTGGCGTTTTCGAGGAGCATGGAGTCCTTTTTTGTTTGGCGCGCCGCACGACGGATGCGCACAGACTGACAGTCTATGTTACAGCTCGCTGCGCTCGCCTCGGAGGCACGGGCGCTTGCGCCCGTGAGCCGCCGACAGGGCTTGGGCCCTGTCGGACGCGCGCGTTGCGCGCCGCGGTGCCGCGGGAGTTTACATGCGGAAAAATTTTGACGCTAGCGGGAAGTCAGAGCGTGGCGGTGAGGAGGAGCGCGTCGTCCACCGGATTCGAGTAGTAGCGCGGGCGGCGGCCGACGATGTGAAATTCGCGGCGGTGGTAGAGTCGGAGAGCCGCGTCGTTGCCGGCGCGAACTTCGAGGATCGCTTGCGTGGCGCCTTCGGACCGCGCCCATTCGAGTACGCGATCAAATAGGTCGCTGCCGACGCCGTGCTTGCGCGCTTCCGGTGCAACGGCGATGTTCAGGATTTCCACTTCGGGCGGGATGTTGCGCGCGACTACGAATCCGACGACGGACGGCCCTAGCGCGCCCTCACCAGCGATGCGCTCTGCCACCCAGCCGACCATCTCGCCAGCTTCCACGCGTTCGTAGTCCAGCCGGCTCCACTGCGCGATCTCCGGGCAGGCGCGTTGAATGGCGAGCACGGCATCAACGTCTCGAGGTTCCAGCTCGCGAACGGCCACCGGTTACCGGCCCTTCGCGCCGGTTTCAGCATCGCTGCGGCGGACGTAGTTGGCGTCGAGCGTGAGCGCGTCGGAAAATTTTCCCTGCTGCGCGCGCGTGACGGCGAGCTGCCCGATCCAGGGCGCGAGTACGTTGGAGGCGCGGAACACTTTCACTCCGGCAGACTCGAGAAGATGAGTCACAAGTTCCGGTTCGGTGGCGACCACGGCGACTTCCCCGCCGCCCGACTGTGAACTAAGCTGCCAGCCCGATTGCGCGGCAGAGTGTGAGCGGATCAGCGCGAGAAACTCATCGCCGCTCACCACACATTCGTCGCCTTCGAGGTGCACACCGGAACCCGAGCGTCGATACGCCGCCGCATAGAACTGCCCGCGCCGCGCATCCACCACAGGGACCACCCAGGCCGCCGGATACGCGCACTGGGTCGCCACAGCCTCCAGGACGCTCACGCCCACGACAGGCCTCGCATAGGCCTCTGACCACGCCTTCGCGGACGCCAGCCCCACCCGCAGCCCGGTAAACGAACCAGGCCCGGAAGCGACGGCAAACAGCTCGAATTGGTCGAGTTTGAGGCCCAGTTCGGCGAGCAGGAACTCAAGTTGGCGGAAGATGCGGGAGGAATAATCCTCTTCGCCCCAGGTGGAAACGACGCCGAGAACGGCCTGATCGCGCAAAACGGCGACACTTCCGCCGCGCGAAGAGGTGTCCAATGAGAGGGCTAGCACCGCCCCAGTATAGGGCAATTTGGGGGCCAAAGTTACTGAAAACATTCGATTTCGGGCTACCCGAATCTCCCCGCTTTCAGGCGGGATTCCCTTGACCTTTACGTACCGTGTGCCTAAACTTTCAATATGCTTTCCGCGGAGGGGAGTTCCACCTATGGAATTTAAGCTAGGCGAAAAAGTCGTGTACCCGAACCATGGCGTTGGGATCATCGAACAGATCAGCTATAGCTACCTGAACGGCCGCTCCGAGCGCTTTTACATGCTCAAGATTCACTCCAGCGGACTGAAGGTGTCTGTCCCGCAGGCAAACGTTGAATCCGTTGGATTGCGCCCTGTGATTCGCAGCGGGCAAGCCGGCGCCGTCCTTACGTTTCTCGAGAATGGCCGCTCCTCCTCTCACCACGACTGGAAGCACCGTTTCAAAGAAAACTCCGACAAAATGCGCACCGGATCGCTGATGGAAGTGGCCGCGGTTTTGAAGGGCCTTGTAGCCCTGAGCCGCACCAAGCCGCTTTCGTTCCGCGAGAAGAAAATGCTGGAACGCGCCAAGTATCTGCTGGTGAGCGAACTGGCCACCGTGCGGAATACGACCGAATCGGCTGTAGAAGCGAACCTGATCCGCGCCCTGGCGAAGGCCAAGCTGACGATGCCGGAATCGGCACCCGCAGCGGAATAGCCTCTCCAAGCAGTTGAAAAGTTTTGAGAGAACGGCGCTTCGGCGCCGTTCTTTTTTTTTGTACCTACAGTTTCGTTAGACGCCGCCTGTTGGGAGAAGTTGCTTGAAGTTCCGCCGATGAAGCTCCAGTACCGCCCTGTCTAAACGCGCTATTAGAGTTTATGGAAACAGGCGGACGCGAAGGCCCGCCGCGCTGCGGCTAGAGACTTACAATTTACAGTGAAGAGTTAGCTCCGCCGGCCGTACGTGAAAAGGCGCGTGTGGCGCAGCGTTTTGCCCCGCTGGCCGGTTCAGTGCGATCCTGCTGGGCGGATGGGCGACGAATGACGCAAAAGTCCACAGACCTAAAAACTCTCAGCGCGTCTCTTGGCGCTATCGCGAAGCCCGAAGAGCGCGAGCTGGCGCTAAAGCTCGAGGAGCACGCCGCAATTCAAGCGGAACTCGCCGAGCGTGAATTGAAGGCCGAGGATTTGCGAGCGGAACTGGGTGCGTTTGAGAAACAGTATCTGCACCACGTCGGAACCTTGTACGCCGAACTCGATGAATTGAAGGCGCAGATTGCGGCGCGGCGCGCGGAAGCGAATCCGTCGGATCAGAAAGCGAAGTCGTTTGCTTGCGATGCGCGGACGCGCGCGGAAGAAACCAAAGCCAGCGCGGGTGAAAAGAGCGACGTGGCGCCCAGGAGTTTTGAGGCGACGCTGGAGATGAAGCGCCTGTACCGCGAAGTGGCCAAGCGGATTCATCCGGACCTGGCGTCCGAGGCTGCGGACCGTTCGCGGCGCGAAGTGCTGATGGCCGAAGCGAATGGCGCCTACGAATCCGGCGACGAGACGCGGCTGACGAAAATTCTGACGGGCTACGAGCATAGCCCCGAAGCCGTGAAGGGCGACGGTGCAGGTGCCGATCTGGTTCGCGTGATCCGGCGGATCAGCCAGGCGCAGGCGCGCGTGGTGGAGCTGGATGCCGAGACGGCGAAGCTGTTGCAGTCTGATTTGTACAAGTTGAAAGCGCACCTCGATGAAGCGAAGGCGCTGGGGCGCGACGTGCTGAGCGAGATGGCGGCAAAAGTGGCCGAGCAAATTGCGCGCGCGAAATCGCAGTTAGACAAGGTGACGGCTATGCGCTGACCGGGTCCTTGACCGGCGCGCTACGAACCCATGGAAACGATCGAAAAACCGGCGGCGGGCGGGATCGTCGTTCGCAAGAACGGCGCGCAGGGGCTTGCCGTTCGTTCAGCGGCGCTGATCCGGCGCGGCATCGAAGATCTCTCGCGCGAATCGAATTGGACGCGCAAGCCGGCATTCGTGGGAAAAGCGTCGAAGGTAGCGCTGTCGTCGCACGGAAACGTGTGCGCGATTTCCGCGGAGACTCGTGGCACGGCGCCGCGCGTCACGATCTACGACCTGCACAACAGTTTCGGGCAGATGGCGCTCGCCGTTCCCGGTGAAACGCCGGCGCTCGCGAAACACCTGCCTGCGAGCTTCGCGTGGTCGCGCACGGGAAGTTACCTCGCCGGCGCGTGGGCGGCGTGGCAGCCCGCGATTCACGTGTTCGACCTCGACGGGAAAGAATTCACCGGCGCGTTTGGAAAATTTCAGAAGCTGCCGTCGCACGTCGCATGGTCGCCGGACTCGGTCTACATCGCGGCGGCAACAATCGGTGGAAAGTCAGCTTCGCTGCGCTTGTGGGCGTCGGGCTTGCGCGGCGCACCACCGATGGAGGACGCTCCGCTCGCGCAGGCGGGCCTTCCGGACTGGCTCGAGCGACAGACCTACGAAGCCGAGTTTGGCGAAGAGGGCGCGTTCCACGGCTACGGCAATACGGTTTTCAGTCCCGACGGAAAACGAATCGCAAGCGTGGTGGAAATTCAGGGCGAGTGGGCGGACGACGCGATCCTGATCGCGGAAGTGCCGTGGCTGAGGCGAGTGCAATCGTTTCAAGCGCAAGGGCATGTGAGCGATCTCACATGGCTCGCGGGCGGCGATGCGCTCGTTTATTGCGCTGCATCTCGCGCCTATCGGCTGGATTTTGAGCCACTCGAATCGCAGCAGCTTCCCTTCGACGCGGAATTTTGCGTCGCGCATCCGACACTGCCGCTGCTCGCGTGCTACACGTCGTGGCAGCAAGATTCAGCGAAGGGTCATCTCTTCATCGCTGATTTACGCACGAACACGCGATACGACGAATGCGAAGCCGATGGCGTGGTGGAAATTCGGTGGAGCGAGGACGGCGCGAAGACCTACGCCGTTTCCAAAGACGGCATGGCGTACATCTACGAGCCGGACTTCCTGTAGTTTTTCCGTTTGAAAATTACGAAGCGGCGCCGTACAAGCGCGCGGCAAGCGGTAGATTCGGATCGGCGTTCAACGTCGAGTCCGAATGAATCCCCGCGGCGTAGCTCGCGTAACCGGCGGCGGCGATCATTGCGGCGTTGTCCGTTGAAAGCGCGCGACTCGGGAAAAATGCAATGCGGCCGGCGCGCTTGGCTTCCGCTTCGAAGCGCTTCCGCA
>JABDGF010000045.1 GCA_013286165.1 Acidobacteriota bacterium | reverse complement strand
GCCACGCACCCTTTTGGAAAGAAAAGGGTGCGGCACCCGGAAAAGAGGGAGGAGCACAGGGGAGTTAGATTCTGGTGCGGATGCTCGATTTTTTCTTGGGGCGCTTGGTAGGATGGAATAGATGATGCGACGGTTTTGGCTGCCTCTACTTGTGCTGGTGACGCTCGGCGCTGTTCCCTCCTTTGGATGTACCTGCTCGAAATTGCCACCGGGGACTTGCCCTGGATTGCAGGCGGACGATGTGGTGTTCGCGGGGACGGTGGTGGCGATTGAGATGGTGAAGACTCCGGCGGGGACGGTGACGACAGAGGCTGGCGCGGCAGACGCGCCGCAGGAAGCGGCGTCGCCGATCGTGCGGTACAAGTTTCGGGTGAACGAGCGATTCGCGGGCGCGGGCGGCGAGACGATCGACATTTATTCGGGTGGCGACGACGGCGACTGCGGCTACGTTTTCAAACTGGGCGAGCAGTATGTGGTATTCACGCAGCAGGAAACGGAAGGGCGGCTGTTCGCAACGATCTGCAACGGCACGCGGCCGTTTATCGAAGCGCGGGCGCTGATTCCGCAACTGCGCGCGATGCGGACCCATCAGCGAGTGGCGTCTGTGTTTGGAGTGCTACGCCGCGCGGACCCGCCACTGCTGGCGCCTTCGGATGATCCGGAAGATCCGCTGCCGAACATCAAATTGAAATTGCGGTCGAAGGACGACCGGTTCGCGTCGAGCACGGGATCGGACGGCGTTTACACTTTTTACGATGTCCACGCGGGCGAGTATTCGTACACGGCGGATTTGCCGGCGCGATTTGAATTTTCGCAGAAGACGCTGAAGGGCGGGCTGCCTCCGTTTCGAATTCCGAGCGGCGCTTGCTACGAATACAACGTGGACGCGCTGCCAACGGGGAAAATTAAAGGCGCGGTGGTGGGGCCGGATGGTAAGCCGCTTAAGCTGGCGTCGGTGGAACTGTATCGCTCGGATAAATACGACAACGACAAACCGGGGCTGTGGGGATTTCAGGGCAGCGCGGCGAACGGCGCGAAGGAAGCGGGATTCGAGTTCGATCACATCGGCGCGGGCGACTACTTGCTCGTGTTTAACCGGATGGATCGCAAGGATCCGAACACGCCGTTTCCGCGAACGTTTTATCCCGGCGCGGCGGATCAGGGCGACGCCGTGGCGATTCATTTGAAAGATGGGCAGCAGCTGCTGAACGCGAACATCAAACTGCGCGATGGATATCCGACGCGGAAGGTGAAGGTGGCGCTGAAGTGGACGGACGGGCGGCCGCCGGGTGACGTGACGGTGATGGGAAAGGCGGAGGATGGCGGTGGCGGAAATCCTTCGGCGGTGAAGATTGGCGAGGGTGCGTACGAATTTACGATACTTGAGAATGCGAAGTACACGTTTTCGGCGTGGGAGGATTTGGATCCTTCGCGCGCGGGGGCGGCTGCTTCGAAACGTGGAAGTGAGTGTAATCTGCCGGCGCGGATTGAGGCGCCGTCGGTGACCGTGGATGGGGCGGACCCCGAGGCGAAGGAAATTACGCTGACGTTTGCTAAGCCGGAGTGCCAGAGTGATGCGCCTGCTGCTACTACGGATCAGCCGCAGGACGCGGCGCCGCAGACGCAGAGTGCTGAGCCGCAGCAGCAGAGTAAGCCGCAGTAACAAATTCAAATAGACAAGTTGAGTGGTGACGGAGGCGGGTGGGTGGAGATGTGTGCGTGGGTGGTGTCGCTAGGGAAAGCGAAGAGATATCCTCCGGCCGTGTACGTCCTCAGGATGACGGGGGTTTTGTTTTTTGGGTGGGTGGAGCGACGGTAGTTCTGCTGTAACTGAGAGTCATCTTCGTGGGAGAACAGCCTGCGCGGCAGGCTATTCCACGGTAAGCGAGACGATTGCGTTGAACTGTTTGCGGGCGGGCGATGGTCCCCGTCTCGACGGGGAGCCACCGCAGTCCGGGAGAACCGTGAGAGTTGATTCGATTCGTGAACAGGTGGCGTGAGGACGTCGGCTAAAAAGAATCTAAATTGTACGAGTGGTGCGGGTGGGTTCATTGACTTGGGGCGGGGTGGTGCATAGTATTGCGGCGCTGCCATTGGGGCGCAGACTTTTCCTTCCGGAGATACGAAAGCACATGAAGATGCGACTTGCGGCTAGCGCGGTGGCGCTGGCGTTGATTTGCGGCTGGGGCACGATGGTAGCGGCGCAGGAGCCGGCGAAGGATGCGAAGCCTGGTGCGGCGGCTGCGGGAGCGGACGCGAGACCGGCGGCGGGCGCGGATGCGAATGCGCCGAAGGAAGAATCGTGGCCGAGTGATCACACGATCACGATCGGCGGGCAGACGTTTTCCTATAAGGCGACGCCATCAACGACCCTGCTGAAGGATGAGAAGGGCGAGCCGACGGCGCTGATGTTTTCAACGGCGTACACGCGCAACGACACGAAGAACGCGTCGCAGCGGCCGATTGCGTTTGTGTACAACGGCGGGCCGGGATCGGCGTCGGTCTGGCTGCACATGGGAGCGTTCGGTCCGCGTCGCGTAACGACGGCGAATGCAGCGCCGACGGGATCGGCGCCGTACAAGGTGGAGGACAACGCAAATTCTCTGCTCGACAAGACGGACCTGGTATTTATCGATCCGGTGGGGACTGGATTTAGCCACGCGGTGGGCAAGGCGCAGGACAAGGATTTCTGGGGCGTCGATCAGGACGCGCATTCGATCGCACAGTTCATCAACATTTATCTGAATCGCAACGGGCGATGGAATTCGCCGAAGTTTTTGATTGGCGAGAGCTACGGTACGTTTCGCTCGGCGGTGGTGGGAAATTACCTGCAGTCGCACGACGGAATTTATGTGAACGGGATCGTGCTGATCTCGAGCGTGTTGAATACGGAGACGATTTCTTTCAACGCGGGCGACGACCTTTCCTACATTTTGTATTTGCCGAGTTACGCGGCAACGGCGGCGTATCACAAGATGTTGAACCCGGCGCCGGCGGATCTGACCGCGTTTTTGGCGGACGCGCGGAAATTCGCGGCGGGCGAGTTCACCGATGCGCTGATGAAGGGCACGAACCTGACACCGGATGAGAAGAAGGACATCGCGACAAAGCTTTCGAAATTCATCGGGCTTTCGCCGGATTACATCGAAAAGGCGGACCTGCGCGTGAATCTGGCGCAGTTCAGCATTGAGCTGCAGCGCGCGGACCGGACGCAGAGCGGACGGTACGATTCGCGGTACACGATGCCGACGTACGACGTCCTAAGCGAATTCGCGGAAGAGGATCCTTCGTACACGGGCGTGCGCGGTGCCTTTACGGCGGCGCTGAATTCGTACATGCGCGACGAATTGAAGGTGACGCTCGAGCGGCAGTATCAGATTTTGAGCGGTCAGGTTGGCGGCGGATGGGATTGGAAGCATGGGCAGAATGGTGGGTTCCCGAGTTCGCCGAATGTGTCGAGCGATTTGATCAACGCGATTCAGACGAATGCGAATTTGCGGGTGCAAGTGGAGACGGGTTACTACGATATGGCGACGCCGTTTTTTGCTACGGAGTACACGATGGATCATCTGTTCTTGCCGGGTAATTTGCGGAGCCACATCGATATTCAGTATTACGGCGCGGGGCACATGATGTATTTGCGGAACGAAGACCTGACGAAGCTCAAAGGCAACATCGGGGCATTTATTGATAGCACCGCAAAGGGGCAGTAGCTCGCAACGGCAAAAGCAACTACAGAAAAGCCTCGCGTCTTCTGACGCGAGGCTTTTCTGTGTGCGGAGAGAGGCGCGCAGACTGAAGTCAACGCTACGGCGCTACGGCGTCGGCGTTGGCGGGATTGAGGGGCCTTCGCCTTTTACGTAGTGGCCGTACCAGAAAAGGTAGCGGTGATAGCGGTCCTGGATGAAGGTGGGGCGTTCGAATTCGTGATACTCGCCGGGATAGACGACCAGGAGAGTGGGAATGCCTAGGCGCTTGAGGCTCTGATAGAGCTGCTCGCCGTTGATCACCGGGACGTTCACGTCCTGATCGCCGCCCATAATTAGAGTAGGCGTGGTGATATTTTTCACTCGGGTGAAGGGCGAGAGTTTTTCCCAGAGTTCGCGATGTTCCCATGGGAGTCCGAGTTCGTATTCCCAGTCTTTGCTGTAGTGATCGTGGCCCCAGTTGGTGATGTAAAGAAATTCGCCGGCGCCGGAGATCGCGGCTTTGAAGCGCGTGGTCTGCGTGATGATGAAGTTGGTGGAGATGCCGCCGTAAGACCAGCCGCCGACTCCGAGTTTATCGGGATCGGCGATTCCCTGCTCCACCGCGTAATCGACCATCGCCATATCGTCCTGAAAATCCTTGTTGCCCCAATCGGCGAAAATCGCTTTGCAATAATCCTGGCCGTAGCCGGAGGAGCCGCGCGGATTGGGCGTGAGCACGGCGTAGCCGTTGGCGGCAAAAAGCTGCGCGTCAAAATGAAATTCGGCGTAGTAAGCCCAAACGGGACCGCCGTGCGGGCGAAGCAGCGTGGGAACTTTTGTGCCGGCGAGGTAGCCGACGGGTTTATAGAGGTAGCCGGCAACGTTGGTGCCGTCTTTGCTTTTGAAATGGACGTACTCGACGTCGGGCAGGTTCAGCTCGGCGATGAGCGCGTCGTTGGTTTTGGTCAGCTTTACAAGCTGTCCACTTGCGGGCTGGTAATAAATTTCGGGCGGATGCGTAAGTTCGGAAATTGCGGCGGCGACGGCGCCATCGGGGCCGAGCGAATACGATTCGACGAATTTGCGGCCGCTTATGGGGCGTTCGATTTCGCCGCCGGTGGGCGGGACTCGCAGGAGCTGCTGCGTGCCGTCGTCATCCACGATGAAGTAAATGAATTTCCCGTCCTGCGAAAATCGCGGCTGCGAGGAGTTGCGGTCGAGCTTCGTGGTGAGAACGCGCTGTTCGCCATTGCCGGATGCGGGCGCAACGGCGATGTGGAATGTGGCGTACTGGAAAAGTTTCTCGTCGAGCTGCGTGGTGTAGGTAATCCACTGGCCGTCGGGCGACCAATTCGGCGAGCCGTCGGCGCCGGGACCTTTCGAAATTTGGGTGAGCGACTTGCCGGTGTCGGTGTTGTCGGCGGAGACGGTCCAGATGTCTGTGTTGTAGTTGCGGTCGGGCTCGGGCGTGCAGCGATTGCTGGCGAAAGCGATCTGCTTGCCGTCGGGAGACCAGACGGGATCGTCGTCATCGAAATCGCCGCTGGTGATTTGGGTCTGCTTCTTGTCGGAGATATTCAGCGTGTAGAGGTGATGACGGCGGCGATCGAGGTAGCCGATTTCGTCTTCTTTGAAGTGAAGGCGGTCGATCACCCACGGGTGCGGCTTGATTTTGGCGTCTTTGTCTTTTGAGGCCGCGATTTCATCGACGGACGGATCTTGCAGGACGAGGACGAGGCGCGAGCTATCTGGCGACCACGCGAAAGTGTCCACGTCTTGAATGGCGCTGGAAAGTTGTTGGGCTTCGCCGCCGGTGCGATTGAGCAGCCAGACCTGTTTTTTGGCGTCGTCCTTCGAATCGTCGTCGGAATCTTTTGAGCCGCTGCTGCGCGCGGAGAGGAAGGCGAGATATTTTCCGTCGGGGCTCCAGCGCGGGTGCGACGAGTTGACGGCTTCGCTGGTGAGAGGGATGGCGTCGCCGCCCACCGTGGAGATCATCCAGATTTGTTTGTGGTTCTTGTCGTCTTTGAGGCTCGCAGTTTCGACGACGTAGGCGATCCACTTGCCGTCTGGGCTGATGTGCGGATCTTCGACGCCCTTGATGCGGAAGTAGTCGTCCACGGTGAGATTGCGTTTCGCGGGTGGCGTTTGCGCGATGGCGACGAGAGGCACGAGAGCGAGAATGCTCGAGACGAGTAGAAATTTGGCGGCGATCATTTGCGGCCCTTGTGATGCGGAGTGGATTTGGTCGGGGGAGTATAGCAGAGGGGTGCTTGGACGGAAGCGGTTGAAGAAAAACTGCGACACGAAATGCTCTGTGATTTTTGACTGTGGGACATTCTTGAGTTGGAGATCTCGGAGAAATGGCTGAACCCAGGACCAACTGAGAGTTGGTCCCGCTCAGACTCGAAAGTCTAAGCTACATCGCGCTGCGCGCGACTAGGAGGCCTGGCTGGGTGGTCCATTGACAGTGGATGGACAGGGCGACTAGGCTCTCGGTGATGCCCACCTATGCGGTTAGTCCGGACGCGTTCCGCGCACGGGCGAATCCCCATTTGTACGAAATCAATACCTGGCCGTGGCTGGAGAAAATGTCGCTGCAGCAGAAGAGGCAGATCCAGCTGGGTGATGTGCCAGACAGCGTGTGGGACGGGATCGCGGCGCGCGGATTCAATATCGTGTGGCTGATGGGCGTTTGGCGGCGCAGCCCGGAATCGCGCCGGCAGAATGTGGAAGATCCCGCGAATTTTGCGAAGTTCAGCGCTGCTCTGCCGGGATGGACGGCGGCGGACGTGATCAGCTCGCCGTACGCCGTGACGGGCTACGTGCCGGATGCGCGGATCGGGCCGTGGGAAGCGATCGACCTGGTGCGCAAGAAATTGCACGCGCGCGGGATGGCGCTGTATCTCGATTTTGTGGGGAATCACACCGCGCTCGACCATCCGTGGACGCGCGAGCATCCCGAATATTACGTGCTCGGCACGCAGGATGAGTTCGAGCGCGACTCTTCCCTGTTTTTTCCCGTCGCGAACGGATCGAAGACGAATTTGATCGCGCGCGGGAAGGATCCGTACTTCCCTCCGTGGCGCGACGTGGCGCAGCTGAATTATTTCAGCGCGGAATTTCGCGCCGCGCAGATCGCGGAGTTGAAACGCATCGCAAGTTTTTGCGACGGCGTTCGCTGCGATATGGCGATGCTGCAGATCACAGAAATTTTCGAGCGAACGTGGGGATGGGCGTTGCGGGGAGCGCTGGCGCCGGCGACGGAATTCTGGGCGGAGGCGCACGCGGCGGTTCCCGACCTGACGCTGCTCGCCGAAGCGTATTGGGGCACGGAGCCGCTCCTTTTCGATCTGGGATTTTCCTTTGCGTATGACAAGGTGATGTACGACGAAGTGCGAAACGTGAACGCGGGGGCGGTGCGTGAGCGGCTCGGATGGATGCCGGAGCGGCAAGGCGACTTCGCGAGATTCCTTGAGAATCATGACGAGGAGCGACGCGCGGAAGCGTTTCCAAACGACCGGCTGCAGGCGGACGGGACGTTGATGGGAACGCTGCCGGGGATGCGTTTTTATCACCAGGGCGAGCTCGAGGGGCGGCGGATCACGATGCCGATCACTCTGCGACTGGCAGCGGACGAGCCGGTGGATCCGGTGAGCGAGAAATTCTTTGAGTTGCTGCTGCGCGTGACGAATGAGGAAGTTTTTCATACGGGCGCGTTTCGGATGCTCGCGGTGAATGCGGAGGGCGATGCGCCGCCGGATGGCCTCATTGCATATGAGTGGAGAAACGACAACGCGTGGAAATTGATTGTGGTGAACTTGGCGGGCGGGACGTGCCAGGGGCGGATACCGCTGGCGGGCGCTGTGGATGCTGGAGCGAATTATACATTTTGGGATCAGGTGAATGATGTGAAGTATCCGCGGAGTGGGGCGGAACTCACGACGATGGGATTATTTGTGAGACGTGACCGGTTCGAGGCGCACCTTTTTGATGTTACGAAGAGTGGTTGAGTTGAGTTGAGTTGAGTTGAGTTGTGTGGGACAGAGATGCAGCCGCTTGCGAGCTACCCGGTCGATGCGGGTGCTGCAGCTCGATGGTTGCTGGACGAGGCTACGCTTCTCCGGGGGATGAACGGGAGGCAAAGCGGTAGCTTCGCTCCCGCACTCTAAATTGAGCCGCGCTAGTTCACTACTAGCGTTAGGTAGTTCGTCAGGACGGTGGTGCCGCCGCTTGTGGTGGCGGTTAGCGTGATGTAGTAGGTGCCTGCGGGTGTGATGCCGTTGGGGCCTTTTGCTGGGCCGCCGCTGCAGGCCGCTCCTGCCAGAATCACAATCAAAACCAGAGCCAGCGCTATAGCTGCGCGCGGATTGCGGCGGTATGCGAACGATCCGCCGGAAAGCGCGAGCGCAAGGATTCCGAGCGCGACGCCGGCTGTGCCGCCAGGAAGCGTCGGCAAAGCGGGGAGTGATCCGTTGCCGGGGCTGTTCGTCGTGGTCCCTTTGCAGTAGGTCTGAATGCCGAAGGCGACTTCGATGGGGCTGCCCGCGACGAGTGTGACGGTGCTTGGAACCGGCGTGCAGGTAACAGTGGGCGACGAAGTGGTGCAGCTGAGCTGAACCGTGCCGCTGAAACCGGGCGCGGGCGCGATCACCAGTCCGAAGTACGCGGTGCCGCCAGGAACGGAGGTGGCGGTGTTCGAGCCGCCGGACGGAATCGAGATGATCACCTGCGAAGTGACGCCGGTACCGGAGACGGCGACCGAGTGCGGGCTGCCGGCGGCGGAATCGGTGATGGTGACATTGCCGTTGTAGGACTGCGCGGCGGTGGGGGTGAAGGTGACGTTGATGGTGCAGGTAGCGCTCGCGGCGATCGAGGTGCAGTTGTTGGTTTGCGCGTAGCCGCCGGGAACGGTAACGGACGAGACCGTGACAGCCGTGGTGCCCGTGTTGGTGATGGTGATGGTTTGCGTGCCGCTGGTTGTATTGACAACCTGTGAACCAAACGAAAGCGATGACGGCGAGACGGTGATGGTGCCCGTGGCGCCTGTGCCTGTGCCACTGAGCGACGAGGTCGCTGTGAGATTGTTCGTGTTGCCAACCACGGTGTAATTCACGGTCAGGGTTCCCGTGGCGGCGCCTGTGGCTGTGGGAGCAAAGGAAACTTGTACGGTGCAGCTCGAGCCGTCATCGCCGGCGGGATTCAGACCGTCACCGCAATTGGTTGTGTCCGTGAAACCGGCGCTGGAAGTGATGTTGCCGAGATCGATGGCTGCCGTGCCTACGTTCGTGAGCGTGAAAGTCACGGGCTCGCTGCTCGATCCAACCGCTATCGAGCCGAAGCTTTGGCTCGTGGGAGTAAGAGTGAGCGCGGCGGTGACGGCGGTGCCGGTGCCGGAGAGCGAAATCGTCTGCGGGCTGTTAGGCACGTTGTCTGTGATGGTGACCAAGCCCGAGTAAGCCTGCGCGGCACCGGGAGCGAACGCGACGTTGATCGTGCAAGACGCAGTTGTCGCTAGCCCCGCCGCCGAGACGCAATTGTTCGTTTCGGAAAAGCCGACGGGCACCACAACGCTGGCGATATTCACAGTGCCTGTGCCCGAATTTGTGATCGTGATGGGTTGCACGGTGCTGGTAGTGCCCACTTTTTGATTGCCGAACGCGAGAGTTGGGGGGGTGAGGGTTACGCTCACTGTCAGTCCGCCGCTCAGGCCCGCCTGCTGTTGACCCTGGTTCTGCCCATTGTCGGAGAAAATGACCGCGTCGATGTCAGCCGAACCAAAGGGTACGCTCGAGTTCTCGTCAGGAGCATAGACGACGGTAACGGTGCATGTGCCTCCCACCGGAATGCTCGAGTCCGAGCAAAGATCGTTCGAGATGGCGAACTCCGTTGGAAGCTCGAACTGCGGATTTGCCTGGCTGTACAACTGGACTTGAGTAATCTGCAGCGCAGCAGTTCCAGTATTTTTCAGCGTCAAAGTCAGCGGTTGGCTGGTAGTGCCTTGCGCCTGAGTGCCGAACGTCAAACCGACCGGAGAAAACGTGGCGTACGGACCGGAGATCATGGTTCCCGAGACGCCGATTATTTGCGGGCTGTCGCCAGCGTTGTCGGCGACTTGAATGTTGCCTTGATACGTACCGGCGTTTGGAGAACTGAAGGAAACGGTGATTACGCAACTGGCATTGGGCGCGAGCGACTGAGGGCAATTGTTGGTCTGCGTGAACGCGGGGCTGCTGCTGGTAATCGCGAGCGGCGTGAGTGGGGCCGAGCCAACGTTGGTAATGGTGACCGATTGCGGAGCCGCGGTGTTCCCGACATTCAAGTTGCCGAAGCCGAGCCCGGTGGGCGTGACGGAGAGAACGGAGCTGACCAAACTGCCTGCGCGAATGAAGACGTTAGAATCGTAAAGTGTGTCGGTAGCATCGGCGATGGCGAGTTTGATGTGGTTCTTCTGACCGGGTGTGACTTGAGCGGAGGCGGTGAGGACGACGGTCATACCGTCCATTTCGGTGTCGTAAGGCGCGATGTCTAGCCCGTTGAATTGAAAATCGTTGTTTACGTAGAACTGAGGATTCACGGCCGGGATGTTGCCGTCCACGGGGTCGGTAGAACCGTTGTTGACGTTGTTAATGGAGACGATGGTGTTGGTGCCGGGGATGAGCGCGATGTCGTTGGTGTTGCCGGGAGCGCCAAGGAAAAAGGCGAAGACGTCGTTGTAGTCGAAAACGAAGTCCTGATATTCGTCAGACGCAAAAACGTATTGAAAAGAAATCGTCGGGTTGGCCGGTACAAAATCAAATTCGAGGACTGCGGCGTCATTCGTGACTCCGCCAATCAGATTGCTGAGGTCGGTATCGCCGGGCGTGGCGTTGGATTGCGTGATGCCCGTGGAACAGTTGGGCCCGATGACGTTGGATACGGCGCCATTGCTGAGAAGGATGCCTTTGTCGAAACCGATGATTCCGGCGCCGCCCGCAAAGTTACCGAGGGCCCAGGGCGACCCGGTGTACGTAACGTTGCTGATGGTGACGCCCGGGCCGACGAGGGACTGAGCGAGTGAGCTGGCACTGAGGCTGGTGTCGCGCAAGTCGTCGGTGGTGAGGCCGTCCGAAGCGGCTCCATAAGAATTGAGGTTGAGAACCAGAGGGCCGTTGGGATCGTTGTCGTTGAAGGTGATATTGACGGTGGACGCTTCGCAGATGATCGCGGCATTGTAGGTGACTTCGAGTACGCAAGTGGCACCCGGAGCGATGCCAGCTTGAGCCGTGCAGGTGCCGCCGAACGTAAACTCCTGGTCGTTGTCACCGGTGATGCTGGTGACGATGACGGTGGTATCCGTTGAGCTATTGGTGATGACGAGGGGGAACGGGACGCCGGTGGTGCCGATGATTTGTTTTGGAATTTCCGGTGGAAAGTCGAAACCCAGCTCTGGGTCGAGATCGTCGAGGTACCACTGCGGAGGAGTGAGTAGGGGCGAGCCGTCGTCTTGCGTGGCGACGAGCTTCGATCGAGAGCTCGTGGTTGTTGCGTTGAACTTCATGGCGCGGTGCACGCGAAGTTTCGAACTCGTGGTGGGGCGCGAGGCGGTCGAACCCGGCTGAGCGGCGGCCGGTTTCGTGGCGGCGGGTGAAGTCGCGGCCTGCGGAGCCGCGAAGGCGAGGGTGGGGAGCAGCAAAGCGGATACGACGAGAATCGACCGATAAAAAAGGCCGAAAAAAGACGGCTTATGCATCACAGAAACTCCTGTAGGAGGCCAAAAATAAGCGGGGGCAAACGCTGGGAGATTTTGCTATCGGGGTCGCGCAGGGTCAAGTTGAAAGTTTCTTAGGGATTGAAAACGGCGAGGCAGTTCACTAACATCGCGCACCTTGCAAACAGGCTCGATGGACAAGGTTAGCGGGGAAGAAAAAGCGGTGGTGGCGACGACGACGGTGGCGCAGTCGGGCGCGGCGCAACTGCGGCAGATCGGATTCCTTCCTCTTCTCGCAATATTCTACGGATATACGGCGGGTGGTCCGTTTGGGTACGAGGCGATTTTCACCGACTCGGGCCCGGGAATGGCGCTGCTGTTCCTCACCTTTGTGCCGCTCTTCTGGAGTATTCCGATTTCGATGGCGTCGGCGGAGCTGAACAGCATTCTGCCAGTGCAGGGCGGATTTTACCGGTGGAGCCGCGCGGCGTTTGGCGATTTCTGGGGATTTCAGTGCGGCTGGTGGAATTGGACCGGCACGTTTTTGCTGAACAGCTTGTACGGCGTGCTTGTGATGGACTATCTGAGTTTGTATTTGCCGTGGATCACGGGGACGGTGAAGTGGGAAGGCGCGTGCGTGGTGCTGATTATTCTAGCGCTGCTGAATGCGCGCGGAATTCAGGTGGCCGGGTGGCTTTCGGTGGCGCTGCTTGTGGCGGTGATGATTCCCGTGGCGTGGATGTGCGTCACCGCGCTGTTCCACATGCACCACAATCCGGTGCTGCCGTTTACGCCGCCGGGAAAACCGTTTGGAAGCGTGTTCGGGCGCGGGCTCGCGCTGGCGATGTGGAATTACGCTGGGTATGAACAGCTTTCCAGTTCGACGGGCGAGATGAAAAATCCGCAGAAGATGTTTGTGCGGATTCTGGCGTGGAATACGCCGATGAATATTTTGACGTACACGCTGCCGACAACGCTGGCGATCGCGATGCTTGGGAACTGGCAGGAGTGGAAGACGGACTATATCGTGACGGCGGCGCGGCTGATTGGGGGGCCGCTGCTAGGCGGGCTGATGTTGATGGCGGCGATCATCGGGTCGCTGTCCCTTGCGAACAGCACGATTTTGTACACGACGCGAATTCCGGCGACGATGGCACAGGATGGCTACCTGCCAGCGTGGCTGGGGAAAATTCATGCGAAATTTCAGACGCCGGTGCGGGCGATTTTTGTTTCAGTGGTGATTTACTGCGTGCTGGCGCGGTATCCGGTCGAGGATTTGGTGAACATTTATATTTGGACGCGGATTGCCACGACGCTGCTGACGTTGTTTGCGGCGTGGCGGATGCGGGTGAAGGCGCCTGGGGCGGAGCGCTCGTTTCGAATTCCGGGTGGGACGCTGGGGCTGGCGTACGTAATTATTTTTCCGGTGATTTTGTGTGCGGTGAAAGTATTGCAGAGTGAGGATTACGTGGTGCGTTATGCGCCGCTGCTGTTGCTGACGGGGCCCGTGGCATACGCGATTTTGCGGTATGGATTTAAGTTGGTGCCGAAGGCACAACCCGCGTTCGAACCGTAAAACGAATCAAAACATTCCACAGAGAAAGCCGAGAAATGCAGGAGGGCACGGAGAACTCGCGGTGACTCACGAATTCCCCGGGCCCTCTGTGAATGGTCGATTTGTACGCGCGTTCGCGATTACGCGATGCGGGTGGCGCCGTCTTTTTCGGAGATGGTTTTGGCCTGCGTGAAGAGGAGCAGGTAGTCCTGGCCGCCGGATTTTGAGTCGGTGCCGGACATGTTAAAGCCGCCGAAGGGGTGGCTGCCAACCATCGCGCCGGTGCATTTGCGATTCATGTAGAGATTGCCGACGTGGAATTCCTCGGCGGCGCGCTCGATTTTTTCGGGGTTGCGGGAATAGACGGCGCCCGTGAGTCCGAATTCGCTGTCGTTGGCCATCGAGAGAGCGTCGTCGAAGTCCTTCGCTTTGGTGATGGCGAGGACAGGCCCGAAAATTTCTTCCTGGAAAATGCGGGCTTTGCGATCGACGTCGGCGATCACCGTGGGTTCAACGAAGTAACCGTCGCCCGCAGCGCGTCCGCCGCCAGCAACGAGGCGGCCTTCTTTTTTGCCCACATCGATGTAGCCGAGGATCGAAGTCATGGCGGCTTTGTTGATCACCGGACCCATGAAGTTCGCGGGATCTTCGGGCGAGCCGACCTTGATTTTCTTCACGCGCTCGACGAGCTTTGAAACAAATTCGTCGTAAATTTTTTCAGAGACGATCGCGCGCGAGCATGCAGAACACTTCTGCCCCTGAAAACCGAAAGCTGATAGCGCAACGCCTTCGACGGCGGAATCCACATCGGCTTCTTCGTCAACGATGATCGCGTCTTTGCCGCCCATTTCGAGAACGGTGCGCTTGATCCACACCTGACCGGGCTGTGTGCGCGAAGCCTGTTCGGCGATGCGGAGGCCGGCTTCTTTCGAACCAGTGAAGGCGATGTAGCGCGTCTTCGGGTGATTGACGAGCGCTTCGCCAGCGGTGGAACCGGGACCGGTAAAGAAGCTGACGACGTCGCGCGGGACGCCGGCTTGGTAAAGGATGTCCACGAAGATCGCGGCGATGGTCGGCGAATCACTGGACGGTTTCACGACCACGGTGTTGCCGGTGACGATCGAAGCCATGGTCATGCCGCCCATGATGGCCGCGGCGAAATTCCAGGGCGGAATCACAACGCCGACGCCGAGCGGAATGTAGCGCAGATAATTTTTCTCGCCGCTGAACGGGTGAAGCTTCTGCTTGCCGCCGAGGCGGAGCGCTTCCCTGCCGTAGAATTCGGCGAAGTCGATGAGTTCGCCTATGTCGGCTTCCGTTTCGGGCCAGGTCTTACCGATTTCGAGGTTAAGCCAGGCGTCGAGTTCGAGGCGGCGGCTGCGCATAATATCGGCGGCGCGGAAAAGGCATGCGACGCGCTCTTCGACGGGCACGCGCTTCCAACTCTCGAATGCGACAGCGGCCTTGTCGATGGCTTCGTTGGCCATCTCGACGGTGGCCTTCTGGAATACGCCGATCACCTGATCGGGCTTCGAAGGATTCGTGGAGATGATTTTGTCAGTGGTGGTCAGGTCTTTGCCGCCGATGGTCAGCGGATATTCGCGACCGAGCTGCGTCTTGACGTGGGCGATGGCGTCTTCCATCGCTTTGCGATTCTCAGGCTTGGTGAAGTCGATAAACTTTTCGTTCACGAAGTCGCCGCGGTCGATGTTGGTGCGCGGCGTGGCTGTGGAAGTCATGTAGGCGTGTCCCCTCTGGAGATGCGAAACGCGAAAGTCTGAAGCGCTATTGTATCTCCGCGCGAGAGAGGCGGGCAAGACGGCGCGATCTGCGAGTCGGTGGGTCGTGACACGACTTTTACATGGCTGGACGGTTTCAAATTGGTACAATCCGATTTTCGGCCCCAACTACGCGCTTCTTTCATCCAAGTGAGACATCGGATATGCGGAACTTTCACCGGTCCATTTTGGCAATCGTAATTGTAGGAACGTTTGCTGCGACGGGTTGCACGTCGGCGTATTACGCGACGATGCAGAAGCTGGGCAAGGAAAAGCGGGACATCCTGGTGCAGCGAGTGAAGGATTCGAAGAAGGACCAGGAAGATACAAAGGAAAAGCTGCAAACGACGATGGAGAGTTTTCAGGCGCTCACCGGGTTTCAGGGCGGGTCGCTCGAGAAGTCTTACAAGAAGCTGAACAGCGACTACGAGAGTGCGGCGGGCCAAGTGGCGAAGCTGCATGACCGGATTCAATCGATCGATAAGGTAAGCGGAGACCTATTTACAGAATGGCAGGGCGAAATCAACCAGATGCGCAATGCCAAGCTGAAGGCCCGAAGCACGGGGATGCTGAAGGACTCACAGACGCGGCAGGCCGTGATCATGAAGGCGATGCGGAACACCGAGACACGGATTACGCCGGTGATGGCGTCATTTCACGACCAGGTACTCTTCCTGAAGCATAATCTTAACGCGAGGGCGATTGGGTCGCTGAAAGGCACGTCTGCCCAGATGGATACGGATGTGACGGCTCTAATGAAAAGTATCGATGGATCGATGGCCGAGGCGGACAACCTGATCAATTCGCTGACCGCCACGGATCAGCAATAACCGCTTTTTTTGGGCAGAATCGTAAAGTTAGTTGAACTTCAAAAAATTTCGAGTAGCATGTGTTCTGCGTCATTACTCAGCTAAGGAGATTTACATGGTAATAGGAGAGCGGTTGCGAGAACTCCGGGAAGACAAAGACCTTTCGCAGGGAGACATCGAGCAGCGCACTGGGCTCCTCCGGTGCTACATCTCTCGCGTGGAGAACGGGCACACCGTGCCGGCCATCGAGACGCTGGAAAAGATGGCGCGCGCGTTGGAAGTGCCTATGTACCAGCTATTTTACGACGGCGACAAACCACCGAAACCGTTGAACGTGATGAAGGGCATTGCGGGCGCGAGTGAATGGGGCGAGTCCGGCAAGGACCAGAAGCTCTTGAACCGTTTCCGTGTATTTCTGGGCAAGGCGAGCGAGCGCGATCGGAAGACGCTGTTGTACATGGCGCAGAAGATGGCGCGCCCGGTAAGCGGTGGACGTAAAGCGGCCTCGCGGTAACCCGAAAGACAACTAAACAGTGACAGTTTGCGTCCGGTTATCGGCTGCGCGCCGGACGCTGTTTGGAAGTGCGCACGGGCTACTTCGCGTAGTAGCCTTCGCGCGTCTGAACGCTCAAATCCTTGCGATCGGCTGAAAGTTGGATCTTGTGGTAGCCCGGACCGGCGTCGGCGGCCTCG
>JABDGF010000044.1 GCA_013286165.1 Acidobacteriota bacterium | reverse complement strand
GTCCTGCGGCAAATTGTTGGCGTACCCGCCGAACGCCGTGCTCGAATTTGGGCAATCGGAGGAGGTGTGGGCCAATTCGGGTAACTCGAGCACGCCTAGCCCGATCTTTCGGACGTCGGCGGGAGTTGATATGCCCGGATGGAGGGTGAGGACCGCGCGGCGCAACTGGTCGGCTTGTACGACGGCGCGCTTTTGCGCGACGTAGGCGGCGCATGACAAATAAACTGCGAGAGCCGCGAGTAACGCAAGTGCGGCGCCGATTATGATGGTCAGCCGTTTTCGCATTTGTCCCGCGCCAGAATATTAGACGCCAAGGTGAGGCGGCCGGTGCGGCGATCGCGCGTTTTTCTTCGGCGGTTTGTTTGGGCATCGGGTCGCGCTGGCTGCGCGCCGATGTTTCAAGTGGCCGAATATTTCGAAACTGGTTTGGCTACTGCTTTTCGTAAGCGACTCGGCTCGCGGATCCTTTCAGCCGCTGGACGCCGAGGCTGAGCAGATACCACCAAGCGGTACCGGCAACGAGAATCCAAACGCCCGCAGCGAAGGGATATCGCCAGGCGAGAAAGTACGCGAGTAGTGAGATGGGCAGGTCTGCCATCATCAGCACCGTCCACGTGAACGCCAGAAAAGAAAGCGCCGGTATCAGCCAGCCGGCGGCACTCACAAAACACATGCAGACGTGTACGGCTGGCAGTGCGAACGTCCAACGCCATTTTAGGGGTATTTCTTTCATGGGCGAAGATTCGCACAGAATTTGGCGGGCTGCTGTAGTACTTCGCGGCGAGAGTTTACAATCGAAAACGTTACCGCAATCGAATTGGGCAGCTATCTCCCGAGGACTTTTCGAGGGTGGGCCGAGGAGCGCGCCGATCGCGCGTTTTTCTTCGGCGGTTTGTTTGGGCATCGGGTCGCGCTGGCTGCACGCCGATGCTTGTTCTCAGTCTAATGTGAATCTGTGTTTCGGCCACACCGGCCGCACTTGTCCGGTAACGCGACTTATCAGGAGTTTGGCGCAGATTACGCCTAGAATGCATTTATGAGAGCCACCGGCAACAAGGCCGTAAAAGGATTCAGGGAGGGGAGCCTGGGTGGGGCCGGAATCGGCGCGGGTGTCGGCCTTATTTTGCTGGGTTTCGCGTTGCAAGCGTCAACTAATCTGCCGCAAACGAATACTGCAGGTCCTGGCCAGATTCAGGCGTACAGATGGCCAGATCCGATAGACGACGACGCGGCAATCGATGCGCACAAAACCGTCCTCCGGGCAGAAGTTTCGATCGACGCCTATACGACCGTGAAGTTCTTCGAACAGCCGAAAAGCGAACTAATCTACGAATCGTCGACCAGCATCGAGCGTAACGGCGCGGTCGTCGTAAAATTCAATGTTGGCCGCATGATTAAGCATCAGACGCTTCGGTTGTCGCACACTGCGTTACTCAAAAAGGGCGACATTGGAATGTTGGTCTGCGAGTACGAGGGTGGTGCGGTGGGCGCGAGGGAGGGTTTCGCTATCCTTCGATTCTCGCCCAATAAACTCGAATGGCATGTGCTGCCGTTAACGGACAACGGTAAAGTTGTCGTGTATGCGGAAGAGCCTGACCGCGCTCAGATCTGGTCCGCGCTCTCAGACGACGCAGGGGCAGGAGCGGCTCCTATGTACTACGCGACTCAGGATTGCCGCTGGCAGGCGAGCGGATACGCATGCAAATCTCCGCGGCGCCAGACGGGGCAGTTCTCTCCTGGCGACATTGACGATCCAGGAATCGACATCCGGCCCTAGTTATATAGTTCGTTTCGAGAGGCAGGAACGCTATCCACACCAGGGCAACTCCTGATCAACGCCGTAATCGGACAGGTGAAATTCAGCCAAATCCACTTGTACGGTAACGCGACTAATCGGGACTCAGGCGGACGGGCTGAGGCGGAAGATCGGAAACCTTGCTGACGAACGCGGAGTCTGTTAATTCAACGGCGAGGCCCAGATACTTGCCATGTTCCAAACTTCCCATTTCCCCCTTTTTTTCCGGAGCAGCACGAAATAACCAGACCCGCACGAGATGCCGCACTGGTTGCCAAGATACACGAGGGCTTGGTCATGTGGGGTATTAAATCCAATCGCAGACACGAACGTCAGGCCGAACGAGTTAGGGTATTTCTTGTGGAAAGCGTCCCAACCTCCAGAGTCATTTGCGGCGAGGACCTCAACGTCATTAGCAGTTACGAAAACATTTGTTCCCTGAGGTTCGATACTCTTCGTAACGTCACAGTGCAGCTTCGCTCTGGCGTCGAAGTCGCTTTTGGTTTCGGCAGAAGCGCTACCTAGTAGTTTCTGTCTCGCCTCCCCGCCGAACGTAGTCGAGGTGCCCATGCCGGGGGGATATCCTTGGGTTTGAGTCGAAAGCACAACGCGACTCTTGCCATGTATTGCGCCGCTGTTCGGTCTCGTATCGTAAACTGCTTGCACGTCCAAGAGCGTTCTCCGAATAACTGCTGAATAGATCGCGCCATCGTCGGCTGTGCTCGAACAAGCCGGACCGGAAGGCATTTGCCCCGGGTCGAGTGATTTCTGAAACGAGGATACGGTTTGACACCAGCACACAATACTCACTGTCAAGACTGAAAAAAGCACGGTGAAAGCAAGCCCGAACGACTGTGTCTTGTGGGAAGTGGTCACGATGACCACAATATAAAACTCTTGCGCTTGCTGTCGACAGGCATCAACGGGACTTTTCAGAACAAATACAATGCTATCGAAGCCACGATCAGGCCGTTCACGCCGAGAAGAAAGCGAAATGCGAGCGGCGTGTCGCGCCATCGGGGAATCGCAATTATCAGTGCAGACGTAAGCCAAACAACCTCCAAGACCGCAGACGCAGCTACGGCACCCTGACCAGCCCCTTGCTGTCCGCTGTCGGTTGGCGCGGTGCCAACCAGCCAGACGGAGCCGACAAAGGCGAGAAATATCGTCGCCCCAGCCACCATCGTTTGTCGTAGAACCCGATTCATAATCGTCTGCGGCGAGTTAGACGCATTCGTCGCAGAAACGTATCGCTGCTCACAGACTGTCGAGTTGAATAGCGGCGGCGCCACACCTCGGTCCGCTGTGCTTCGGAAAGTTGTGGGTACCGGCCTTGCGTCATGAACACCACCTCGGGGAGAAGATTTATAGCAGGTGATGTTGCATCGACCTATTGAGACCACCGCCGTAATTGGACACGTGCATTACGGGGCGCTAAGGGCTGAGGAGTTTTTCGCGGGCGCGATCTAAGCGCTGCTGTTGGCGGTTGAGTTGTTCGAGCGAGTGGATGGGGCGGGAGACGTTGTGGATTAGCTCGATCTGAACCGGGGTGGCGTCTGACTACGCTGGATGCGCGCCGATGTCGGTTCTGAGTTTAGGATGGATTGTGTTTTTCGGCGAACTGAGGCAATCGCCCCGTAACGCGACTAATCAGGAGTTAGATCGTCCGTGTTCAGAGGCGAGGACATGGCTCAGCGTTCATTGTGCCTGCATAGGTCCGCGGACGCATCATGGATTCGGGTTGTCTCCAACAGGAACGCCTACTTCGTTGGGTAATACGAATTCCATCGAATTGGATAAGAGAGGGCTGTCCGGACCTTCCAATTCTGCCTGCATCGTGTACTTACCCGGTCGAAGGCGGTCCATCTTGAATTGTTTGGAGTCAGACCAGTCGAAGTACTTTCCCAAATCGAGGGGAAGCAAAAGAGAAGCACCCGGAGAAAGAGTCACAACATAGGGGGTCTGCTGCCCCCCGCAACCGCCTGAGTAGGGCGGACCATCGCCGAGGAACTCCAAATGTCGATGTTGTTGGCCATTCGACTCCACAAGAGTAAGTGTGACCGCATCGGTATCTCCTCGCTGCCCTCCGCATCGACGGAGGGTGCCAGGACGAAATGTGACATCTCGTTTACTGATGTTTCTGAATTCGAGAGTAAAGACTTTCTCGCCCTGTTGCATTTCCACGAGGTGACTCGGCAAGAGTAGGAGCTGTAGGTCGTTGACGGCGGGCCGAGATGATTGACTTACGGTTTCAGCGGCTTTTGGTCGGGCAATGGCCAAGCCCGCTATTAGGAACGAACATGCGGCAAGAATGCAGAGTGGCCGGGGGGGGGATCCATGCGGGTCTCCATTGAAATCGTTCCTGACACGTCCTCAAAGACTGCAACCGCAGTCGAGGATACGAATCGCCGGATATTGATTGGGTTGCCTCGGCCGAGTTGCCCCTTTCTGTCCGGGCCGTGTCGTCACGGAATTAAGATTCTCGACTCCTGGTAAACGCCGTAACCGGACAAGTGGAATGACGGGGCGCTATTTCGGGAGGAGTTTTTCGCGGGCGCGATCCGGCAGCAGCCGGCGAGCTGAGCGCACTACTACGTTCTCTAGATCGCACCGAGATCGGCTTTCGTGGGAGGGGCATCGGGTTTCGGCGGTGGCGCGATGTGTACTACGCGAAATCCCGTGTACGCCGCATCAGCCGGAGCATCCGCCGCCGCAGGATCCGCCGCGCGGTCCGCGCTCCCGCCCACCGTCTTGCCCGCGCCACCGGCTGTCGTCGCCCACTCCGCCACATTCCCGCCCAGATCAAACACCAGCTCCTGCCCCTCGTCGCCGGCTCCTTTGAATCGTCCCACTTCCATCAACAGCGGCGCATCGCCCGCGAGTTCATTCACCTTTTCTTGCAAAAGTTTCGCGTCCTCAGGATTCGCCGCGTACCCAGCCCAATAATCCAGCGTGTTTTCGCCCTCGCGCGCTTTGTACCAATCCGCGGACTCCGCCTCCGTCGGCAATCGATACGTCTCGCCCGTCAGCTCGCTCAACCACTTGCAGTACGCCTGCGCCTGCTCAAACGTCACGCCATTCGCTGGATAATTTTCCGTCCCCGGCGTCACCTTGTATTCCTTGTCAAACGTCGCGTACTGCTCGCGCGTAACCTCGAACCGCCCCAGCAAAATCGCGCCGCGCTTCACCGTCTCCGGAATCAACGTCGTCGTCGGCACCGTCTCGCCGCTCTGCTCCGGCGCCCAACCCACTCCATAAAATCCGCCATCGCGCCGCACCGACCGCCGCGCCAGCGCCACCGCCAGCGGCGAATCCTTCTTCAGCGCCTCATTCTCCGGCGGATTGATCTTGAACAAATATTTGTCGAACCACGCCAGCTCCTCATCCACTTTCCGCAGCTGGTGCGTCAACTTCCGCGGCCCGTGCGCCTCGCCCGGAAACAAAATGAATTTCACCGGCGCCTTTCCGTACGTGTACAGCGCGCGATAGTGCGTCCACCCCTGCTCGGTCGGCACTTGCCGGTCCACAGTCCCGAAAAAAATCAGCGTCGGCGTCTTCACCTGGTCCATGTGGAAGAGCGGCGACTTCTTCAAATAGAGCTCCGGATCTTCAAGCGGCGATTTTCCAAAGTAGTAGTGATCGAACCGCTCGCCGAAATCCACATTCGCCCAGTCGCTGATCCACTCCACATCGCCCGCGCCCACTGCCGCTGCTTTGTACCGGTCCGGGTTCGTGATCGTCAGTTGAATCGAAAGAATCGACCCGTTCGACCATCCCTGCGCGCCGATCTGGTCCGGGTCCACGAGACCTTTGCCGATCAAGTTGTCCACTCCGCGCTCGATGTCTGGAATTTCGAGGTCGTAATAATTTCCGCAGCAGATCGATTCCACCCACTTCAGCCCGTATCCCGTACTTCCGTGGTAATTCGTCTTCAGCACAAACGCATTCCGCTGCGTCAGCAAATTCGGTGAGTACGCCCACCGCTCGCTCCACTCGTCGCGATCGTTTCCCGCCGGCCCGCCGTGCGTCGCCACCACCAGTGGATACGCCGTGCCCACCTTGTATCCGTCCGGATAGTAGAGAATTCCTTCCACCTCTTCGTCGTTCGCGCCCGTCCAGTGAATCACTTCACTCTTTGCGATCGGCTTTTCCTTCCACGACGGATTCAAATCCGTGATCACCTGCTCGCCACCAATTTTCGTTCCGTCGAGCCGCGCCCGGTAAAATTGCGTCGGCGCGCTCGCAGTCGAGTAGCGATAGACCATCGTCTTTCCGTCATCGCCCAGCGTCATCGCGAAAATGTGCCGCTCGTGATCGCCCGTCACCGATTTCCGCGACCAAGTCGATCCGTGCCGCGTGTATCGCGCCGTCTTCGTGTAAACGCCATCCGCAAGCAGCGCGATAAATCCGTCGTCCGTCGCCTGAAGCGATCCACCCAGCCCGCGATCCCAATCCAGATTCACTTCCGTGCGCTTGCCGGTCGCCACATCGTAGAAATGCAGCCGCTCCACCGTCGCCGTCAGAAATTTCGGATCGTTCGAAAATGGCGCGATCACGTAAAATCCAGAATTGTCCCGCGCCCACACAAACGCGCTCGGCACAATTCTCTCGCCCTCAAACAGTTCCTTCCGCTCTCCCGTCGCGAGGTTCACCAGATAGGTCGCCGGCGGCGTCTTCTGGTCCCACGCGTAGCTCAACTCGCGGTTTGCGCTGATCACCACCATCTTCTTGTCGCGCGACACCTCAAAGTCCTCGATCCAATCCTCGTTGTCCGTGATGCGCTTGATCTTCTTGTCCTTAATCGACAACTCAAACAGTCGCACCGGTGCAGCATGCGCCGCATCGTCCACCACATTCGAGTCGTCTTTGCTCTCTTTGATCTTCGAGTCGTACAGCGACGGATTCTCCTCCGCGCTGAAAAGAATCGTGTCGTCGTTAATCCACTCAAACTGCTGAATCCCGCGCTCGCTCTGCGTCACCGGCCACGCCTCGCCGCCGTCCGCGCTGATCAGCCACAGCTGCGTCGAGTCCGCCTTCGGATTCGGCTTCGGCAGCGCCCGCGTGCTCAAAAATCCGATGTACGTTCCCGACGGCGACCATCGCGGCTGAGACACCGAGTCCGTCCCGCGCGTCAGCTGCACTTCCTTCTGCTCCGTCATGCTCGACAAATACAAATTCGAGACGCGCTCGTTCTTCTCCTTGTCCGCCGTGGTCTTCACCCACGCCGCCCAGCGCCCGTCCTTCGAAATATCAAACGAGCCGCCATCCTCCTGATACACCACGTCCTCTGGTGTCCATTTGCCCTTCGCCGTCGGCGCAGCAGCAGCCGTCGCAGCCGGGGCCGCGCCCGCGATCTTCCTTCCACGCGCGTCTTGCGCGCGCACCACCGTCGCACCCGTCGTCGCACACAAGCTCACGCAAACCGCCGCCGTCCTAATCCAAAAATTTCTGAATGAATTCATGAGTTCCTCGACTGCGGAATCGTGCCACGCGAACACCGGCCCACACGCGCCGGGCCATGAAAATTATCACAGTCTATGCGCGCCACACACTCGCACCAATTTCAGGTTAAAATGAAATCACGATGGCCATCAGCCGCGAACAGGCCCGCACCGATCACAAAGCCGCCACCACGCACGAGCAGTTCAACGAAACCATTTACGGCGTGATCTGCGCCGCCTGCCACAATTACATCCTCATCGATAAAACCAACTGCCCCCGCATCTGCCGCGAGCACGAACTCTGTCGCCAAGCCTATGCCTAACGACCAGTAAGTAAGCCTTGACGCTACAATAATTTAGGCCTCCGCGCCGCTCCACCACAACCGACCGTATTCTTTGAGCACATCTACAATTTCTTTACATCGCCCCGACAAATCGCGACACCCGTATGTGCCAGACTGGTACCACTTCGTCCGGCCGGTTGCCGGAATCTACACCGAAGCGGTAAACGGAGACACTCATGAAGGTCACAACGTCCACGCTGCTCCTGCTCGCACTCTCCGCCATTCCAGCTGCCGCCGTTCCAGCCTCAGCGCAGACCGCGCCGAAGCCCGTCACCGTCAACATCATCAACGCCGCCAAGGAAAACGTCGGCACCGCCACGCTCTCCGAAGCTCCCAAAGGCGTGAAGATCACCCTCGACATTAAGAATCTCCCGCCAGGCCAGCACCTGATGCACATTCACCAATTCCCGAAGTGCGAAGCGCCCGATTTCAAATCCGCCGGCCCGCACTTCAATCCAAAGATGGACGGCGCCGATTCGTCGATGGCCGCCATGGCCGGTGATATTCCGCACTTCGAACTCACCGTCGCGCAGAACGGCACCGCTCACGTCAGCGTCGTCGCGCCTGGCGTCACCATGGGCAACGAGCCCAACTCCGTATTCGCCAACGGCGGCACTTCGCTTGTGATCCACGAAGTCGCCAAGACCGTATCCGACAGCGCGCCGCCCCGCATCGCCTGCGCCGTCATCGCCAAGAAATAGCCCCCAAGTGGGGTAGCCAGTATTGGCTGCGTAACGTCAACCCAACCACGGGCCCGCCTTCAGGCGCGTACACCGCCCCTGCGCCCGCCCCGCGAAAAGTGCTTCCGCAAATAGCCCTTTTCGCGGTAAACTATTCGTTCCTTCGTTGACCGTTTCCCCTCACAGATAACAGGGGTTTGTCACAAGCTTCAGGAGGCAGTATGTACGCGGTAGTCAAAGCTGGCGGTAAGCAGTACGTAGTCGAACCCGGCGCCACCATCCGCATCGAGCGCGTGGAAGGCAAAGTCGGCGGTAACTTCACCTTCGAAAGCGTCGTTGCCGTGCGTAACGACGAAAAGAAATTCGTCTCCGCGGATGTTCTCGCCAAGACAAGGATTACCGGCAAGATCGTCGCCCAGGATCGCGGGCCGAAGTGCAAGGTCCTCAAGTACAAGACGGGCGGCCAGTACAAAATTCAGACCGGCCACCGGCAGAACTACACGTCGGTGAAAGTCGGAGAAATCCAGCTTCCTTAATTTAAGAGGGCGTCATGGCACATAAGAAGGGCGGCGGTTCATCTACAAACGGACGTGATTCTCACGGCCAGCGGCTTGGCATCAAGCGCTTCGGCGGCCAGCTCGTTTCCAGCGGCAGCATCTTGATTCGCCAGCGCGGCACTCGCTACAAGGCGGGCCGCAACGTCGAGCGCGCCAAGGACGACAGCTTGTACGCCGTCATCAACGGCATCGTGCTGTTTGAAGACAAGGGCGGCCACGGCAAGTTCATCAGCGTGCTTCCGCAGGACGAAGCCAAGGTCGGCGGCGCCGATCGCGCTCACAACGCGGCGAACTAACTCACGCCATTCGCGTTTCCAAATACGCGCTTCTGTTCCGGGGCGCGTATTTTTGTCTTTACCCACTTTGCTGGCGTATGCTTTTCTCCCAGTCCACGCCAGAAGGCCTGATCCGTGTTTGCTGACGAAGCCAAAATTTCGATAAAAGCTGGCGATGGCGGCGATGGCGCCGTCGCGTTTCGCAGGGAGAAGTACGTCCCGCGCGGTGGCCCTTCCGGGGGCGATGGCGGCAATGGCGGCGACGTCGTAATCGAAGCGAACCCGCACGACAACACGCTTTTGAAGTATCGCTACAACCGCATCTTCGAGGCGCGCCGCGGCGGCCACGGCGAAGGCTCGAAGTGCCACGGCGCGGACGCCGACGACCTGATCCTCAAAGTTCCAGTCGGCACCGTCGTCGTCGATGCCGATTCCGGCGAAAAACTTTTTGACCTTACCGAAGCAGGCCAGCGTTTTGTCGCCGCAAAAGGCGGCCACGGCGGCCGCGGCAATGGCAATCCGCATTTCGTTCGCCCGTGGCACCAAGCGCCGCGTGAACACGAAGAAGGCCGTCCCGGCGACGCGCGTAACCTAATTCTCGAGCTAAAACTTCTCGCGGACATCGGCTTGGTCGGATTTCCGAACGCCGGAAAATCCACGCTGATCTCGCGCATTTCCGCCGCGCGTCCGAAAATCGCTCCGTATCCATTCACCACTCTTGAGCCGCATCTCGGCGTCGTCTCCGCCGATCCCGGCGCAACGCCCGGCCACGGCCGCGTTTTCGTTGTCGCCGATGTGCCCGGCTTGATCGAAGGCGCGCACGAAGGCGTCGGCCTCGGCACTCGTTTCCTGAAACATCTCGAGCGCACGCGCCTCACCGCGCACCTGGTGGACGTCAGCGACTTCAACGATCGCGATCCCGTCCGCGATTTCGAAGTCATCATGCATGAACTCAAATCTTTCAGCCCCGAACTCGCCGAGAAGCCGATGATCGTCGTCGCCACCAAACTCGACGCCATCAGCGACCGTGCGCACCTGGAAGAATTGCGCGCCTTCGCCAAAGAGCGCGGCTTGCCGTTCTACGCCGTCTCCTCGGCGACTGGCGAAGGAATTCCAGAACTCATCCGCGCCATGGCTGACGCGCTCGATCGCATTCCCAAGCCCGAGCTTCCCGCACCACCAACGCCCGCGCCTTACGCCGGACCCGTCGCGCCGCACCTGCGCGCCTCACAAATCGAAAACGAATCCGATCAACACGACCCGCGCGTTGAATCTGCGCGCGACGAAGATCCGAGTAACGAAGACCAAGCCTTGCCGCGTTCGGAGCAGAGTTGAGCCCCGCATCCGGCCACAAGTCGCACGCTCATCGTCGCTCCGTCGCGCTGTTCGGCGGCACGTTTGACCCGATTCACGCCGGCCACATCGCCGTCGCCGAAGCCGCGCAGAAGCGCTTCCACCTGGACACCGTGTATTTCGTCCCGTCGTCGCGCCCGCCGCACAAGACCAAGCCCGCGCTCACGCCGTTCCTGCACCGTTACGCCATGGTCGCGCTCGCTTGTGCCGATCACGCCAGCTTTCAGCCTTCCACGGCCGAAGCTCCCGATGGCGCCGCGCCGCACGTCTTCTACACCTACGACACGGTGAAAAAATACCGCCGCGAACATCCCGACGATCATCTGTACTTCATCGTCGGCGCTGACCAGTTTCTCGAAATTCCCACGTGGCGCAATTATGAAGCCCTGCTCGACTCTTGCGATTTCATCATCGCCAGCCGTCCGGGCTTCCGCGTGGACGCGCTGCGTCTCGTCGTGCCGCCCGAAAAACTCGGCCGCACGCAATCGTCCGATCCCAATACCATCGTGCTTCGTAAATCGACGGTGCACATTCTCACCACCGTCGCCAGCCATATCTCATCCACCGAAATCCGACAGCGTCTCGGCTCGCGCCGAAATATTCACGGGCTTGTGCCGCCGCGGGTTGAGGAATACATTCTAGGACAGGCTTTATATCGATGACTTTTGACACTCTTCCAAAAGAAGTTCGTTGGGCTGTTGAAGCCGCGCAGGATAAGCAAGCCGTTGATATTTCCGTGCTCGATCTTTCGGGCACCGGTGCGTTCGCGGATTATTTTCTCGTCTGCTCGGGCACCAGCGGTCCGCAGATTCTAGCCATCACTCGCGCCATCGAGGAGAAGCTCGATAAGTCCGGCCGCTCGGTGCAGCATCGTGAAGGCCGCGGCAGCGCCGATTGGATGTTGCTCGACTACGGCTTCTTTGTGGTGCACGTTTTCAGCGAAGGCGCTCGCCAATATTACGACCTCGAGCGCCTGTGGCGAACGATCGAGCGCATCGAGATTCCCAGCGCATCGAACAACGCTCCGCCGCCGCATCACCGCGCCGCGGAATCCGAAGGCAATGCGAGCCAGCGGTAGCTCGCTAGCCTCACACCGCATCGCGCACTCGCACCTTCATCTTCAGCCGCAGCAGGGAATCGCGTGAGCGCGCCCGCGGGCATCACCTGGATCGCGCAAAGCCCCGCATCCCTGCGCGTACTGGAACTCGCGCACAAAGTCGCCGACGCTTCGACGACCGTGCTCATCACCGGCGAGAGCGGCACCGGCAAAGACCAACTCGCGCGCTGGATTCACGGGTGCGGCCCGCGGCACGACGCGCCTCTTCTGAAAATCGACTGCGCCAGCCTCCCCAGCGAACTCGTCGAATCCGAACTTTTTGGGCATGAAAAGGGTGCCTTCACCGGCGCCGTCGCTCGCAAACCAGGCCGCCTCGAACTCGCCGACGCCGGCACCATCGTCCTCGATGAAGTCGCCGCGCTCGCTCCCGGCATTCAAGCCAAGCTTTTGCGCGTCCTCGAGGAACGCAAGTTCGAACGCCTCGGCGGCAACGAAACTCTGCGCATGGACGCGCGTCTCATCGCCCTCACCAACACCGATCTCACGAAAGCCGTCTCCGAAGCCCGCTTTCGCGAAGACCTCTACTTCCGCCTCAACATTCTCTCGATCGTCGTTCCTCCGCTACGCGATCGCCGCGCCGACATTCCCGTCCTCGCAAAACATTTTCTCTCTCGCCTCGGCCCCGTTCACGGCCGCCCAGACGCCACATTTTCGCCCGCCGCGCTTCGCCTGCTCGAAGCCTACGACTGGCCCGGCAATGTCCGCGAATTGAAGAACGCCATCGAGCACGCGCTCGTCTTTTCGCAGTCGCCGGAGCTCGGCGTGGAAAATTTCCCGGAAATCGTGCGCATGTCCGCCACACACCAGACCAGCGGCGGCCCGTTGCGCTCGCTCGAAAGTCTCGAGCGCGAAGCCATCAAAGCCACACTCGAAGCCACGCACTACAAAATCGGCCGCGCCGCGGAAATTCTGGGCATCAGCCGCAAGACCTTGCTCGAAAAAAGAAAAAAGTTCGGTCTGATCGAATAGCCTCGCGCGTCCCTCAAATCAGCGATGAAAATCCGCCTCGTCATGCTCGGAAAAACACACAACGCCGCCCTCCGCGCCATGGTCGACGAATACATCAAGCGCACGCAGCGCTTTACGCCCGCCGAAATCACCGAGCTGCGCGAAACCAGCGCCGCCGCCCTGCGCAAACTCAAAATTGACACCGCGTCCACTCTCGTCCTTCTCGACGCCGCCGGAAAACAATTCACCAGCCAGCAATTCGCCCAATGGATCGGACAGTCTCGCGACCGCGGCACTCGCGAAATGATCTTCCTCTGCGGCGACGCCGCCGGTTTCCCCGAAGAAATCCGCGCCAGCGCCACCCAAAAAATTTCCCTCACCACCCTGACTATGCCCCACGAATTCGCCCGCGTCCTCCTGGCCGAACAAATCTACCGCGCCTTCACCATCCTCTCCGGCCACCCCTACGACAAATAAAGCGTGCCAGCGTGGGGTAGGCATTCCTGCCTGCGCAACGGAATCCGCACCTCCATGAACTGTGAAACTCCGATATCGCCACCCGTAATCGCCCGCATTTGACGTCATCCTGCTTGCCCTCGGGCGAAGCGAAGAGAGGCCGATTCATCGGCCGAAGGATCTCTCCCCGCCTTTCTCTAGCCACTAGCCACTCGTCACTAGCCACTTCCTCCGCGCCCGTGAGACCATACTGCGCATGCCCGCAAAAATCACATACGACACGCACGCCCCCACAGCCTCCGCCGAACTCATGATCACGCAGCCGCTCCCCGACTACGACTTGGAGGAAGTCGAAGCTCCCATCCCGCGCGACGTCGATCCCATGCTCGCCTCCCAAGGCTTCCTCGACCTCCTCGACGAAGTCCGCGCCCAGCTCAAAACCGAACTAGCCGACGGCCAGCTCGAAGTGATCCAACTCACCGGCGCCATCTGCCACGACAAATCCATTCACCGCCCCGGTATCTGGCTAGTTCTCAAGGAAAAATCCGCCTCCACCGAAATGTCGCCGACCGCCCGCACCCGCGTCCAATCCATCGCCAATCTGATCCTCACCACCTACCAGCTCGGCTGAAAAAAAAGGCCCCGCCACGAATTGTGACGGGGCCGTTCGTCTTAGTCCCGCGAAGCGGGATGTAGCTTAGCCTTTCGAGTCTGAGCGGGACCAACTCTCAGTTGGTCCCGGGTTTAGCTATCTCAACCACACATCTACTTAATATCGACCGCAGCCTGCGTAGTCTCCCAAGCCATCTTCAGCGTGCACCCACTCGCACCCTTATCCAACGTAATCGAAAATTTCTCCTGCGGCCCCGGCAGCGCGCTCGTCTTCATATCCACCCGCGCAAAATCATCGCCCGCCCCGGGGTAGGGGACGCCCCACTCACCCGTCTTCTTGCTGATCACCAGCGTCCACTTATCCTTGTCGGGAATCGCAAACAGCGTGTAGCTCCCTGCCGGCACCATTTTCCCGCCCACCGTCACGTCCTTGCTGATCACAAACGTCGTCGCCTCATTCGCGCCCGCGCGCCACACTTCGCCGTAAGGCACCAGCTCTCCAAAAATCTTCCGCCCCTTCATGCTCGGCACCGAATAATCCACGTGAATCGTGCCGCCGCTCGCGAGCGTGCAATCCGCCGACGCAGGCGGGCTCGGCCGCTTCGTCTTATCCTGCGGCTGTCCCTGCGCACCCACCATCGCCGCCATCAGCCCCACCACCAAAACCAAGAAACTACACAGCCCCATCGCTCTCTTCATTTCGCTCTCTCCTCTAGAATTCGTTCGTCTCTCCAGCCCCAACACCGGAGCATCATACTCCGCCTCGGTTCAATCCTTAGACGTACCAGTTGTAAATTCGCCCCCGCTTGACCTTTCCCCGCGCCCCAGCGACGATAGAAGTTCGTCCGTAGTGCGCGAATCACGCACTTTCATTTCTGTGCGGCCCTCGCCCACAAAGACGCACACAACGCACATGCCCGAAGGCAAAGGACTCCTCATCGTTTACACCGGTCCCGGCAAGGGCAAGACCACCTGCGCCCTCGGCACCGCCTTTCGCGCCGTCGGCCAGGGCCTCCGGGTATTGATGGTGCAATTCATCAAGGGCTCGTGGCACTATGGCGAGTTGGACGCCGCCAAAATGCTCGGCGATGACAAATTCGAGATGAAGCCCATGGGCCGCGGCTTCGTGAAAGTCGGTGGCGCAGACACCGATCCCGAAGACGTTCGCCTCTGTGAACAGGCCTGGGAATTCGGCCGCGAACAGATTTACTCCGGGAAGTATGATTTGGTGGTGCTCGACGAGATCAACTACGTGCTCAGCTACAAAATGCTCGATCCCGAAAAAATTGTCGCAGCGCTCACCGCGCGCCCCGAGCAGGTCCACGTGATCTGCACCGGCCGCAACGCGCATCCCAAACTCGTGGAAGCCGCCGATCTCGTCACCGAGATGAAAGAAGTGAAGCACCCCTACACGAAAGGCATCCTCGCCCAACGGGGAATCGACTACTAAATGGCCTGGTTCAAGCGCGAGAAAAAACCGATCGAGAATCCCACGCCGGTGGAAGAGCGTCGCGTCCGCACCGAAGGCATGTGGACCAAGTGCGCCGCCTGCCGCGCCATCATCTGGAAAAAAGATCTCGAGACGAACTGGGAATGCTGCCCGAAGTGCGATCACCACTTCCGCCTCAGCGCCCGCCGCCGCATCGAGCTGCTTCTCGATGAAGAGCCCTGGACCGAACTCGACGCCGACCTCGCCTCCAACGATCCGCTCGAATTCACCGACCTCAAGCCCTACAAGCAGCGCCTGAAAGACGCGCAACAAAAACTCGGCATGAAAGACGCCGTCATCACCGCCGAAGGCCATCTCAACGGCCGCCCCGTCGTCTGCTGTTCCATGGAATTCGCATTCATCGGCGGCTCGATGGGCGCCGTGGTCGGCGAAAAAGTCGCGCGCGCCGCCGAACGCTGCATCGAAAAACGCGAGTCGCTCATCGTCGTCTCCAGCTCCGGCGGCGCTCGCATGATGGAGGGCGCCGTGAGCCTCATGCAGCTCGCAAAAGTTTCCGCCGCGCTCGGCCGCCTCGACGAAGCCAAGCTCCCGTATATCTCGATTCTCACGGACCCCACCACCGGCGGCGTCACCGCCAGTTACGCGATGCTTGGCGACCTCAACATCGCAGAACCCGGCGCGCTGATCGGTTTCGCCGGCCCGCGCGTGATCGAGCAGACGATCCGCCAAAAACTTCCCGAAGGCTTCCAAACCGCCGAATTCCTGCTCCAGCACGGCTTTCTCGACGCCGTAGTCGCGCGCAAAGAATTGAAAGCCTACGTCTCCAACGCGCTCGATTTTTTCCTGAACTAGCCCCAGACGATGACGTACGCCGAAGCCGTCCGCGCCCTCTTCGCTCTGGGCCGCGAGCTTGCCTCGCCGCAGCAGGCGCGCGTGCAAAAATTCGGCCTCGACAACATCACCATCCTCTCCGAAGCCCTCGGCAATCCGCATAGCGCGGCGCCCTGTGTCCACATCGCTGGCACCAACGGCAAGGGCTCCACCGCCGCGATGCTCGAATCGATTCTTTATACCGCAGGCTTTCGCACCGGCCTTTACACTTCGCCACACCTGGAAAAAATCAACGAGCGCATCCGCGTCGCGGGCGAAGAAATTTCCGACGACGCTTTCGCCGCCGCCTGGGCCAAAGTCCACGCGGCGATCGAATCGCTCATGGCCTCCGGCAAACTCGCCGCGCATCCCACTTTTTTCGAATGCATC
>JABDGF010000043.1 GCA_013286165.1 Acidobacteriota bacterium | reverse complement strand
TATTCGAATTTCCCGCCGCGATCAGTCTCAGGACGTCGATTTCGCGTTGCGTCAGCGCGTCGTCGGCGGCGTGTTCGGCCAATTGCTCGGCAATGTCGGGAGGTACCCGCTTGTGCCCGGCCTTCACTACGCGGATCGTCTCCAGCAGCTCTTTGTGAACGTGTCCCTTTAAAATGTACGCGCGCGCGCCCGCCTTCAGCGCTCTCATCACTTGAGCATCGCCTGTGTACGTGGTCAGCACAATAATTCGAGCGTCAGGAAATTCGCTCCGGATCCGGTCGATCGCCTCCGTCCCGTTCATTCCCGGCATCTGAATATCCATCAGCACCACATCCGGCCGGTGCTGGCGATACGCTTCGATCGCTTCCTGCCCGTTAGACGCCTCGGCGATCAACTTCATATCCGCTTCGCCATTCACCAGCGCGCTGATGCCTTTCCGCAGCAGCGCATGATCGTCCACACTCAGAATTCGTATCACGTTGGAGTTTTCGCTCATGCTTTCTTGTCCGTCGAACCCGTCGGGCGCGCTCCGCCCGCCGCGCGCTTCCGCTCAGCCGCCGTGCCTGGATGTTCATACGCCAGCCCAGCCGGCACGTTCAGCTGCACTTCCGTTCCCGCCGCCACTTCGCTCCAGAAATCCAATTGCGCTCCGATTTGCTGCGCGCGCTCACGAACACCGCGCAATCCCCAGTGGCCCGAAGTTCCTCCATCCCGCAAGATCTTCGGGTCGATTCCTCTCCCATTGTCACGAATGCGCAGCCGCAGCGCGTGCGCATCGTATCGCACTTCCACTTCAATCCGTGTCGCCTCCGAATGCATGAAAGCGTTTCGCAGGATCTCTCGCGCGATTCGGTACACTTCATCGTGCAGCGCCGGCAGCAGATCCTTGTGCTCGCCCTCCACCACCATTTCAAATTCCGGCGCCGGAAATCCCGGATGCCGCGAAGCCGCCAGTTCCTGTGCTGTGGCTTTCAGCGACTCGCTCAAATCGCGATCACGCACCGAATCGTCCCTCAGGTCATGAATCGCGCCTCGCCCCTCCGCGATTGCCTGTTCGGTCGCGCCGATCGCGCTATCCAGCGTCTCGATCGCTTCCTCGACACGCTTCGGCAATAGATTGCGCGCCGCCTGAAATTGAAACATCAACCCGTGCAGGCTTTGCAGCAGCGTGTCGTGCAGCTCTCGCGCGATTCTCGTGCGCTCGTCCACTCGCGCGTCAAGCGCCACCTCAAATTGCCGATTGAGTTCCCTCATCCGGATTCGATACAGCGCAAAGACGAGCGCCGAAAGCGCCAGCACGCTTCCCACACGGAACCACGCCGTCTGCCAGTACGCCGGCCGAACCTCAAACGCCATGGCAGTTTCCTCATCGCTCCAAATCCCATCCGCATTGCGCGCCACCACGTGAAACTGGAATTTTCCCGGCGGCACGTTCGTGTAGTCGATTTCCCGCAGCGCGGTTGGTTCGCTCCACTCTGAGTCCACCGTATCCAGCCGATACCGGTATCTCACGTTGTCTGGATTCGTCGGGCTGATCCCCGCGTAGCGAAATGTGATGCGATGCCCGCCCGCGGGAACTTCCACACGTCCATCGGTCGGCAGCGATTTGCCGTCAACAAGAAATCCGTCGGCGCGAACTTTCACAGGAAACGCCGGCGTAGAAAAAGCAGTGGGTTCGAGCGCCGCAATTCCTTTATTCAACGAAAACCAGGTGCGGCCGTGATCGTCCACCACCACCGACCGGTTCCGCTTCACGCCTTCAGTGCTCGGTAGGCCCTCCAGCAATCCGAACTCTCGGTAATCTCCCTCGCCAAACGATTGGTTCTGCAGGGAAGTTCGTTTCATGCGCAGCACGTGTTCGCTCGTCGTGATCCACAGCCACTCGCCCGATTCCGCGATGCCCAGGATCGATTCGTACAACGCGTTCGGCGCCCCAAGCGGCACATGAACGGACCCAGATTGCAAAAACGCGATGCCCTTCGTCGTGCCGATCCACAGTATGTTCGAGCTATCTAGAAAAAGGCTCGTAATTGCGCCAGGCGGAAGTCCGTCCTGCGCCTGAAAAATCTTCCAGCGATCGTTCTTGAATTCCGCCAGGCCGCTTGGCGTGCCCACAAAAATGTCTCCGTCCCGGTATCCCGTGATCGCTGAAATCGTGTTGGAGGGTAGGCCGTCCTGCATATTGAATGTGCGCCATCTGCCGCTTTGAAAGCGGCTCACGCCACCGGCCAGCGTTCCAAACCACATCGCGCCATCGCTCGCGCGGTAAATCGAATACACCGAGTTTTCCGCCAGTCCATTCTCGGGCGTATAGGTCGTCGCCTGCTCCCCGTTGGTGCCCGTATGGAAATAGGTAACTCCGCCATGTTTTCGGCCGACCCACACGTCGCCGTCCGCTCCCTCGGCAATGGTGTACACGATGTCTTTTTCAATTCCACCTGCTTCAACCGGCTCCACAGTATTCTGCGCAAGTTGAAACAGCCCGCCGTCCGCGGGCGCGAACCATACACGGTCCTTGTGATCGGCATAGATCGCGCCGCAATTGCTGCACGGCATGCCTGCCGTGCTCAAATAACTCGTGAAGCCGCTCGCCCGGTATCGCTCCACGATCCCCGTTTCTCCGATCCACAGCTCGCCGTCGCGATCTTCAAGCAGCGCCGTCACCGGTTGCCGCACGCTAAAACTCCCCAGCGACTGCACCGAACTGCCTTTCTCGATATTCGCGGCGTCCGCGCTGAATACGCGATCGTCGCTGCCAATCCACACTTTCCCGTCTCGACCGGCCGCCAGCGCGAGCACATCGGCGCGCGCCAGTTCCGGCGCCACTTCCTTTAATTGTCCATCTGAGAAATTCAGCAAACCTTTGTCCGTCCCAATCAGCAGTGTCGAAGTGCCCACCGGAAGCAAACAATTGATCTTCGAATTTGTGATGGCTTCCACGTGCTGAATTCCAGAAACGCCTCCAGCCTGCGTAAGCCGGAACAGACCCGACGCTTGCGTCCCGATCCAAATCGACCCGTCCGCCGTTTGCGCCACTCCCGTCGGCAATCGCGGCATCATTTCCGGCGTCAGCAGCACTTGTCGCGAGCCTCGCTCGTATTTAATTAGTCCCTGCGTTTCAGATACGAAAAGCAGCCAACCCGTCGCGCTTTTGTCCAGGTACGTCAATATGTAACGGTGGTTGCCGTTGTCCGGCAGCGGGGCAGACAGATGTCCAGACTCGTACCGGTAGAGCCGGCTGTTGTCATCCGTTGCCCAGAGTTGATCGTTCGCGTCCACCATCACGCCAAGAATTGCTCGTTTTGAGTCGGCGTTCGGTCCGCCCGGCCGAACCGGCAAAAACGTCAGTCCGCCAAATCGCACAAGGCCCTTGCTCGTGCCGATCCAGATGTACCCGTCGTTCGTTTGCGTGATCGAGTAAACGTAGCCGCCGGTAAATCCAGCCTCCTCATCCCACACATCCTGGCTGTGGCTCGGATGCACCACATCTCGAGCGCCAGCCGACGCGCCGCCCGTGGTTGTTCCAGAACTCCCGCCGCTCCCCATCAGCAACAGCCCAATTAGCAAAAGCCACTTCATCGTTGCGCGCGACCTCGCGACCTACGGCAAATACTCAAATCGATCGATGCACACTTCCGCCGGACTTTGAAGGCTGAACGTCTTTTCATTCGGCTTCTTGTAAGGAAATAGCGTCATTCTCATCGACTCGAGCCCCGGCGCCGGAACCTCCGACGTGAAGACGTGTTTGAACACGACTGGACCGTCGCCCGAACTCGACACTCTCGCCGCGATCATCGTCAGCTGCCCCGCTTCCCAAATAATCGTGAGCTTCAATTTCCCGGCAGGCGCCATAAATCGCGCTGAGTTCGTCGCCGCGATCGTCGGCTGCAATACAAATTCAGCATTTTTATCTTGCGGATCGCCCCACCGGCTGATCGTGATGTCGAATTCCCGGTTTGTTTCGTGGTTCGTTGAGTAGTCCCACGTGAAAATTCCAAACGCTACGGAAGGATCGAGCTTCGAAATGTCATCCACGATGAACGAATACGTTCCGTAGCCAAGGCTTTGCGTCAGATTGATCTCCGAAGCGGTCCATTTGTCGTCCCGCTTCAGAATTCGCATGTGCAGTACGCCCGCCTTATCGACGTACACATTTTCGGGATTGTACGGATTCAAGCTTCCGCCGCGATTGCTCGCTTGTTTTCGCACTCTCCATGTGAATCCGCTGAAGTTCACAAAGTAAGAAGACGACTTCTGTTGGCCGGCGCTCTCAGCCGTCGCCGCCACACCATGGCCGGGCGGCGGCAGCTGATCCATCACCGCAACGGGACGATATCCGGGATCAACGAGCAGCACCCCGTAGTCCGTCCCAAGATGCGTTTCGTTTCTCCACACGCCATCCGGCGCGATCGGTGTAAACGGAGCGCTCAAGATTGGTTGCAGCCACCAACGGCCTCCGGTTTTGGAGTAGAGCACCAGTCGTTGTCCCGGCTTTGCGCCGCTGACCGTTCCCTCCATCACATCCTGTTCGATCTGGTTCCCGGGATCGCTCGCAGGCACTTGCGTGAACAAAATCTTCGGCTCCGCGCCACTCTTCGTTCCTGGTTGACAACTCGTCAACCCAATCGCCAGCGCCAACCACGCGCACGCCGTCGCCGCACGTCTAAAGGCCCGCCGTATGGACCGTCCGACCGCAACTTCCTGGCCCGAACACTTCAAAACAATCACCCTCCGCCACTACACCCCTGCGCTCAAATCTCCCAGACGGCGTATCTTCACAATGGAAAGTCGATTAAAGAGCGCTGTGTGCCTGCGGCATGAAAGGTTCTCAGGAACTCGAGGTCTCCCGCAGTCCAGCCATCCTACAACCGGATAGCGCCGGTGCCAAATCGCCGGCTCAGCTGCCGCACAAAAACGCCGTCACGTGAGTAATTTGCCAGCGAGCCAGTAATCGAGACTGAATCTTCCCGGCCCCGCGCACACCAGCCACACGAAGAACAGCACGTAGAGCGTTTCCGGGAAATAAAGGAAGTCGTCGAGCCGCTGAAGCGGCGAAAGATTCTTAGGCAGTGTGGAAAGCGATTCCGTGAGGATCGCCACCACCATATCGATCAGCAACACCGCGCAGGCAGGGCTCGAAAGAAAACCCACGGCGACCAGCGACCCGCACACAAGCTCGACGCCCGCCACGAAATACGCCGTTTGTTTCGGAAACGGAATTTTCGCCTTCACCAGCGTGTCATACACGGGTTTCGTGCCGCCGGCGACAAACAATTTGTACGCGCCGGAGATGGCGAAAAATAATCCGATCGAAACGCGGACCAGCAGAATTGCGTATTGCTCCAAACCACTTCCGCCCAGCAGCGCCAACTCGACCAACCGTTTCCATTCCATCGCTCATACCTCGGGCGGGGAAAATACCCCGAAACTACGAGTCCATCCGTTCGACCCATTTCGCGCGGAACGCGGGCGCCGCAAACGGATCCGCGAAATACTGCGTTTCCCGCGCAACCTTGTCGCCTTTGAACTCCATAATGCTCACGGTGTACGAAGGTTTCCCGTCGTACGTCAGAATAAATTCGGTCACCCAGAGCTCGCCGCTCCCAATGATCCGCCGCACCGAAAATCTTTTGTTGCTCGGCTGGCTCGCGCGCTGATTCTGTATGTTCGATCGGCCGCGTGTTCGCTCGCCGGATTGCGGATATTCCAACACCGCGTCTTCCAGATAGATGCGATGCTCGGCTTCGAAATCGCTGGCGTCAGACGCAGCCCAGTGCTGATCCAGCGCCGCGCGGATTTTTCTCTCACGTGGCGATAGTTCGCTCTGTGGCGTCGCTTCCATTTCAGCTCCCTTGCGGAATAAATCCCGGCACGCCCGTCTTCACCACTTCGTTCAGCCGCTGCCTCGTCTTGATTCCATTGATTTCATCCATCGCGTCTTGCGGCAGCTCGGAAACGTCGAAATTCTCCCGTGCCCGTTCCGCGTTCTTCGGCGTAGTGAGCAAAGCCGTCCCGCGCTGCAGCGCCCACGCCAGCAGTACCTGCGCGGGCGTCTTGCCCACGCGTGCTGCAATCCCAGTGATCACGGGATCCTGCAGCAGTCCCGGTTTCATCCCGTGTCCGAGCGGCGCAAACGCCAAAAACACGATCCCGTTTCCTTTGCAGTAATCAAGAAGTTCCGTTTCCGGCAGGTACGGATGCGATTCCACCTGAATCACAGCTGGCTTGATCCTCGCAGCTTCATAAATCGGCTTCAGTTGCTCCAAGCCGATGTCCGAAAGACCGATCGCTCCGCATTTGCCGCGATCCACGAGCGCCTCAAGCGCTTTCCACGTGTCGAGTAAACTCACTTCGCGGTCGTACAGCAAGTTTCCAGATGAGTCCCGCGGATCCTGATCGTCTCCGGGTTGAAATGCGAAGGGTGTGTGAATGAGGTACAGCTCGAGGTAGTTCAGTCGCAGCCTTTTCAGGCTCGCATCAAAAGCCGGTTCCACCGCTGCCGGGCGATGATTGTTGTTCCAAAGTTTCGTCGCGATGAAAAGTTCTTCGCGCTTCACGATGCCGTCGGCCACAGCGCTTTCGATCGCTTCGCCCGCGGCCTCTTCATTCCGGTAGCGCTCGGCGCAATCGAATTGGCGGAAGCCCGCGTCCAACGCCGCTCGGGTCGCGCGCCGCGTATCGTCCAGCGAGGGAATCAGCGTCCCAAACCCGAGCGCGGGCATGGCTTTCCCGTTGTTCAGCAGGATTTTTCGATACCGAAGTTCGTTCGGGTCGCCCACTGCTGGCCCTCCGGCCGTTCCGTCCATGATGCGGCCCGCACATCACAACAGAACGACCGTGCCGGAACAATCAGACGATAGTATCGGGTGCCCCGGCGACATCGACGCCGCCAGCCGCCGTCGCGGCCGGCCCGGCACCCGGGGTGGGGAATTTTTCGACGTTTTGTTATGCCATTCTCTTTCGCAGCTTGCCGATAACGCGCGGCCTCCTGAACGTCCGCTCCAGGTGCTTCCTCAAAAACCTCCGCGCGTGCAGCGACCGGGCTTTCACCGCCGCATCTGTCAGCCCTAGCTCCCGCGCCGTCTCCGCGCTCGTCAGTCCTCTCAGTTCGCGGTTCAAAACCACCACCCGCAAGCTCTTTCGAAGTTGGCCGATCGCTTCAAACAAGGCCGCGCGGCGTTCGCCTTCGCAAAGAATTTCTTCTGGCGACGGTCCGTGGCCCGGAATCTCCATCGCCGCGTCGCGATCCGTGCCCTCCAGGCTGTTTCCGTGGAGAGATTCTCGCGTGCGGCGCCGCCGCACAGCCATGATCGCCTCGTTGATCACAATCCGCGTCAGCCAGGTGGAGAACGTCGAGTCCTCGCGGAACCGTTGCAGATTCATCAGCGCCCGCTGAAACGCGCGTTGCACCGCGTCCTCCGCGTCGTGCTCGTTGCGAAGAATCCGCACGGCCGTCCGGTACGCCCTCCGTTGGTGGCGCTTGTACAGTTCTCCGAAGGCCTCGTCGTGTCCGCTCTTGGCCTTCGCCACCAGCGAATGCTCGTCGCTCACGCTGTCATCAAATGCGGTGACCGGTAGCCCCGCGATCGTGTTCACTCCCAGGTCCATCTCAGATCCATACATGACTTTCCTCCGTCTCATTTTATTTCCCGCACGACCCACTCCATCTGTCAGCGCGCCGTCAACGTGAGGAACATCGCTTCTGGCTTAACGCGCTTCGGTCAACGAGAGCAGTTCATCAACACGCGCATTAAGCCAGTGGAACGAAATCGAAACAATTGAACGAAGGTATTGCCGATACGTTTGTATCGACCGGTGGGTCGTTTGCAGGCAGGGCTTTCGCGTGGAAAGTAGGGCAGGGAACTACAAAATCCAATTCAACAAACTTTGCTCAGGCTTTCGCCGGGGGAACTCCGAGCTTCGCCGCCATTTTCACCAGGCTCGGCAGCGAGTCGGCCTTCATCTTGTGCATCACTTTGCCGCGATGCGCCTTCACCGTGATCTCGCTGATTCCCAATTCTCCGCCGATCTGCTTATTCAGCAGTCCATCGACCACCAATTTCATCACCTGCTGTTCCCGCTGCGTTAGCGACGAGAACCGCTCCTTCAATCCCTGCACTTCCGCGGACTCGCTCAGAAAATTCCGGCTTCGCTCTAGCGAACTTCGGATCGCCTCAATCAACACCGCGTCGGCAAACGGTTTTGTCAGGAATTCCACGGCGCCGGCCTTCATCGCCTGCACGCTCTTCGGCACATCGCCATGTCCCGTGATGAAAATAATCGGAAGTTCCGGCCGCAACGCCACGAGCTGTTTCTGAAGGTCTAGGCCGTTCAGCCCAGGCAGCGAAATGTCCAGCACCAGGCAGTGCGGCACCGCAACCGGCGCGCGCTCAAGAAACGCCTGCGCCGAGGCAAACAATTCCGGTCGCCACCCCGCCGCTTCAATCAGCATCTCGAGCGACTCTCGAACCGACACGTCGTCATCGACCACAAATACGGTGGGTTTCGCGGCAGGCATTGTCGTGCGTCCAGATTCACGCCGCACAGCTTCACTCTGCGCCATAGAATTCTCGCCCGCCTCACGCGCCGCCAGTCGCCTTGCTCAGAGCATCCCGCAGCGCCGTGTCGCTGAAGGGCTTCAGCAGCACATCCACCGCTCCTTGATCCAGCACGCGCTTCCGGATCGCCTCATCCTTCTGCGCGGTGATGAAAATGATCGGCAACTTGCTCCCGCGGCTCTTCAATTCCTTCTGCAGATCGATCCCGCTCATCCCCGGCATCACCACATCCAACACCAGGCATCGCGCCCGATCCAGCGCGTCACTCGCCAAAAATTCCCCAGCCGACGAAAACGTCAGCACCGTATATCCAAATTCCCGCAATAGATCCGGCAATGACTCGCGAACCGATTCATCGTCATCAACCACGACCACCACCAGCGCCTGCGCGTCCTTCATCCCTCCACAATGCGGAGAAGTCTAGCCATCGTCTATTAGACGAAAGTATTGGTACCCGCCGGAATCGCCAGAAAAAATGTTGCTCCCGGCCCTTCATTCCTCTCCGCCCACAGCCGCCCCTGATGCCGCTCCACGATCGACCGGCTCACCGAAAGTCCGATCCCCATCCCATCGCTCTTCGTCGTGTGGAACGCCTGAAACAGCTTTTTTTCCACTTCCGCGTCCAATCCCACTCCCGAATCCTTCACCCGCAGGCACACTCCGTTGTTTCCGTCGTGCTCCGTCCTGATCGATAGTTCCCGTGGGCGATCGTTCACCACGTTCATCGCGTCCCACGCGTTCCTCACGAGGTTCAGAATCACTTGTTGAATCTGAATTCGATCCCCGAGCACCAACGGCAGCGCCGCGGCCAATTCCGACTGCACCACGATCCGGTTCCTTTGCATTTCGGCCGCAGAAAGCGCCAACACTTCCTTCACCGCATCATTCAAGTCGAACGTTTCGAATGTCGGCTCGCTCTTGCTGAAAAGCGTCCGCAGCCGCGCAATCACTTCAGATGCGCGATTCCCATCGCGAATCGTCCTCCGCGCCGTCTCGCTCGCGCCCGCCAGATTCGGAGGATCGGCGTCAAGCATTCGCAGGCACGTGCTCGCGTTTGTCACAATTCCGGAAAGCGGCTGATTCACCTCGTGCGCGATCGCCGCCGTCAACGTGCTCAGCGCCGTCACTCGCGCCATGTGTGCCAACTCGTTTCGCGTCTCGTTCAGCGCTTCCTCCGCCAAATGCCGCTCGGTCACGTCCTCCGAAAGTGCCAGCAGAAATCCCGGCTGCTTCTCCGTCCCAGCTACGAATGAAACCGTGTTGCGCACCGATACCACTCCCCCGTTTTTCCGCCTGTACCGTTTCTCGATCTGGAATTGCCTCCGCTTTCCTTCCACCAGTTCCCGCACCATCGCCCGGTTCGATTCGCGATCCTCCTCGACCGTAAAATCCAGGAAGCTCATCTCGCGCAGCTCGGCTTCCGTGTATCCCAGCATCTTTTCGAACACGGGATTCGCCGCGATCAGCCTGCTGTTCAAATCGCTCAGCGCCACACCGACCGCCGAATTTTCAAATACAGACCGCCACCGCTCCTCGCTCCGCGCGAGTTTCGCATGCGTCTCCAGCAGCGCATCCTCGTTCCGCTTGCGCTCCGTGATGTCGCGCAAATACCCTGTGAAACTCGGGGGGCCCTCCTGCCGGATCCGCGTGATCGTCAGCTCCACGGGAATTTCTCTGCCGTCCGCGCACAGCGCCGTCATTTCCAGCCGCCGCCCCAGCACTCGCGATTCGCCGGTGATCAGGTGCCGCGCAAACCCAGAGTGGTGCCGCGCGCGCAGGCTCGGCGGCACGATCACATCGCCCAGCAGCTTTCCCACTACAGCCGCGCGTTCGTAACCGAATGTTCGCTCCGCCGCCGGATTAAATTCGGTGATGCGTCCCTCATGATCGATGGCCACGATGCAGTCGAGCGACGAATCCAGAATCGCCGCCTTATGCGCCTCGCTTCGCAGTAGTTCCTCTTCTTCGTGGCGCAGCCTCGCCGCCACGGCTTGGCGTTTCGCAATTTCAGCCTTCAACTCTTCGTTCCGTGCAGCCAGCTCCGCCGTCCGCTGCACCACGCGTTGATCGAGTTCGCTTGCTACCAGCCGCTGCGCGCTCAGCAGACTCGCTTCCTGCATCCCGATGGCCGCCTGATTCACCGCCACGTTCAGCACCAGCCGTTCGGTCTGCTGCGGGAAATCCGTTCGACGCGATCCCGCCACGATCATTCCGATCTCCGCATGCAGGCCGAGTTGCACAGGCACAAGCGTAATCGTGTGCGCTCCGAAAGTTTCGCTCGCTAAGGCGGGTAATTTCCGCTCGTCGTTCTCCAGCCACTCCCGCAATTTCTCGCGAAGCTCTTCGGGCTGCAGCCTAGACTCTTCACGCGCACTTACGCGCACGATTTCCGTGGCGGGCGTACCCGACGATTCGTTCAGCCGGGCATAGGCGAAATCCAGCCTCAGTAGGCTCACCAAAGCGTCCAGAGAATTGCTCAGAATTTGAGAGGGAGTGCCGCCGGTCCACGTGGCAGGCAGAGCAAGCACGCTGACCAAATCGTTGATGCACCGCCGAAGGTGCCGGGCCTCGGCGGAACTTTCCGGCTCGGCCGCCATTCTAGTTTCCTGCGGACGTGGACGCGCTTCGTCCCGCGCGCCGTTCGCTGAATTCGCGCAGGAATTCGCTCGGCGGCACGAAGAATGGGTTTCGTTGCAGGATTCCGCCGATGATGATCATCGGATGCGTGCGCATGATGTCGATCACCGTGTCTCCGCCGAATTTGCCCAGGTGATACGTGCAGATCACCGCGTCTTCGTGATCCTCCCACACATGATTCACCCGCGATTCGAATTCGATCAGATCGTTCATGTAGGATTTGCCGTCCGCCGCCCAGTCCATCCGGCAAACAATGCGGCTCAACGGAAATTGTCCGGCCGCGTTGCTGCTTGCCATTTGCTCGAAGGCGTCCAGCATCCGGTTCTTATCGAACTGGCCTTCGCGCAGATACGTTTCCGTGTTCGTCTTCACTTCCAATTGCCCGCTGCGTTCCGCGGCTACCGGATCGATGCCCGCCGCTGTCAGCCGCCCGATGTGCTCGCCGCGCTGCCCCGCATTCACCACGTGCACGGCCTTGTGCCCGCACTCGAATCCGCCCTTAATAAACGGAAGCAGCACTCGGTATTCTTCCTCTTCGCTGTTGAAAAATGCGCAAACATGCCGTGTTTCCGCGAGCGCCGAGCCCGCAAAAGAAATGGGTGCCGTGCTTTTCATGGCGCAATTCCTCCAAATGGGCGCTTGGGGTAGAGGGGGTGGTGGACCTCCACACTATCGCGTTCCAGTCCAATTGTTCAACAGCGTACATAGCGCAAATCCTCCGCGCGCCGGAGTCATGTTACCGAGACTAATTATACCTAAGTAGGAATATCATAAATTGAATGCCAACGTCTCCGTGGACCTCCAGAATTTCTCGTCCCTCTCTGTGACTGTTCACTAGCCCCCCGGCCGAAGGATCTCTCTTCGTCTTCGTCACCAATACCAACGTCCAATTGCAGCCGCACACGCGCATCTGGCCTAATCACGGAGTTCGAAACCGCATCCAGCAGAGAGGACACGCCATGTCGGAAACAAATACCAAACCCGCTGCACAAACGCCCCGACGCACCACCAGCGCACCGCGCATCTCCCACATCAGCAACGTCGCCTTCGTGCTTGCCGGTTTGGCCATTCTCGCCACCGCCGCCTTCGCCCAGGACAAATACTCCCTCACGTCGCCCGGCGGCATCGCCTTCGCCGACTTCCGCGGCTACGAAGACTGGTCCGATGTCTCCTCCGCCCGCACCGACGAAGTCCTCAAAGTAATCGTAGCCAATCCCGCGATGATCAACGCCTACAAGTCCGGCTCCCCAACCAACGGACAGTTCTTTCCCGAAGGCTCCAAAATCGTGAAGCTCCAGTGGAAACAGAAAAAAAGCACCGAAGCTCCATTCGTCGTGGAAGTGCCGGACTTTTTCAAGCAAGCCTTAGTCATGGAAAAAGACAGTAAGCGCTTCCCGAAGACCGGAGGTTGGGGCTACGCCGTTTTCAATTACGACGTCGCCACCGACAAGTTCACACCCGATGCCGCCCCGGCCGACTGCGGAAATACCTGCCACGTCGCCGTCAAATCGAAGGACTACATCTTCCATCCGTACCAGAAGCGCTAAAGACCGCTCGCTTCTCATCACCCACGCGCGCTGCGCATCACCCGCGGACGTTTCCTGCTACACGCGCACCTCTCGATTTTCACCCGCGCATCCTAAATTGTTTTGTTTTGAAAGCTGCGCGCTGTCACGCGCGCCGCACGCAGTCAACCAGTAGGTCCGCAACGTTCTCATGCCCCAGCTCCGTATTCAGCATCGCGTGATAAAGCTGCCGGTCCGGCCAATCCATTTTCAAATATTTCTTCACAAATGCCGCGCGATGCCGATCCGTCGTCTCCACCTGTTCGATCGCGTCGCTTTCCGGCGTCCCCGCGGATATCACTCTTCGGATCTTGTAGTCGCGCGACGCGTACAGAAACACGCGGAACACATCCTTCCGCCCGCGCAGGAAATATTGTGATCCGCGCCCTACGATCACGCTCGACCCCGCCGCAAGCGCCGCCCTCACCGCAGCCTCTGAGACGCGAGCAATTCGCTCAGCGTCGAGCAGCGCCAGCCGGCTCGTCGGCGGCAGACCTCCCTCGAACGCTCCTCGAAGGAAAGAAAGAAACACCCGGTAAACCGCCGGATCGCGTTTCCATTCGATCTTCTCCACCACTTCCGGCGAACTTTGCGTCAGCCGCGCAATTTCCTCGGTCAGCCGCTCGTCCCACAGCGCCCACCCTAGCCGCTCCGCAAGCAACGCAGCAATGGCCGCTCCGCCGCAGCCGAACTCGCGCTCGATTGTGATCGCTTGAATCATCGCGTGTGATTAACCCGCCGCCACGGCGCCGCCCGCTCCCGGATCGTTTTTCTTCAGAAAAAATGCGAGCACAAACATCAACGAACAGAACGCGCCCAATATCCAAAACGTATCCATGTAAGACAGCGCGCGCGCCTGCTGATTCACCAGCCCGTAAAATCGCGCGATCGCCTGGTTATACGCGTCCGTATCGCGAAGCCCCGAATGCGCAATCGCGTGGCTCAGCGCTCGGAACGACGAACGAAACGTCGGCGTATCCACGGTCGTATGCCCGACGAGAATCTGCTGGTGGTACTGCGACCGCCGAATGATCAGCGTCGTCACCACCGAAGTCCCGATGCTTCCACCGATGTTCCGCATGAAGTTGATAATTCCTGAAACACTGTTGCCTTTCTCCGGCGGCACTCCGATGTACCCCGCCGCCGTGATCGGCACGAAAAGAAATCCCACGCCCACCACCTGCGTGATCCGCAGCCACATCGCAAACCGGAAGCTCACGAATAAATCCAGCTGATGCGCCGAATAGAAAAGTCCCACCGCCAGACACAGCCATCCCATTGCAATCAGATAGCGCGCCTGAATTTTTGACGTCAGCCGCCCCGTGATCGGCATCATCACCAGCAGCACTACGCCTCCACCCGACAAAACCAGCCCCGCAAGTCCGGCCGTATAGCCCATCAGCGTCTGCAGAAATTCGGGGATCAGCACCAGCGTGCTGAACAGCATGAACCCCATCATGAACATCATCAGATTCGCCGCCGCGAAGTTGAAACTTCTGAACATTCTCACGTCCACGATCGGATCTTTGCGGAACCACTCCCATATCACCAGTGTGACGAGGCACACCGTCGCGATAACCGCGAGCGTCGTGATAAAGTGCGAGCCCAGCCAGTCATCTTCCTGTCCCTTATCGAGCAGCACCTGCAGCGAACCCACACCGAGCACCAGCATCGAGATCCCAATGTAGTCCACTCGAATGCCCGCGCGTTTAATCCGGTGCAGAAATGGCGGATCCTCCACCAGCGCATACGTCAAATAGAGCGCCAGCAGCACCGGCGGCAGCGTAATGAAAAAAATCCAGCGCCACGAATAGCTGTCCGTAATGTAGCCGCCGAGCATCGGCCCTACCGTCGGCGCGAGTACGGCCGAAATTCCATACAGCGCAAACGCCACTCCGCGTTTCTCTGGTGGAAACGAATCGTTGAGAATCGCCTGCGCCATCGGCTGCAGTCCGCCGCCGCCGATCCCTTGCAGCGCGCGAAAAAAAAGCAGCACCGGCAAGCTCGGCGCGAATCCGCAGAGCAGGGAACTCACCGTGAAAATCGCCAGCGAATACATGAAGTACCGCTTGCGCCCGATAATTTCCGCTAGCCATCCGCTCATCGGCAGCACGATCGCGTTTGCCGCCAAATACGAAGTCAGCACCCACGTGCTGTCGTCGTAGCTCGCTCCCAGTCCTCCCGCGATGTACGGCAGCGCTACGTTCGCGACGCTCGTATCCAGCACCTCCACAAACGCCGCGATTGAAACCGTCGCGCCAATCGCCCAAGGATTCACCTTCGGCCGCCAGATCGCCGCCTCGCCCGGAAATGTCGCCGCCGCAGCGCTCATCGCAGATAGACCTTCGCTTCCACATTCATCCCTGGCCGCAACTGGTGGTCGCGATTTTCGCCCGCGTCGAGCACGATCTTCACTGGCACGCGCTGCACGATCTTCACGTAATTTCCCGTCGCGTTTTCCGGCGGCAGCAAACTAAACAGCGGCCCTGTCGCACCCGCGATGCTATCCACGCGTCCTTTATATGTGCGCCCGTTTGAGTCGCACTCGATCGCCACGCGCTGCCCGGGCTGCATGTGTTTCAGTTGCGTCTCCTTGAAATTCGCCGTGATCCACACTTGATCGAGCGGCACCACCGTCAGCATCTGCTCCCCGGGATCGACGTTCAGCCCTACCACCACTTTCTTCGTCACTTCGCCGCTCACCGGCGCCGCCACCTTCGCGTATCCCAAATTCAATTCCGCTTGATGCAGCGCAGCTCGTTTTTCCTCCACGTCCGCCACCGCCGATACGGCACGCGCTCGCGTCGATGCCACTCGCTCCGGGCCAGCCTGCGCTGAACGATCGCGCGCGACTGCTTCGATCAGCCGGCTTTGCGCTTGCGCCACATTTTGCTCAGCCGTCGCTTCATCCGCTCGCGCCGCGTCCACCGCCGCCGTCTCCGTCTGTGCAGACGCCACCGCGTAGTCATACGTCTGCTTCGGAATCTCATCCTTAATCAGCAGCAAGTGATAGCGCTGTACGTCGTCCTGCGCCTTCACATTTCCGGCAACGGCTTCCAGCACACGCGCCTTCGCTGCAGCCACCTGTTTTTCACTCGCCGCAATCGCAGCTTTCGCGTTTTCAATGTCCGATCCCGTGTATTGCAACTGGCTTGACGTATCCACCGAGCTGATCGGCACGTCGATGTTCAGCGAACGCGCCGTCGCCTCCGCCGTCGCAAGGTCCGCCTGCGCCTTCGCCAGCGCGACCTGGTAATCCTCCGGATCGATCTCCACGAGCGTCGCGCCTTGCTGCACGTACTGGTTGTCCTCCACATGCACCGCCTGCACGTAGCCGGAAATTCGTGCGCTCACGGGATACAAGTGAACATCCACCTGCGCGTCGTCGGTCGATTCGAATCCAGACAGCCAGTGCCACAGAATCGCGCCGCCAACGATCAACACCACCGCCGCCGCCACGATAATTAAACGCTTGCGCGACCGCCGGCTCGGATACGCCGTAGCCGGCGCCGCCGGTGCCGCCGTGCTTCCCGCGCCGGCGTCCGTTCCCACCGCCGTTGCGCCTTCCGGTTT
>JABDGF010000042.1 GCA_013286165.1 Acidobacteriota bacterium | reverse complement strand
CGGGACGATTCAGACTTCATTGGGCGATACGCAGGTCGCCACTTATACCGCGCCCGCCACCGTCCCCACTACGGGCGCAGTCACACTCATCGCCACGTCCCAAGCCGATACCTCGAAGACGGCCGGCCTGCAGATCACGATTACGGGCTCGGGAACTGGCGTCACCGTCGTTGTCTCGCCCTCTGGCAGTACAAACACTCCATTCGAAGTCGAGACATTCGCCACACAACAGTTCACTGCCACAGTGACCGGCGCATCGAGCAGCGCCGTCACCTGGACCATCAGCTGCCAGGTCGGCGCATCGGCCTGCGGAGCGATCAGCAGCACCGGCCTTTACGCTGCGCCCAACTCTGTTCCGACTTTCGAAAGCAATCAGGGTGTCACGAACGATCTCGTAGTCGTCACCGCCACCTCGGTCGCCAGCCCCGGCGCAAGCGGCAGCAGTTCCGTGTACGTCAAGCCACTGAACCAAAACGCGCTCAACGCGCCGGTCCAACTCGGCTCCTCTGGCTCCAATGTGAACGCCACCTGCCTCAGCGGCGGCGGCGGTTTCTGCTTCGGCGGCACGCACGGATCGTTGCTCACTCGCGGCGGCACGCAATACATCATGTCCAACAACCACGTGCTCGGCTTGTCCGACGGCGGCGTCGCGGGCCAAGTCGTCACGCAGCCCGGCGAGATTGAAACCAACTGCTCCACCAACGGCACCACCAGCGTTGGCACCCTCACTTCGTTCGTCACGCTGAATCCTGCGCCTGGCGTTCCCGTGGACGTCGCGATAGCGCAAGTCACCAGCGGCAAAGTCGATACCGGCGGAAATATTCTCGAACTTGGCGCCGTATCGAACGGCATTCCGCAACCCGCGCAAGTTGTCGCCGGCCCAGGCATGGCCGCCACCATCGGCGAAGCCGTCGCGAAAAGCGGACGCACCACCGGACTGACCTGCGCTTCGGTGGAATCAATCGCTATGGACAACGTTAAAGTGAACTACGAGCAGGGCTGTTCGACGACCACTTCATTTTATGTAATCTACCAAAGTCAAATCAGCGTGGGCGAGACGTCCAATCACAACAACTTCATCGCCGAGGGTGATTCCGGGTCGCTCATGGTGGACGAAGCTACTTCGACGCCGGTCGGTTTGCTGTTTGCCGGCAGTAGCGGGACTGCGATCGCCAATCCCATCGGCGCCGTCTTGTCTGCATTGAATAACGGTTCAGCCGCCACGTTCGTCGGCACCAATACTCCGCACGTTGTTGCCGGCTGCAGCTTGCCCGCGCCATCGGCCGACGGCGTTGTCGCTAAAGGTGCAAACGCTCCCGCTGCGACCGCATCTCTTTCTGCCAGCGTGAAGCAAGCCGCGCTCGGCGCGCAGGATCGCAACGCCGCCGATCTGCTCAACGTCGAAGGAGTCTCCGCCGTCGGCACCGGCGCCAGCCTCGATTCGCCCGGCGAAGCGGCGATGCTCGTGTTCCTGCCCAGCGGCGCATCTACGGCTTCCATGCCACAAGAAATCAACGGCATCCGCACTCGCATCGTTGAATCCAATTCCGACCTTCGCGGCTCACTCAGTGGCGCGCAGACCGCTCAAGTGATGGCCTCAGCCTTGCAATCGCCCGTCTCTGTCGGAAGCGATGCCATCACTCACGCGATCACCGTGAAGGACGCGCATAAGCAGGAACTTTCGTCGCACTCCTCTGTGCAAGGCGTCGGCGTCGCTGCCAGCCTCGACGCTCCCGGCGAGGCCGCCATCATGGTTTACGTGTTGAAGGGCCAGCCGCACGAGTTCGTTCCAGCCAGCTACGACGGCGTTCGCACGCGCGTGAAAGAGACGACGGAATTCAAAGCCGGCGTTTCGTCGCCACACAGGGCCGCCGCGTGCGTCCTCGCAAAGCCGGCGACGGCCTCGAAGTCGAACGTTGCCGCCTCATCGACCGCACAGCCGAGCCACTGAGGCTGCGCTGACATCGTTGATTCGTTCTAGCGTAGGGAGTGCGGCAGTTGCCGCGCTCCGTGGCGCAACAACCGCGAAAAACAATTCACTAAGGAAGTAGCTCCGTGCAGCACTCGTCCAATCTCGCAGTCTTCAGTGCTACACTGGCCCCTTCCAACGCTCATGGCGCCGCGCAAACGCCCCACACTTCGCTACATTTGCCTCGCGGCCCTCTTCGTAGTCACCTGCGGGTATCAAATCCGCGCGACCTACTTCGCGTTCCCTGAATTTTTCGGGCACGTCACGGTGCACTGGCCATTTACCGCCTCCTACAACGGCGGCGCCCCTACCACCGCTTTCGTTACCGGCCCGGCGGCGAACGCAGGCCTTAGCGACGGTGACGTCGTCACCGCCGTCAACGGTCGCCCCTTCACGGGCCTGAAAATTCTCGGTGAAGCCGTCTCGTCAGCGCAGCCCGGCGATACGATGTCGGTGGACTTCCATCCTTCGACTTCGCCTAGCGAAACGCGCAACGCCACTTTCGTTCTCCAGCGCTACCAGCCTCCGCCGCTGTTCGGCGGACTGATTGCCATCGTCACGCTCAAAATCGTGTTCCCATTTCTTTGCATCTTTCTGGGGTTCTGGGTCGCTGCCGTCCGGCCATACGATAAATCGGCGTGGCTTCTTATCTTTGTGCTCTTCGGCCTCTGCACCGTGTACGGCTCGGGTGTGGAGTCTTGGGGCCCGGGCCTTCGAGATTTCGGCGTCATTTTCCGCACCTTTATGAATCTGTGCTGGCCGCTCTCCATGCTCTTCTTCGGCCTCTACTTCCCTGAAAATTTTGCGTACACGCCCCCACAGTCGCTTCGCATTCCGATTCGCATCGTGACCGTCGGCCTTCTGGCATGCGCTGCTCTCGCGATCGTCAACAATATCGGCGAGATCGAAAATTATGCCTCCGTCGCGGGCCTCAATGTGCGGCTGGAAAAATTCGGTCCGCTTATTTTCATCCTCAGCATCGCGGCTGCCAGCGGTTTCTTCATGTTCACTCGCATCAAGGCCGCCGCGTCCGGTTCGCCCGATGTGAAGCGCCGTTTCAACCTGATCTACGCGGGCGCCACCCTTGGCCTCACGCCGCTTCTCATTCTCGTCGTTATTCAGAACGTGCGAGGCGGCGGCGATCTCGAATCGATGTTCCCGGAATGGCTCGTGATCGGGGCGTTTTTGATGCTGATCGTCTTCCCCATCACGCTCGCGCACGTCATCATCGTCCAGCGCGCGATGGACGTCCGGATGGTCGTTCGCCAGGGCGTGCAGTACGCGCTTGCGCGCCGCGGCACGTTTGTCCTCCAGATCGTTCTCTACGGGATCATCATCCTCATCGCGGGCCTGGAACTGCAGAAGCGGCACAATCAATTGGAAATTGTGATTATCGTCTGCCTCGGATTCGCCGCGATTTTTTGGCTGCGCAGCCTTGGTGACCGCCTGCGCGCATGGATCGACAAGCGTTTCTTCCGCGACGCCTACAACGCCGACCAGATTCTTTCCGGCCTCAGCGATGAAGTCCGCACCATCCTCGAAACCCGCCCCTTGCTCGAACGCGTCACCCAGCGCATATCCGAATCGCTGCACGTTCCGCGCGTCGCCGTTTTCACCAACGACGCAGGCTGGTTCAAACCCGCCTACGCGCTCGGCTATCCGTCGATCCCGGAGGCGTACTTCGCGGCGAGCGGCGCCACGATCCGCAAAGTTTCGCATGAGAACGATCCCGTCCGCGTGTATCTCGACGACAATCAGTCCTGGGTCAATTCACCTGACGTTTCCGATGACGAGCGCCGGAACCTCGCCGCCATCGGTTCGCAGTTATTGCTGCCGCTCACGGTGAAAGAAAAAGTTCTCGGCGTGATCAGCCTCGGTGAAAAGAAATCGGAGGCGCCGTACTCCGGCTCAGACTTGCGGCTTCTGAAATCCGTCGCCGCGCAGACTGGCCTTGCTCTGGCTAACGCGCAACTCACCACCGCGATCGCCGAAGAAGTGGGCCGCCGCGAAAAGATGAGCCGCGAAATCGAAATCGCGCGTGAAGTGCAGGAGCGCCTCTTCCCTCAGCGCTTGCAGCCCATCGCCGGCGTGGAATATTTCGGCGCGTGCCGCACCGCGCTCGGCGTCGGCGGCGATTACTACGATTTCCTCGCATTGCCCGGCGGCAAACTCGGCATCGCCCTCGGTGATATTTCCGGCAAAGGCATTCCGGCCGCGCTGATGATGGCCAGCCTGCAGGCCTCGCTTCGCGCCGAAGCCGCTCGCGCCGGGGCAGACATTGCCGGCTTGATCGCTCGCGTAAATCAGGCGCTCTTCGACGCGTCTTCCGAAGATCGATACGCGACTTTCTTCTATGGCCAATACGATCCCGCCACGCACGAACTCACCTATGTGAACGCCGGCCATTGCGCGCCGATGCTGTTTCGCGCCGCAGGCGGCTTCGCTACAGCCGATCGTCTCGACGTCGGCGGCCCGGTGATCGGCCTGATTCCCGACTGCATTTTCGAGCAGGCGGTCGTGAAAGTGTCGCCGGGAGATGAGCTAGTGATTTTTACCGACGGTGTGAGCGAAGCGATGAACCGCGACCTCGAGGAGTGGGGCGAGACGCGCCTCGCTGAGACGGTCCGCAAATCCACCACACTCGCCGCACCTGGATTGATTGCGGCGATCATGTCCGCAGCCGACGCATTCGCCGCCGGCGCGCCTCAACATGACGACATGACTCTTGTCGTCGCCCGCATCTCCGCCAGCTAGCGCATCGACTCGCCGCAGGAAGTTAAATTCTCGTTAAATCGATCGCCCGCGGCTGTTTTCCCCACCCCGCGCATCTATCATGTGTATATCGATCCGCTCTTACGGAGACACCTCATGAAATTCAAAGCACTTCTTACCGCCGCCGTCGCGCTCGCGTCGTTTAGCTGCGCCACCTCCGCATTTGCGCAAGCGTCCGCGCACGCCAACATCGTCAACGCCGCCGGTGAAAAAATCGGCACAGCGACGCTCACATCCTCTGCCGATGGAGTTCAAATCAAGGTGGAAGTATCGCAGCTCGCGCCCGGCACGCACGGCATCCACATCCACGCCGTCGGAAAATGTGAAGGTCCCGACTTCAAGACTGCCGGTGGACACTTCAATCCCGCGAACAAAAAACACGGCAAGGACAATCCTGACGGCCCGCATAACGGCGACCTGCTGAATCTCACCGCAGGCAGCGACGGAAAAGCCACCGCAAGCTTTCTGGACGCCAACGTTACTCTCGGCAATGGCGCCAATTCCCTCTTCCAGCCGGGCGGCACAGCAATCGTGATTCACGCCGGGCCTGACGACTACAAAACCGATCCCGCCGGAAACTCCGGCGCGCGCATCGCCTGCGGCGTGATCGAACAGTAGCCCGGCGCAAAAAAATCGCGCGGCTTGCGTCTGAAACACAGTCAGACGAAAGCCGCGCGTGAAATGAATTCCGGAACTAACTCTACTGCTCGGTAAAACTTCCGATCGCCGCCGATTCCGTGGCGTAGTCGCTGATCACCGTGTGCAGGTTGGTCAGCTTCAAAATTTCCGCGGCCTGCGGGCTCAGCTCCACGGCGCGCAATTCCGCGTTGCTCCTGCGCGCGGTATAAATCGCGCGAACCAGTTGCCCGATCCCCGAGCTGTCCAGGTACGTCACGTCGCGAAAGTTCAGCACCACGCGCTTCCGCCCCTCGTGAAACAAATCCACCAACAAATCGTGCACAGCCTCGCCCTCGATCAGCGTGAACCGGCCCCGTACATCCACCAACGTCACGTCGTTCAGCTGACGTGTGCTCGCACTGAACCCCAAGAATGCCTCCGGATAATCGCCGCCAAACACTCTAACCCACCGTCGCGTCCGTGGGAACCCTACCCCGTCCGGTTGCCGTCTGGCATCTCGCGCCTCAAATAGCTACTTGATTAACATAGTAGAAACACGGATGGAGTCCGTAGTTTTACGCACGCCCAATAATTGCAAATCGCGGCCCGCGAATCCGGCTCTCCGCCTCGATTTCCACATCTAAGCGGTGTGAATCACCGGCCCGCAGGGCGGATGACTCCCAGTCGCCGGCCCGGGCTATTCCTGGAATAGTATTGCCTAAACTTTTACGGAATTCTTCCACTTGCTCGGCTTTGAAAGCAGCGGCCCGAGGTTTTTGCGCGGGTTACGTTACGCACCGGAAACATTCGTTTATTTTCGCCATAAGTACAAATACGTTGCGAATCCACAGCCTCTCACCTTACCCTCCCTGTACTTCGCTTCCTATTCGCTTAGCGTTTTGAATCGAGGCACATGAGCCCGCGTATGCGCCCCGGGGATCACCTGCGCGAGTTGAGGAATCGGCTGGGCGTTACCACGCGCGCCGTTGAAGAGTTGAGCCGCAAGATCGCCCTGGATCGCGGCAACTCCGAGTTCTACATCTCCAACGCCTGGCTCACTCAACTCGAGAACAAGGACTCGGTCCCCAGCATCTATAAGCTGTTTAGCTTGGCCGTTATTTACCGAACCAAAATTGCTGACTTGTTTTCTATCTTTGACATCGACCTCGGCGAAGTGGTCCGCTACCAGATGGACATGCCTCTCCAAAACACCCATCTCGCCGAGATGGAAGCTCCTGATCCAGACAAAGTCATCAACTTTCCGGTCCGCTTCGACCGCGGCTTCAGCGTTGATAAGACCAACCTGCTCTCTCGCATGGTCGAGGTGTGGGGCGAGGTCCCGATTTCGCTGATTCAGCGCCTCGATGTGCGCCACTGTCAGTACGGTTACGTCGGGCTCGACGACTATTCGATGTCGCCCCTGCTCCGCCCCGGCTCATTCGTCCAAATCGATCCGCAGATCCGCCGCGTTCCCTCGTCCAGTTGGCGCACAGAACTCGATCGGCCTATCTATTTTTTGGAATTACGCGACAGTTATGCCTGTTCGTGGTGTGAAGTGATTGGCGGGCGCGTTACGCTGATTCCCCACCCGCTTTCCGGCTGCGCGGTCCGCCAGTATGCTTACCCGGATGACGCGGAGATTATCGGCCAGGTCACCGGCGTTGCGATGCGGCTCAGCGCGGCGGCTGAGGTTGCCCGGGAAGACGCGACTCCAAAATTGACAAGGCAATTTTGACGTTCGAACACACGAAATCTGTCGCCAGCGGGTCGCTCTTGGCCGGCATCGCCACGCGGTAAGGCTCAAGGCCCTTCCAGGTCGAAATCATTTCTTTCGGCGCCGTTCCCGAGCGCAACGCGTACGTTTCCAGCTGCGCGACCATCGATTCCAGCGAAGACCCCAGCAACTGCCGGTACGCTTCCCGGTGGCAATCCGCGAGCGCTTCGCACGCCACATCGTCGCCAAACTTCATCGCCAGGCCCGCGTGATGGTACAGCCCCGTGTTGTAGTCGCGCATCGACGCCAGATAAATCAAGCGGTCCAGCGGATCGGCAATCCCCGAAAGCGTGCGCCGCCGCAAATCTTCCGCGGCTCGCACTACCTCCATCCGCTTTGGAATGTTCGTTTGCACGATTCGTTATCCTGCCACTCGCGCGTCGTCGCCTTCGTGCGCGATCTGTGCCGCCGGCGTAAGCATTCCCAGCGAACGCTCCGACGCCTGGCACACCCTTGCCGCAGCTGCCATCGTTGTATGGACGACTCCCGCCACCGAGTATGGCCCACGAAACCGCACGGCCACCTGCAAAATCCGGCAAGCCAGCAGCAGCGAGTAAAAATCAAACGCCAGCGCGATTTCAGACCGGATGCTCATCGCCTCGTGATGCCGCGACTCGCGCAGGTGGAAATGCCAAAGTCCTCGGATCTCTTCTCGCACGCGCTCGATCCACGCGATCGCGATCCGCTTCCGCTCCGCGATAAATTGCTTCTGCACCTCGCGCGGCGCAACCTTCATTACATACTCGGCGTCTCCGCGGTCGTACATCCGCTCCACAAACTCTGCCGGCAATAGTCCCTTCTGCAAATGATCGAGCGCTTCGCGCGCCCCCACAATGTCCTGCGCGCTCCCCACCGCCGTCGGCGCGCTTCCGCGCCTCGCCGATAGGGCCAGGAATACAACCAGCCCTACGACAACGAGTAGCGAAATAATTAGTCCTATCATCGACTCTCGAGCGGCATGAACCGCGACCGCACTTCCCGCAGCTTCTCGCGCGTCATCGCAACAACTCTTCGGTAGTCATCTTCTACTTGAGGATTCGGCGGCTTGCTGCGAACTTTTACGGTTTGCCACAGCGCCGCTAGCCAAATCCCAAGCGAGATTAGATAGCCGATCGGCTGTAGCTCTTTCGCGATAGGTTCAAATTTCTTTCCGTAGTAGTACCCGAGCGCCGTCGAAACCACGCTTACCGCAACATAAAAGCCGAAACCGAAAGCCAACCCCGCAAGCGCCCGTCCCAGTGCGATGCGGTAATGGATCGCTACGGCCAGAGTAATCGTCAGAAATACAGCCTGCACGATTCGTAAGTCGCGCTCGAGCGCGTTTACGTGGTGCGTCCAATTGGCAATCGCAACCGGGTTGTAATGGAGAGCCGACGACAGCAGGAGTCCGCCGACGACCCCGAAAAACACCGCGATCGCCAGAAACCGCGCCAGCCGATCCGCGCCTGGATAGTCAACCAGCGTGCGATGCATGATCTCGACCAGCACGCCGTAGCCCAGCAGAATCGTCACGGCATTCCAGTACCAAAACGATTTCGCGTACGCTTCCGAGTTCGGATCGAGCGTGAGCAACGTTACAGAACTCGCGAACACGCACGCCATATACGTGTAGAAGATCGGAAATCGCAGGTAGCTGCTAGTCCACAGCGAGCGAAGCAAAATCGCCGCCTCGAGACCAATTCCGCCGTACCATAAAAACTTCCCAAGAAAGTCCATTTCAAGCGAAATCCTAGCATAAATTGGGGAGAAAACCCGGCAAAGATTCTCTCCCCAATCACGTTACCCCAAGCTCACCTCCCCATCGGTCTCCGCCGATAAACAGGCCGGGGCAACGCATGCGCCCGTGTTCAAATTGCGTTCAAAACGCTTTCTAGCATCGATTAAACGTGTGGCGGAATGATCGGCGGCGGTACGGGCTGCGTGCCGTCCTCGAATGCCATCACGATAGCGTGCGGCGGAATGATTGGGGGTGGCACAGGCTGCGTGCCGTCATCCAGCATCGACGCGACGGCGTGTGGCGGAACGATCGGCGGCGGCACCGGTTGTGTCCCGTCTTCCAACAATGCAATCGCATGCGGCGGACGTGTCGGCGGTACAGGGGGCTGCGTCCCGTCTTCCCAATTCATCGCGAAGACATGCGGCGGAATAATCGGAGGGGGGACCGGCTGCGTCCCATCTTCAAACATCGCAATCGCGTGTGGCGGGATAATCGGCGGCGGGACGGGCTGAGTGCCGTCCTCAATCACCACTTTTTCCTGCGGCACGGCCGCAGCGGTCGTTCCAGCTCCGAGTCCTGCGAATCCCACAAAAGTTGCGCACAACAACAATCCCGTTAGCTTGCCGTTCATAGATGGCTCCTTTGCCTGGCGTTGGCCCCTCGGGGCTTTCACGCAAGGTAAGGAGTCCGGCGAAAATCGAGCTTCAGAGGACAAAACTGCTTAGAAAGCGAAGCAGAACCCCTCAAAATCGCGTTTTTCGCCGCGTAACGCAGGTCCGCCCGCGGCACGCTTTTGGGCGTCGCCGGCGCGGGACATGAGCTATTTCCGAAGTTTTTTGGAGTTGAAACCGAAGAATGACCGCCGGTTAGAAGCGGGTTATCTCATTACTAAGTTGGAACTCTTACGGACAATACGGATAGAGCGGCGCCCCGCAGTTCTGCCATCCTTGTCCCCACGCAGCAGCTTTGTGCATATGACTGACACAACTCACAGCCACGATAACGACGGCGTGCCGTCCGTCGGAAACATTCATCCAGAGCTGATCCGCCAGCACCTGAAGTCCCTGGCTCGTCGTCAGCTTTGGCTCGGCTCCACCACCGTCGCCGTCGTGCTTCTGCTGACGATCGGCGTCGCGTCGTTCGCCTTCCCTGGCCTGCTGAAAATCGATCCCGACTACGGCTTCTACCTCAATCAGGGCATTCGCGCGCTCGTCGGATTCGTGCTCGTTTTCAGCGTTTACGTGGTGTACCAGCAAATGCAGATCGGCCGCATGCGCGACCAAATCGCGACGCAAATTGACTGCCTCGCGAAAGTCGAAACGCTGGCCTCTGAGGTGTACAAGCTCGCCGCGCTCGACCAGCTCACCGGCCTTTACAATCGCCGCTCCGGCGAACAGCGCATGGCCCAGGAAATCAGCCGCGCGCAACGCCACGGCCGTCCGCTCACAGTTCTCCTGATCGACCTCGACGGCCTCAAAAAAGTGAATGACACCTACGGCCATGCCGCCGGAGATGCCGTGCTGAAAGGCTTCGCCGATCGCATACAGCGCGCGATCCGCGGCTCAGACCTAGCAGTCCGCCTCGGCGGCGACGAATTCATGGCCATCTTGCCCGAATGCCGCTCGGAAGAGGTTCACCGCGTCCTCGATCGCGTTCGCGGCCTCGAAGTGCTCGTCGAAGGCGGCAAACTTCGCCCGACTTTCTCCTGCGGTTGGACCGACTACAAAACCGGCGAAGCTCAAACCGAGTTCATCGAGCGCGCCGACAAGGCCCTATACGTCAACAAAAAGTCCGACAAACGCGGCCTGCTCGACGCCGTTCCCGTGCCCGTTCATCAGGCGCAGACCTGAAATTTGCCACCTTCAACCCCGAATGTTCCTGACAGGAACATTTCGGACACAATTTTCGAGATTTTTGTTGCGCTGCTTTTTTAGTTACTCGTAAGCTAAGGGCCAGTTAGGGGAAAGTAACCATGCCAAAAGAAAAGCCGAAAGTGAACATCGGAGAAGTCATCAAGTCCTATCGCAGCGACCGTGGTTTGTCGCAGGGCGATATCGAGCGCCGCACCGGTTTGCTGCGCTGCTACCTGTCTCGCGTCGAGAACGGCCACACCGTTCCCTCGCTCGAGACGCTGGCCAAGATCGCCGAAGCCATGGAGATTTCGCTCGCCGATTTCTTCCCGGGCAGCGACACCGCCGGCGACCGCGAGACCCGCAAAATCCTGGGCGAGCTCTCGGACGAAGAAATTCGTTTCCTGGCGGATATCAAGAAGTACTCCACCACTTTGTCGGACGACGACAAGAAGCTCGTGCTCGCGATGATTCGCAAGATGGCGACGATCATTCCGCCGCCGGGTCGCGCGAACCACAAGCCCGTAGCGTCAGCTGCCGTCGCCCGCCGCGCCGAATTCTAAATTCCGTACCAACTCATCGAGTGGTGCACCGGGTAGCGTACCGGTGCGCCTATTCGATAGAATAGAAGTCGAATGACTCGCAAGCGGCACAACACAGTCGGCGTCAAGGTCGGCAAAATCCAGGTCGGCGGCGGCGCGCCCGTCGTCGTCCAGTCGATGACCAACACCGACACCGTGGACATCAAGTCCACCGTCCAGCAGACCCTCGAACTAGCGCAGGCCGGCTCGGAAATCGTCCGCCTCACCGTCAACATCCCCGAAGCTGCAGCCGCGGTACCTGAAATCAAAAAACGCCTGCTCGATGCCGGGTGCGATGTGCCCATCATCGGCGACTTCCATTACAACGGCCACGTCCTGCTCACCAAATTTCCCGCGTGCGCCATCGCGCTCGATAAATACCGCATCAATCCCGGCAACGTCGGCGCCGGCCAGCGCCGCGACGAACAGTTCTCCACCATCTGCAAAGTCGCGCGCGACAACGGCAAACCCGTCCGCATCGGCGTCAACGGCGGCTCGCTGAATCAAGAACTCGTGATGCGCAAGATGCAGGAGAACACCGACAAAGACCTCGGCCTTACCTCCGAAGAAATCATCAACGAGTGCATGGTGCTCTCGGCGCTGCAGTCCACCGAACTCGCGCTCGAAAACGGCCTGCGCAAGGATCAAATCATCATCAGCTGCAAAGTTTCCCGTCCGCAGGACCTCATCGAAATTTACCGCGACCTCGCCAGCAAGACCGATCAGCCTCTTCACCTCGGCCTCACCGAAGCCGGTATGGGCGCCAAGGGCTACGTCTGGTCGTCCGCATCGATGGGAATTTTGCTCAACGAAGGCATCGGCGACACGATCCGCGTTTCGCTCACGCCGCGTCCCGGCGGTGATCGCCGCGACGAAGTGTACGCCGCCTGCGAATTGCTTCAGGCGCTAGGCCTACGCACCTTCGCGCCAAGCGTCACCGCCTGTCCCGGCTGCGGCCGCACCACCAGCACCACGTTCCAGGAGCTGGCCGAAAGCATTCAGGGCTACATTCGCGAGCAAATGCCGGAGTGGAAGCGCCACTACGAAGGCGTGGAAGAAATGAAGCTTGCCGTAATGGGCTGCATTGTCAACGGCCCCGGCGAATCGAAAGCCGCCAACATCGGCATCAGCCTCCCCGGCACCGGCGAAAGCCCGCGCTGCCCCGTGTACATCGACGGCAAGCACTTCAACACTCTCGAAGGCACCTACGACGAACTCTCCGCCGCCTTCCAAAAATTAGTCGACGACTACATCTCCACCAAATACAGAAAGCGCGACACCCCGTTACCCGCCGGCGCCGCCGTGCCCCCACGCGCCCCCGCCCTCCGCGTCCTCGCCTAACTTCTTCCGGCGTCTACTCGCGCTCATCCGCAACTACCTGTAGAGGTCGGTTCGTCCGAACCACAGGACGAAGTGGGCGCACTCAAGTCAGCGCGCCACGCGGGCTTCTAGGAAGCTTCGCACGGATGTTAAAAGCACCAACGGTTCTCCCGGACTGCGGTGGCTCCCCGTCGCGACGGGGACCACCGCCCCGCCACGCCCGCAGCCCCATGCACTTCGCACCCTCGAACACCACCCGCCTCTCCCACGTACCAACTCCGCCACGATTCCCACTCGACACCACCGTAGTTTTGCGCTTTAATCCGGCCACCATGCAAACCCTAGGCGTCTCGAACTCCACCCCAGATTCCGACAATCGCCTCAAGAGCCTTTTCTGGCCGTCCGTTAACACAGCCTCCGACGTCGATTACCTCGGCGCACAGGGCTACTGGGTCTGCGCCATTGTCGCCGGCTTCTCACTGATCGTCTGCGTCCTCAACAACCAGTGGATCGCCGGCGTGGTGACATTCCTTTTCTATTTCTTGGGCGGGGTTGGGGTGCGCGAACGCAGCAGATATGCCGCGACGGTAGTCCTCATCATGTTTACGTCGGATACGCTTCTCACCGGCATCGGCGTGCTCAGAATTTTATTGGCCGCGCTTCTGCTGTCGAACATGCGCGCCATCTGGATCGCGTCGCGATGGAAACCGGATTCGGCCGAGGCCGTCGTCCCTCCGAGGTTTTCAGACACCTGGAGCGACAAATTCGCCGACCAGCTGCCGCAGTTTCTCTGGCCCAAGATCCGAATCCTGTACTACATCTTCTCGATCGGATTCTTCGCGCTCGTCGCGGTCGGATTCGCCGTCCTGTTCAAGCGCGGCGCTTTGCACCTCTAGTAGGGAATTCACGGGTAGCGCGAGCACATCGTTCAAGCCACGTCTCGCCGACCCTCGCACCCGTACGGTAGACTTCAGTCTGCGCCGCATTCCGATGACCGACGAAATCGAATTCGACCTCTCAACCCTGTCCTACGACGATTTCATTCTCTACTTCCTCACGCATCCCGAGGACGATACCGATTGGACCCGCGACATGTCGGGCAACGAATATGCGTACTGGGTCATCGAGAAATCGAATCCCGAAGTGATCGTCCGCCACATGACGCGATTCTTTAACGAATTCGGCGCGATCGCGGAGAACACATCCCTTAAAACCTTGGACTACGTTCTCAACGGGATGCTAAGCCCTGCCAGCTGCAATCTTCAGAGAGAACTATGGAACAACGCCGTCGCGCTCGAGATACGACTAGAGTGCATTCGGTCGATGTATGGTCCGTTCGCAGACTTCGTCGCGAACTGCAAAGTAAAAACCATGGAAAGCGGTTTTTACATGTGGTGGGATTTCATCTGCACGGGTTTCTGGTTCGAGAGGACGCACCACAAGGTAGTTCCGTCCGAGGACTATCAACTGCTCGACGAAAGTGATCGCAAGCTCATCGACTGCATGTTTGAGACGTTGAGCAAAATCCTCGCCCTCAACGACGCGCGTTGCCAATCCAGTGCCCTTCACGGCCTGGGTCACTTACAACATCCGTCCGTTCGCGAACTCGTTCAAAAATACATCGACGTGAACGCGAAGAAACTCACACCCGACAGTCTGAAATGGCTCGAAAACTGCCGCGATGGCACCGTCATGTAACAAGCCGTCGCGCCTAATCGTGTCGCAGCGCCACCAGCGGATCCGTCTGCATCGCTCGCCGCGCCGGCAAATAGCTCGCCGCCGCTGAGACGCACACCAGCAGCGCCGCCACCGCAGCAAACGTCACAAAGTCCGCCGAATTCACGTTGTACAGCATCGTCGCCATCGTCCGCGTGAGCACGAGCCCCGCCACGACGCCAACTCCCACGCCAGCGAGCGTCGCGATCATTCCCTGCCGCATCACCAGCCGCAGCACATCCACCTGCTGCGCGCCGAGCGCCATACGAATCCCAATCTCCCGCGTCCGCTGCGCCGCCGCAAACGAAATCAATCCGTAGAGGCCAATCATCGCGAGAATTAACGCCAGCGCCGCGAAACTCCCAATCAAGTACGACGGATACCGCCGCACAAATACCGCCGGCGCCTGATTCGTAAAATCCCCCAGCGTCAGCGGATTGATCACCGGCAGCGCCGGGTCCATTGCGTGCAGCGTGTCGCGCACCGTTCCCACAATCCCCGCGGGATTCGCCTTCGTCCTCACCATAAAAGTGATGTACGTCGATGGCCCCTGATCGTTCGGGTAGTAAATCACCGGCGGCGCTTCGCTATCGATGTTCTCTTCTTGCACGTTGCAAACGACGCCGACGATCTGCCGGTACGGCTCGCGCGCGTCAAAAGTAAACTTCGTCCGCTTCCCCACCGGATCTTCCCCAGGGAAATATTTCTGCACGAACGCCTGGTTCACCACCAGCACCGGCGGCGAATCCTGTTTCTCAGCCTCGGTAAACGTGCGCCCTTGCACGAGAGGAATTTTCAGCGTCGAAAAATAGTCCGAACTCACCGTCACGATGTCGGCTTCATCTTCCTGTCCCGCCGCAGTCGGCCGTCCCTCCACCAAAAATCGAATCGTTGCACCGCCGCCACCGAGCGGCAGCGCGTCGGTCGCGCCAACACTTTCCACGCCAGGCAGAGCGCGCAGCTTCTCCGTGAACTCGTGCTCGAACCGCACAGCCGACGGGTTCGGATTCGGATATTCCTTCGCGCTCGGATACGTGTCGTTCGGCAAGTTCACCGAAAAAGTGAGCAGCCTCTCCGGGTCAAAGCCCGGATTGTGATTCAGCAGCTGCCACAGACTCTGCAACATCAGCCCCGCGCCCACCAGCAGCACCAGCGAAATCGCGATCTCCGCCGCCACGAGCACATTCCGCACACGCGACTGTCCTTCGCTCGTGCCGCCACGCGATTCTTCCTTCAGCGCGTCGCTCACTCGCACCTGCGAGGCCGCAACTCCCGGCGCAATTCCGAAAAGCACCGCCGTCCCCAGCGCCACTGCGGTCAGGAAGCCGAGCACCGGCAAATTCACATCGCCCGCCTGCAAATTCGGCAGCCCCGCCGCAATCGACGCAGGAATCGCCGCCACCAGCGCGTTCACGCCCCACTCCGCCAGAAAAAATCCCGCCGCCGCGCCGCACACAGCCAACAGCAAACTCTCCGTCAGCAATTGCATGATCAATTGCCCGCGGCTCGCGCCCAGCGCCGCGCGAATCGCAAACTCGCGCTTCCGCCCCACCGAACGCGTCATCATCAAATTCGCCACGTTCGCACACGCAATCAACAGCACGAACGCCACCGCCCCAAGCAGCACCAGCAAAATCGGCTGAATTTTTCCGACGATGCTGTCCTTCAGAGGCGTAATCACCACGAACACCGATCCATCTGTCTGCGGATATTCGCGCGCGAGCTGCGCCGTCACGCCGTCCATCTCGGCTTTGGCTTGGTCCATCGTCACGCCGGGAGCAAGCCGCACCACCGTCCGCAGCCAGCGCAAATTCCGCCGCGTCGCCTGATCGTGCCCAGGATGCAGCGGCACCCACATCGGCGCCGCGTTTGACAGCGCAAATTCAAAATTCTTAGGCAGCACGCCAATGATCGTCGCCGAATTTCCATCCAGCCGCACCGCACGACCAATCACTCCCGGGTCTGCCCCGAAATCAGACTGCCACTCGCCGTACGTCAGCATCACCACGTGCGGTCCATCGGTAGCTTCATCCGATTCCACAAAGTCGCGTCCCATCGCCGGCGCGACGCCCAGCGTCCTGAAAAAATTCGCCGTCGCCGCCGTCGCAAATACGTTCCGCGGTTCACCGTTGCCCGTGAGGGTAAAGGCGTCGCCCGTGTACGCCGCGATCGATTCTAAACTCTTCGTCGTCTTCTGCCAGTCGCGCAGGTCGGGATACGACGCGTTGGTCGCGGACGCTGGTCCTGCGTTTTGCTGCCGCCGTCCCTGGCCAATCGTGATCAGCCGCGACGGCTCCTTGTACGGCAGCGGCTTGAGCAGCGCGGCATACACCACAGAAAAAATCGCAGCGTTCGCGCCAATC
>JABDGF010000041.1:872-16833 GCA_013286165.1 Acidobacteriota bacterium | reverse complement strand
GCGGCGGCGTGCGAAGGTATCGCGCGCAATCCGGGAGCGGCCAACCCGGATGTCTGCCGAGCAGCGCCTGCCGAGGGGCCATCGTCAGACCCAGAAAGATCAGGTAGATCAGCTCGCTCGCAAAAATATTCGCCCAGAGACGGACGGTGAGCGAAAGTAGGCGTGCGGTGTGGCTAACGATCTCCACGGGGAAGATCAGCCAGGAAAGCGCCGGCACCGGTCCTGCGAGTTGCTTCGCGTAGCTCAGGGGGCCATGCTCACGCAAGCCTGCCCAGTTATAGAGAACGAAAACGACAATCGCGCACGCAAACGGAACGGACGGGTGTCCCGTCGGAGATTGAAATCCAGGAATAATGCTGATCACATTGGAAAACAAAATAAAGATCGAAAGCGAACCTACGATGGCCAAAAATCTTCCCGGATTGTGTTCGACGTTTTCGTCTAGGAGATCCTTGATACCCAACCCCAAAGGGTTCGTCAGCAGCATCTCCATCACTTGCTGCGTCGCGCCTGGTCGATCCGCCCGGATCCGCGGCCGCAGCCACAGGAAGAATAGCGACGCGATGATGCAAACCAGCAGCGACGCCGCCACGAAATTCGGTATCGGCAGGTTTGGATTCTCCGGTGTGACGTGCGCAGCGGCCAGCAGCTTCAATGCCAGCGCGCCAAAGTACTTGTTCAGTAGCGCGGTAAACCAGTTGATGTGTTCCATTCCTCTACTTATTCCCCGAAAAGACGTCCTGTAATCCTGCAATTATCGTGCCAGAGCCCAACGCCAAAAGTCCCACTAGGCAGGATGCAATTGGCACTCGGAAGACCTTCACGATAACACATAAAACGAGTCCTATCAACAGGTAACGGCCCATGAACTTCGCGTATAGGCTCACCGGAACCACCGGTTTAGCCGAACCCTCCTGTGACCGCGCCGCCATCACCAGTGCCCCAAGGCCTTGGTCCAGCCACCGGTAATTGAGGCATGCCAGCGCCGTTCCCACGGCCAATCCAGCACTCCACGCGAACTGCCGCAGCGCTGCCGCCGCAATCGCAGCAATCAAGCCGCTCGCGAACGTGTAAGTCAGAATCCTTCGGGAATATCGCTCGTGGAATCGCTGCTGCTCTTCAGCGCTTTCCGCCGGAAGCGGAGGAGGATCTGCACTCGCCGGGTCGAGGCGTTTGTCGATGCTTGAAGGATCAGAGCCTGGATCAAGGCCCGGGTTAAGGCTTGGACGCGGCGTCTCGGTCATGTTTGTCGAGCCGCCTCAGCATATCGCGAACTGCCGCGAAAAAACCAACGGCACCTAACACCAGCATTAACCACGGTTTCGTGTGCAGCCATCGGTCGAACATCCAGCCGATGCCCCCGCCACCCACCACGCCCGCCACGACTATGAACGGTAGCTCGCTTGCCAGTGCGAACTGCCGCGCTATCGCACCTGCTTTCGATTTTGACTGACGATTTTCGAGATTCATAGTGAAGTGGGCGCTAGCGATTAGTTTGGTGCCCGCCTACCGTAGCGAAGCCACCTGCAACCCATAATTCGCCAACCGCAAAAATTGCTCCGGAAACACGCCAGCTACAAGCGTCACTACGGCAAGAACGCCGAGTGCGAACTGCTGCGCCGCCGGTATCACCGGAGTCGCGTGCGCTTCCGTCCCGTCGCCGCTCCACATCGTCGCCACCACTCGGAAATAGTAGTAGACCGCCGGCACGATGTACGCCACGCCAACCAACGCCAGGATGGGGTGCCCTGTCCCGATCAGCGCGCTGAAGATCAAAAGTTTCGCCACGAATCCGGCCGTCGGCGGCACTCCCGCCAGCGACAGTAAAAACAGCAGCATCAGCACCGCCGCCACCGGGCAGCCTCGCCCCAGTCCGCGCAGATCGTCGATCGAATCACCGATCATCCCGCGCTTCTGCAGCGCCACCACCACAGCAAACGCGCCCAGATTAAAAAACGCATACGCGAACAAATAAAACGCCGTCGCGCGCAGTCCACGCTGGTTCAGCGCGCCATCCTTATCCACCGACGCCACCAGCCCCAGCAGCATGTAGCCCACCTGCGCGATCGACGAATATGCGAGCAGCCGCTTGATGTTCGTCTGCGTCAGCGCTGCAAACGTTCCCAGTGTCATCGACAGCACTGCCGCCATCGCAAATATCGCGATCCAGTCCAGCCGCACCGGCCAGTACACCGTCAGGAACAGCCGCAGCAACAGTGCAAACGCCGCGGCCTTCGACGCCACGCTGATGTAAGCCGTGATTGTCGTCGGCGCTCCCTCGTATACATCCGGAGCCCACTGGTGAAACGGCACAGCCGCCACCTTAAAGAACACTCCCGCCGCCACAGTCGCCAACGCTAAAAATGAGAGCGCATCCGCATGCGCAAACTGCGTCGCCCGATCCGCGATGTGCAGCTCGATCTTCACGAGATTCGTCGAACCCGACAGCCCATACAGAATTGAAAAGCCGTAGGCCAGCACGCCCGAGCTGAACGCGCCGATCAGCATGTATTTCAGCGCGGCCTCGTTCGAGTTTCGCCGCCTCACCAAGAATCCCGTCAGCACGTAGAAGCTGATGCTCATCGTCTCCAGCGCCAGGAACAGCACCGCGAGATCGTTTCCGCACGCCAGCAGCATCATCGCCGCCGTCGCAAACAGAATCAGAGCGTAGTATTCCCCGCGCTGCTCCTCCACCGCATCCATGTATCCGATCGAAAGCAGCACCACTGCCGCGGCCGCCGTGAGAAATATCAGCCCAAAGAAAATGAAAAATGGATCGATCACGATCGCGCCGTCAAACGCTGTCGCCACATCGTGCGCCGGCGTCCGAATCAGAAATAGCGATGCCGCGCTAAACAGCACGCCCACCAGCGCCGTGTACGCGTTCCACGATTTCTGCGCTTTTGTGAGTAGAAAATCCGTCAGGAGAATTGCCAGGCCGAAGAACACCAGCATCGCTTCGGGGAAAACAAAAATGAAATCGTTCCTGGCCTGGTCGAAGATGAGCTGCCAGTTCATCTATCGCGCCTTCGCCGCCGCGCTCGCCGGAACCGGCGCAACTGGCCCGGCAGCCACGGAGTAGTAGCCTGGATTCACAGCCTCTACAATCTTGTGCACCGGCTGATCGATCGCGCGAAAAATCGGTGTCGGATACACGCCGATCCAGAATGACAGCGCCACCAGCGGCACCAGCGTCGCAAACTCACGCGCGCTCAGATCGCGAAGCGTTTCATTCGCCGGATTCGTAATCTCGCCAAGCATCACCCGCTGGTACAGCCACAAGAGATACGCTGCGCTCAGAATCACGCCCACCAGTCCCCACGCCGCCCACTGCCATCTCGCCTCGAACGCGCCGCGCAGCACCGTGAACTCGCCCACAAATCCGCCGAGCAGCGGCAGCCCCAGCGAGCTGAGCGTCACGATCATGTAGATCGCCGCGAAATTCGGCATCGGCGTCGCGAGCCCGCCAAACTCCGAAATCAATCGCGTGTGCCGCCGCTCGTACAAAATCCCGGCGAGCAAGAAAAGTCCGCCCGTCGCGAGCCCATGGTTCAGCTGCTGCAGCACGCTTCCTGAAAGCCCAAGCGGCGTCAGCGCGAAAATTCCCAGCGTGCACAATCCCATGTGGCTCACCGACGAATACGCGATCAGCCGCTTCATGTCCTTCTGCATCAGGCACACCAGCGCGCCGTACACGATCGCGATCAGCGACAGCACCACCATCGCGCCGCGATACGCATTCGCCGCATTCGGAAACATCGGCACCGAAATCCGCATGAACCCATACGTCCCCATCTTCAGCAGCACGCCCGCCAACAGCACGGACGCCGCGGTCGGCGCCTCCGTGTGCGCGTCCGGCAGCCACGTGTGAAACGGAAACATCGGCACCTTCACCGCAAACGCCACAAAAAAGCCCCAGAACAGCCACTTCTGTGCCCGCAGCGTATCCGCTCCAAATGGCGCATCCAGAATCGTGCGCATGTCGAAAGTCCCGCGCGAGTGATACACCGCCAGAATCCCAAGTAGCATCACCACGGATCCCGCCAGTGTGTAGAGGAAAAATTTGATCGCCGCGGAAATCCGGCGCTCACTGCCCCACAACCCGATCAGGAAATACATCGGAACGAGCATCGCTTCCCAGAACACGTAAAACAAAACGAAGTCGAGCGAGAGAAAAACGCCGAGCATGCCCGTCTGCAACACGAGCATCGCCATATAAAATTCCTTTTCGCGCTCGCGAATCGCATTCCATGACGACAACATCGCCACGGCACCCAGCACCGTCGTCAGCAGCACCAGCACCAGGCTCAGCCCGTCGATTCCGAGGGTGTACCGCACACCAAGCAACGGAATCCAGCTGTGGTCGCTCACAAATTGAAACCGCGGCGCATCCGCTCCCGCGCGATAACGCCAGATCAGCGGTAGTGCCACCACCACGCCCAGCACGCCGAACGCATTCGCTACGAGGCGCTGAATCTCCGCTCTCGCGCGCGGAATCAACAAGATCACCAACGCGCCCACCAGCGGCGTGAACAACACCACATTCAGAATGTGCGAACCACTAGGCTGCAAATCTTTCTCCGGGACCGCCGAACTTCACGCGCAAGCAAAACGCAACGGCATCACCGCATCGCATGCGCAGCCAGATGATGTGCCAGGTAAAAGTAGTACCCCAAAAATCCCACCAGTCCCGCCACAATGAAAAGCATGTATGCCTGCACGCGACCCGTCTGCACGTAGCGCGTAAGCGCGCCAACCACCTGCGCTCCCACCGCGCCTGCGCGTACCGTTCCGTCGATTCCCCACTTGTCCCACCATCCCGCCGCGCGCGACGCCGCTCTCATCGCCCACGCCGTTCCGCGCACGCCCACTCCGTCGATCACGTGTCGATCGAACGCGCCCAATTCGAGCGCCAGTTTTTTCACTCCGCTCACAAACACCGCGTTGTAAAACGCGTTCACGTAGTACCCGTGCCACACCGCCTCGTGAAACTTCCCGAGTCTCCGCGCAATTACGCCCGGCAAATCCGTCCGCCGCACGTACATGTACCACGCCAGAAAAATTCCCAGCGCCACGAATAATTCGCTCAGCACCATCAGCCTCAGCTGCCCGCCCATCGATCCCGGCCCGTGCACTGGCGCAACGCGCATCGCGTTCGGCGTCCCGATCACCGGCTCCAGAAAATGCACCAGCCTGTCGCTGCCGCCCAGCGCCTCCGGCCAGCCGATCCATCCACCCGTCACCGCCAGCACCGCGAGCAAAATCATCGGCACCATCATCGTCCTGTGCTTCGCGTGCGCCGGCACCGGCATCTCTTCGTGCCCGCGCGGCTCGCCGTGAAACACCAGAAAAATCATCCGGAATGTGTAGAACGCCGTCATCCCCGCCGTGAAATATCCGATCACCCACACCAGCACGTTCTGCCGGTACGCCTCGCCCAAAATCAAATCCTTGCTCAAAAATCCCGCGAACGGAAACACGCCCGAAAGCGCCAGCGCCGCCACTAACGAAACCCAGTACGTCACCGGCAATTTCTTCGCAAGCCCGCCCATCTTCCGCAAATCCTGCTCGCCCGCAAGCGCGTGGATCACGCTGCCCGCCGCCAAAAACAGCAGGCTCTTGAAAAACGCGTGCGTCATCAAATGAAAAATTCCCGCCGCAAACGCCCCCACTCCACACGCCAGAAACATGTAACCCAGCTGCGAAATCGTCGAGTACGCCAGCACCTTCTTGATGTCCGTCTGCACCACCGCCATCGACGCAGCCGCGAGCGCCGTGAGCGCACCGATCAGCGCCACCACGAGCAGCGCCGCCGGCGCCATCGCAAAAATCACGCTCGTCCGCGCCACGATGTAAACGCCCGCCGTCACCATCGTCGCCGCGTGAATCAACGCGCTCACCGGCGTCGGACCCTCCATCGCATCCGGCAGCCACACAAACAGCGGAATCTGCGCCGATTTTCCCGTCGCGCCCGCAAACAAAAGCAGCGCGATGGCCGTCAGCGCGCCATTCCCCACCGCAAAATGCCCCGCCGCAAGCGCCGGCGCCATCTCCTCAAAACGAATCGTCCCCAGCGTCGCCGACGTGGCAAAAATCCCCAGCAAAAACGCCGCATCGCCCACACGATTCACCACGAACGCTTTCTTCGCCGCATCCGCCGCCGCACGCTTCTTAAAATGAAATGCGATCAGCAAGTAGCTGCAAAGTCCGACGCCTTCCCACCCTACAAACATCACCGCTAAATTCGCAGCCGTCACGAGCACCAGCATCATGAACACGAACAAATTCATGAAGCCAAAGTAGCGATACAGCCCGCTCTCTCCATCCATGTACCCAATCGAATACACGTGAACCAGAAACCCCACGCCCGTCACGATCAGCAGCATCACCACCGAAAGCGGATCGATCTGAAACGCCCACTCCGCGCCGAACACTCCAAGGCCGCCACCGTGCGCGAGGTGCACCGGCGCCGCTGGCAGCCACTCGAACACTGTCGCAACAATCGTCCGGTGCCCCGTGGGCAGCGCAATCAGCTGAGCAAACGTCCCCAGCGAAAACAAAAACGCCACCAGCACGCTCGCGCAGCACGCATACTCGATTGCGCGCCGCGACAAACGCCGCCCCACGAAAAGCATCGCGATCGCCGTCGCCAGTGGAAACAGCGGCACCAGCCACGCCTCGCGTAAGAAAAATGGAGTTCCCGCCGTCATTCAGTCAGTCACGCACAACCACAAACCGCCTCTACCACTTCAGCAAATCCATCTCGTCCGCATGAATCGTCTTCCGATTCCGGAAGAACGCCAAAATAATCCCCAGCCCCACTGCCGCCTCCGCCGCCGCATCCGCAATCACAAAAATCGCGAACACCTGCCCATCCACCGACCCATACAGCCGCGAAAACGCCACCAGATTAATGTTCACCGCGTTCAGGATCAGCTCGATCGACATCAGCATGATGATCACGTTCCGCCGCGTCAGCACGCCCACCACGCCCACCGCAAATAGCGCGAGGCTCAAAAATAAATAGTGGCTCACTGGAATCATTCCGCTCTCCGCTTTCCCATCACCACCGCTCCGATCATCGCCACGAGCAGCAGAATCGACGCCACCTCAAACGCCAGCACAAAATGGCTGAACAGCGCGTCCGCCACCGTCTCCGTATTCCGCTCCGCCAGCGCAGCCGGTGCCGCCGGCAAATGAAATGTCTTCCGCCCCACCCACAGCGCCGTCAAGACTTGCATCGCGAGCACAAACGCCAGCGCTCCCGCCACCGTCCATTGCTTGTTGAATCGCACTGCGCGCATCTCGATGTCGAGGTTCACGAGCATGATCACGAAAACAAACAGCACCATGATCCCGCCCGCGTACACGAGCAGCTGCACCACGAAAAGAAACTCCGCCTCAAGCTGCAAGAAAATCCCCGCCGTCGCCAGCAGCGTCGTCACCAGAAACACCGCTGCGTGCACGATGTTCCGCCGCGTAACCATCAGCACCGCGGACCCCACCGCCAGCAGCGCGAAAAAATAAAAGAGTAACTTCGCGAGCATCATTTACTCGCCGCTCCCGGGCAAAACCGCCGCGCTTTCCGCAGCTATGTCCTCGTCCGTGCCGCTCAACTCCAGCTTGTCCGCCGTCAGCCACGCCGCAAACCCGAGTGTCACAATCGTCGTCGGCACCAACGAGAAAAACGGATTCCAATCCCAGCGCTCCCGCAACACGATCGCCACGGCCACGCCGATCACGTTCACCAAGCCCAGCGGAATCAGAAATTGCCAGCTCAGCCGCATCAGCTGATCGAACCGGTACCGCGGAAACGTGAACCTAAACCACATGAAGCAGTAAATGTACGCGCCCACCTTTGCCAAAAACCAAAACGCGCCATGCACTCCCTCGCGCACCGCATCCGATCCAAAAAGCGCCGCAAATAAAATCCCCGCGAACAGCACGCACTTCACTCCCGCCGCAGCCATCACGCGTTTCTGCACGCGCAGCGGCTGCCTCGGCGCGAGACGAAAGCAGTAGAGAGCCAGCGCGATCATCGCGAACGCCGGCACCACATCCAGCAGCTCCACGTGCGTCCCCGGGAAATGATCGTGATACCGCGTCAGCGGCCGCAGCCATCCTCCGAAAAACAGCGTCGTCGCCACGCCCGCCACCACAATCACATTCGCGTACTCCGCCAAAAAGTACAGCGCCCACCGGAACCCGCTGTACTCCGTCATATATCCCGCCACAATTTCCGAATCCGCCTCCGGCAAATCAAACGGCGCGCGATTCGTCTCCGCAATCGACGCCACCAAATAAATAAAAAATCCAAACGGCACGTAGAACACGAACCACACGCCTTGATCCAGCTGCGCCTGCACGATCTCCTTCATCGAGAGCGAACCCGCCAGCAGCAACACCGACACCAACGCCAAACCAGCCGCCACCTCATAACTCACCAGCTGTGCCGCGCTTCGCATCGCTCCCAGCAGGGAGTAGTGGCTGTTTGACGCCCATCCGCCCAGCACCACGCCGTAAATCCCCAGCGAACTCACCGCCACAATAAAAAGCAGCCCCACGTTCAAATCCGCGATCTGAAACGCCGGCCCGATCGGCATCGCCGAATACGCCACCAGCGCCGCCGCCACGCTCGCCACCGGCGCGAACCAAAAAATCAGCCGGTCCGCGTTCGTCGGAATCACGTCTTCCTTCAACATCAATTTCAACGCGTCCGCGATCGGCTGCAGCAATCCGTGCGGCCCCACGCGCATCGGCCCGAGTCGTGCCTGCATGTGCGCCATCACTTTCCGCTCGACCAGCACGATGTATCCCGCGATCAGCGGCAACAGCGCCACGATCACCACCGCGCACAGCACCGGAATGAGCAGAGTACGCACTACCGGTCCACCTCCCCCAGCACAATATCAATCGACCCGATGATCGCCACCACGTCCGCCACCATCGCGCCGCGCGCCATCCGGTGAAACGCCTGCAAATTAAAAAACGACGGCGGCCGCACGCGCACGCGATACGGCTGAATCGTTCCGTCGCTAACGATGTAGTAGCCCAGCTCGCCCTTCGGCCCTTCGATCGAGTGATACACCTCACCCGGCGGCGGCTTCAGCACTTTCCCGATGCGCGCCATGATCGGCCCTTCCGGGATTTGCTCGACAGCTTGTAAAACAATCAGCCGCGACTGCCGCATCTCCGCGATCCGCACCAAGTAACGGTCGTACGCATCGCCGTTCTCGCGCGTTGGCACTTCGAACTGATATTGCTCGTACGCCGCATACGGCTGCGCTTTCCGCAGATCCCACTGAACGCCGCTCGCTCGCAGTACCGGCCCCGTCACGCCAAGCGCAATTGCATCGTCCGCACTCAACACGCCCACGCCCTTCGTCCGCCCCACCCAGATGCGATTCTCCGTCAGCAGCGTCTCGTACTCATCGATCCGCGCCGCAAGCGCTTCGCAGAATCGCTTCACGTCATATTCGAACGTGTCGTACGTCTCGTACTGCAACCCGCCAATGCGAAACGCGTGCGTCGTCAGCCGCGCGCCGCAATACTTTTCAAAAATCTTCAGAATCTCTTCGCGCTCGCGCATCGAGTAAAAAATCGGCGTCAGCGCTCCAATGTCTAGCGCGTGCGTCCCGAGCCAAAGCAAATGGCTGGCGATCCGTTGCAACTCGGCGAGAATCGTCCGCACCACGCGCGCTCGCGGCGGCGCTTCTGCGCCCAGCAGTTTCTCCACAGCCTCGCAATACCCCAGCCCGTTCGACACCGCCGCCACGTAGTCCATCCGGTCCACGTACGGCGCAAACTGCGGATAGCTCCGGTGCTCTGCGATTTTTTCCACGCCGCGATGCAGGTAGCCGATGATGCATTCCGAATCCACCACGCGCTCGCCATCGAGCCGCAGCTTGATCCGCAACACGCCGTGCGTAGAAGGGTGCTGCGGCCCCATATTCAAAATAATTTCGTTTTCGCCGAGCACGGTCGTGTCCACGCCGCGCGCCGTTCCGAATCCCGCGGCTTCGTTGCCGGCGCTCATTGGCCGCTCTCGATTCCGAGATGCTCGCGCACCCACTCGGTGTCCTGCTTCAGAATGTCGTAGTCCTTGCGCAACGGATGCCCTTGCCATTCCTCCGGCAACAAAATCCGCCGCAAGTCCGGATGCCCCTCAAACACAATTCCAAAAAGATCGAAGCACTCGCGCTCCGGCCAATTCGCGCCCACCCACACGCTTGTTACACTTGGCACCGTCGCGCCCACAGTCACGTGCGCCTTTAGCCGCAGCCGCTCATTCTTCGTCAGCGAATACAAATTCCACACGATGTCGAATCGTCGTTCGCGGCGAGGCCAGTCCACCGCCGTCACATCCACCAGCATTTCGAATTTCTCGTCGTCGCGACACGCCAAAGCAATCTCGCGCACATGCGAAGCATCGACGATAACGATCACCTGCTTGCGATCAATCGTCACCTCGCCAATCGCATCGCCAAATCTCGCGCGTAGCCGCTGCACCAGTTCGTTATCAAACGGCGCTGGCGCAGGCGGCGCCTCACGTGCCGGCGCAGACCCCGGCACTCGCCGAGCAGGCTTCGCCGCCTCAGCCGCAGCCTCGGGCTCAACCTTTTTCAATGATGTGGGAAACTGCAGAACGTTCGACGCGCCGCTGCTCGCGTCCGGCACACTCTCGTCGCCCGGCCGCTTTTCAGGAGGATCTTCGTCGTTACCGCCGCGCTTCACCATCGTAGGGGCCGCACCTCAGTTCCGCCGCGCGAGAACCACACACGCACAAAAAGTTACAGCCAGTCCAGCGCACCCTTCCGGTACAGCCAAATGTATCCAACCAACAAAATTCCCAGAAACACGAGCATCGTCTCGAGCCCATACAGCCCCATCTGCCCAAACCGGATCGCCCAGGGAAAAAGGAAAACGGTCTCTACGTCGAAAACTACAAATAGGATGGCGATGATGTAGAACCGTGTGGAATACCGCCCGCGCGCGCTGCCCTCAATCGGATTGCCCGATTCGTACGCTTCCAGCTTCGCGCCCACGGCCTTCGATTCCGGCCGCACGTACTTCGCCGCAATCAACGTGACGATGGGAAACGCAGCAGCGAGAACGGCAAATATCAGTATCGGAATGTACTGTGCCGGCATTGTCGTTCCACGGCGAATGCTAGCACAGCGATATAGGGCGCACTATCCGGAATTCCACCCAGTGTGCGCGATCGTACGGCGAACAAAAAAACAAAACCCACGAAAAACCCTCTTCAGTGGGACAGGCTCTCAGCCTGTCTGCACCCCACTCTCAGTGGGGTGTGCTTTTAGTCGGCATCCTTCCAGTAGACCGTACATTCAATCATGCCTCGCCCCATGCAGCACCGACACCGCATGCGGCAACAAATACGCAATCGCATTGAGCGATTCCACCGCCCCGCGCGGACTCCCCGGCAAATTAATCACAAACGTCTTTCCACGTATCCCCGCCACAGCCCGCGAAAGCGTCGCGCGATGATTCTTCTTCAATCCCTCCGCGCGCATTTGCTCCGCGAAACCCGGCACCAGCCGCTCGCACACCGCCATCGTCGCTTCCGGCGTCAAATCCCGCGGACTCACGCCCGTCCCACCCGTCGTCAAAATCACATCCACTCCGCCCGCGTCCGCCGTCGCCTTCAAATACTGCTCGATTACGCCACGCTCATCCGCTAGCACCGCCGTCTGCGCGATCGTCCACCCCAAATGAACGGACTGCGCCACCACAGCCGGCCCCGATCGATCCTCGATCGTTCCTGCCGACACCGAATCGCTCACCGTCAGCACGGCGACGCGCAATGGCTGTGCGGCATTAGCTTTCTGTGACGGCTGCATCTTCGTCGGCGCTATCGCGCTGGCCTTCGTCCATCAGACGAAGCCCTTCCATCAGCAGTCCGGTGGTTGTTCGCGTAATAATGTCGCGCTTGGGTGCTTGGTTGAAATCGATTTCAAACTCGCCATCGGCCCAGCGAATCGCCTGATACACCGCGTCTTCGCCCTCGATCGCGCCAAACTTCGCGTCCTTACACTGCCCCGCTGAAAAGTAAAGATCGGCCGTATCGTCGCCGCGCCGGATCGAGAGCTGGCACGACTTCTGCCCCATCTCGAGCGACTGCATCAGGTCCATGATGCTCATTTCTTCCAGGCGGCCCTGCACTACGCCCGGCCGCACCTGCCGCTTCTGCAGTTTCTCGAGATGCACGCGATCCACCACCATCTTCGCGCGCTTCACCAGATCCTTCACAAAAAACGGCTTCGCGATGAACTCTTCCACGCCTTCCGTAATCGGCCGCAATTTTTCTTCGATGTCTCCGCGGCTCGCCAGAAAAATAAACGGAATCATCCGCGTCTGCTGCCGTCCGCGAATCTTGTCGTACAGCTGGCGCCCGTCGAGCCCAGGCATTCGGTAATCGCAAAGGATCAAATCAGGAGGGTCGTCCACAATCTTCAGCAGCGCGTCGCCGCCATCCGCCGCGGCCCGCGCATCGCAGTGCGGCATCAATGCCTTCATCAAGAGGTCGAGGATCAGCGCGTTGTCATCGACCACCAGGACCTTGACGTCTTTTATTCCCGTCATTTTTTCTGCCCGCGTCCCCGCGTTTCGCGCTCGTACGTCCCGCTGCGGCCGCCCGCCTTCTTCACCACGTAAATGTCCTCGATCGTGATGCCGCGCTCGATCGATTTGCACATGTCGTAAATCGTCAGCGCCGCTATCGTTACAGCCGTTAAGGCCTCCATCTCCACGCCGGTCGGGCCGGTAACCGTCGCTTCGGAGGTGACCTCAATTCCATTCTGGCATAGCTGGGCAACCACATCTACGTGCGTTAACGGCAGAGGATGACAAAGTGGTATCAACTCCGAAGTACGCTTCGCCGCCGCAATTCCAGCGATTCTCGCGATTTCGAGGGGGCTTCCCTTGGGTGCCTTCAGCGCCCGGATCGCCTTCAGCGTCGCAGGCTTCATCCGCACAAACGCCCGCGCCACCGCCGTCCGCGCTGTAAGCGGCTTCGCAGAAACGTCCACCATCGCCACGCGCCCGTCTTTGTCGTAGTGCGAAAGCTTCGGCGCAGTCTTTTTAACCATAAATCCAGGCAGGATCAGTGAGGTCGCGCTTCAGCGCGCTGTAGCTTAGACTTTTGAGTCTGAGCGCGACCCACTCTCAGTGGGTCGCGGGTGTAGCCATCACAACGAATCTACAAAACGCACACTCACCTCCACACAAACGTTAGTGTGCCTTGTGTGGCACAGTCCCGCTTCGCGGGACTGTGAGCCTTTCTGCAACACCAGCTCGCATCCAAGTGTCACGTGGCCTAGAACGTCCCCCGCCTCAACAACACCCGCGCATTCTCGCCCGCAGCGTACTGCAATTTCGATTCATGCACGACCAAAAACGAATTCCCGCGCACCACCGACCCAATATCCCCCGACCCTTCCCAGTGAATCGCCTCCACCGTCGGCACTCCATCCGGCCAGCTCACACGCGCCGGCAGAAAATGCGCGAACGGCGGCTTCTCATCCAGCGGGTGCGACAGCTTCGCCTCAAAAATCGGAATCGGCCCCGCCGCGTGACCACTTAGCAGATCGATCGCCGGCACCACAATCAATTCAAACGTCACCATCGTCGATACCGGATTGCCCGGCAACCCAAACACCGGACGGTCGTGGCAGTATCCAAACACCGCCGGTTTCCCCGGCCGGATCTTCAGCCCATCGAAATAAAAATCCGCCTTCAACTCCCTCAGGACCTGCTCGACAAGGTCGTACTTCCCCACCGACACGCCGCCGGTGATGATCACAATGTCCGCTTTCAGCGCCTGCTCGATGTGCGCGCGCAGCGCGTCGTGATCGTCCGGCGCCGCGCCGAGTAGCACCGGATCCCCACCCGCCAGAGTCACCTGCGCCGCGAGCGACGTCGTGTTCGTATTGCGAATCTGAAATCGGTTCGGCGCGCGATCGAGAGGAATCAATTCGTCGCCTGTCGGCAGAATCGCCACGCGCGGTTTCTTCGCTACCAGCACCGACGACCGTCCCACCTGCACCGCCATCGCCAGCTCGGCAAATCCTAGCCGCTTCCCGCGGTTGATCACCGCCTCTCCGACGCGCGACTCCTGACCCTCCAGCACATAGTGCGCGCTGATCCGCGCAGGCTCATTTAACGTGACGTACTCGCCGTCCACCGTCACGTGCTCGTTCATCACGATCGAATTCGTCCCGCGCGGCATCGGTGCGCCGGTCATCGTCTGCACCGCGGTGCCGGTTTCCACCAAGCCGCTATACGGAACACCTGCGCGGCTCTCGCCCACAATGCGCAACTTGACGCCCGCAGCAGTTGCGTCCGCCGCGCGCACCGCGTAGCCATCGCGAGTCGATCGATTAAAGGGAGGGTAATTTCTATCGGCGAGAATGCTTTCTGCGAGCACGCGTCCCAGCGCTCGCGTGGGATCGCCCGCGATGTCGATCGTCTCGGTTTCCTGCGGCGTCGGGCACGGCCGTTCCTTCACAATTTCGATAACTTTTGCGCGGGCGTCTTCGTAGGAGAGCATCAAACCAACCTGAGGTTACAGCCTTGAAGTTACAGCTCCAACATTTGCGAACGCTTGGCTTTTGCCTTCGGCGTTGCCTTTGCTTTCAGCGCGACCGCGCTTTTCGCGGACGCGTCATCCTGAGCGCAGCGAAGGACCCCTCTTCGCTTTTGCCGTTGCCTTCGACGTCGTCCAGTTTGCCCTGAGCGCAGCGAAGGGAGCCCGATTCATCGGTCCCGCGTCGCGGGAATCTCGCTTCGTTTTCGCCGTGCGGATTACTTCCGTTTACAACCACCCCGCGAGCTTCGTTTCCTTCGGCACAATCGTCGCGCCGCGCTCCGGTCCAGTGGACACCATGCCAATTTCCACGTCCATGCGCTCCGAAATAAATTTCAAATAATTCCGCGCCGCCTCCGGCAGATCCTTCACGTTCTTAATCCCCGGCGTCGGCGCCATCCAACCCGGCAACGTCGTGTACACCGGCTCCAGTTCAGACATCGTCTCCACATCCGCCGGAATTTCCGTGATCGTCTTGCCCTTGTGCGTGTATGCGGTGCAAATTTTAATTTCGGGCTGCGCGTCAAACACGTCCATCTTCGTCACCACCAGCGTGTCGATGCCGCTCAGCATCTTCGCGTAATTCAGCACCACCAGGTCCAGCCAGCCGCAGCGCCTCGGACGTCCCGTCACCGCGCCAAATTCATTTCCGCGCTCGCGTACAGCCTGCGCATCGAGGTCCGGCATCTCCGTCGGGAAAGGTCCGCTGCCCACGCGCGTCGTGTACGCCTTCGTCACGCCCACCACACCCTGAATCCGCGTCGGAGCCACGCCCAACCCCGTCGCCACGCCGCCGCTCGTCGCATTCGACGACGTCACGTACGGATACGTGCCGTGATCGATGTCCAGCATCGTCCCCTGCGCGCCTTCAAACAACACGCTCTCGCCGTTGTCGAGCGCCTTGTTCAGCAGCACGCACGTGTCCGTCACCAGCCCGCGAATGTGCGCCGCGATCTCCAAATATTGTTCGAGCAGTCCCGTTGTATCCAGCGGATGTCCGTACGCCGCGCGGCTGATCGCATCTTTCTCCGCAATCACGCGCTCCAGCTTCTCCGCAAACCGCTCCGGCGCCAGCAAATCGATCACCCGAATTCCGCGTCGCGCCATCTTGTCTTCGTACGCCGGCCCAATACCTCGCGAAGTCGTGCCGATCTTCGCGGTTCCCCGCGCCGTCTCGGCCGCCTTATCCATTTCTCTGTGGTACGGAAAAATCAGGTGGGCGCGGTCGCTCAGGAAAAGCCGCCCGCGTACATCAATATTCGACCGCTTCAGATTCTCCAGCTCAACCACCAGCGCCGCAGGATCGACCACCGTAAATAGCGCGAGGCTCAAAAATAAATAGTGGCTCACTGGAAT
>JABDGF010000041.1:0-862 GCA_013286165.1 Acidobacteriota bacterium | reverse complement strand
CCTTCTTGCCCGGCCGCAGAATTCCGCTCGGGATCAGCTGCAGCACAAATCGCTGATTGTCAAAGATGACGGTGTGCCCGGCGTTGTGTCCGCCGGCGTAGCGCGCGGTGTAATCGAAACTCTGCGCGAGATAATCGACCACCTTTCCCTTGCCCTCGTCGCCCCACTGCGCGCCGACGACTACGATGGCCTTCGCTCGCTTTTTATCCGTCAATTCTCGCGCTCCTACTCACGCCAAGCCGCACTTTGCCGCTGTCGTAACACTCCAGAAGCGGTACAGGTGGGCAAAATTACCGTGCAACGACCTCCAATCCTACCCGTGCCCCTTCCACAGCGCAAGACCCGCACCATGTCACGCGACCGCTCACGCGAAACTGCAGTCCGCCATGTGATCGTTCACCATGCCCACTGCCTGCATGAACGCGTAGCAAATCGTCGATCCCACGAAACGAAATCCGCGCTTCTTCAAATCCTTGCTCATTGCGTCCGATTCCGCCGTCTTCGCCTGAATCTCCTTCATCGACTTCAGCGCATTCCGCCGTGGCGCGCCGCCCACAAACCCCCAGATGTACTTGTCGAACGATCCAAATTCCTTCTGCACCGCCAAAAACGCCTTCGCATTATCGACCGTCGAAGAAATCTTCAACCGGTTCCGCACAATCCCCGGATTCTTCAGCAGCGCTTTCTGCTTCGCCTTGTCGTACTTCGCAATTTTCTTCGCGTCGAATCCACTGAACGCCGTCCGGTAATTCTCGCGCTTGTTGAGAATCGTCTCCCAACTCAACCCCGCCTGCGCGCCCTCCAAAATCAGAAACTCAAACAGCACGCGGTCGTCGTGCACCGGCTTACCCCATTCCGTGTC
>JABDGF010000040.1:8773-17194 GCA_013286165.1 Acidobacteriota bacterium | reverse complement strand
AAACTTCCTCCACCGTGTTGATGAAGTCGGTTCCGGTGGGATGCGTGAAGCGGTAGCGCATGAAGTAGGTGTGCAACGCGTTGCGCATCGTGTCTTCGCCGATGATCTTCTCTAGTGTCAGAAGCATCGTCGCCGTCTTGCCGTAGGTGACGGCGCCGTACGCATTGTTTGAGTAGAATTTCCACCCGAGCCGTGCGATCGGGTCGGTGTCTGGGTCGCTGAGATACATCAGCCGCTGAGCCTGGTCTTCGCTCATCTGCGCGAACGGTAGATTTGCGAATGAATTCCTGCCGTACAGCGCGTCCATCACTTTCACTTCGGTGTAGCTGTTGATGCCCTCGTCGAGCCACGCTTCTTCGAATTCGTTCGTCGCCACCATGCCGTACCAATACTGGTGCCCAAATTCGTGTTCGGTGACGATCTCCGGCAACAAGATTCCCTTGGGCATATTCCATGAAGTGTCGCCGGTGATCAGCGTGGGATATTCCATGCCGCCCGCATCCTCGCCACCGTGGGGCGGATCGATCAGCGTGATGCGGTCGTAGGGATACGGCCCGTACCACTTGTCAAACATCGTGAGCGAACCCTTGATGGCCTGCACGTAGCGCTGCGCGCTCGACATGTTGCCCGGCGAAATCAGCACGATGATTTGCACCGGCTGCGCGCTGCCTTGCCACCGGTCTTCCACACGCCTGAAGCTGGGGCTGGCGGCCCAGGAGAAATCGTGAACGTCTTGGGAGCTGTAGTGTAGCGTCATCGAACCGTCGGGATTGTCGTGACGGTCCACCAAATCGCCCCCCGCGCCCACCACTTCGTTGCGTGGCAGAGTGATCTTCACGTCAAAGGTGCCGAAGTCCGCGAAAAATTCCGTCGATGCATGAAACTGGTGACAGTTCCACGCGTTCTTCCACCACACGCCCACTTTCGGGAACCACTGGCCGACCATGTCGAAGTCGCGCTTGTAGCCGGTGCGCTCCACCACTTCCGGCAAGATGTCGTGGAACGTGAACGAAAATTTTGCCGTTCCGCCAGGCGGCACGGGCTTCGGCAGCGTCACCTGAAACACCGTCTTGTCCTGCGTGTTGTCGTCGTCGGGATGGATGAACTGCATCTGGCTGGTGAGATCGACGCCGTCGGATTCAAGATGCTTCACTTCGATTGAGCCGTAATGCAGCGGATCCCAGCCCGAGCCAGGGCCGTTGCCGCGCGTGCCGGAGCGATGAACTTCTGTCATGAATGTGGACTGCGGCTGAAACGCATTCAAATACAGGTGAAAGGGAAATGTCTGCTGCGGCTGGCCGGTAAGATTTAGATACTCGAGAGTTTCTGTGGCGTCGATCGTATGTTTGACGGGATCGAGCTTTGCATCGATGTTGTACGCGACGACGCGAACGGAGAGCGTTTTCTCGCCGCCCTTTTGGGTCTCGTCCATCTTCACCGAAGGCAGCGGAGTCTTCGCGGCAGCCACGACGGCAGGTGATTGCGCCGCTGCTGCCGCCGACAGCGCCAGGATTCCCACGAAACCACACGTCAACCGGCCGAATCGCATTCTTCCTCCGAAACCTGCTCGTGCATTGCCGCCCAACACTGCGATAGCGCCGTAAACAATATTCTACGCATCCCATACGCGCAAGCTCGTTCGGATGTTTCGCGCGCGCCCTACAGCCTGCTAAGTTGCTTACGGCTCTTGGCGTTCCCGCCCACCGGCGCGGCCCGTCAAGTTGACGCCCTCTCTCACTACGAATAAAATTAACGTATCGGGAAAAATCTCTTCCGGCACCGGAATTCGTGACTGGTAGCATTCGGCCAAACTTTGATGATCCCAACGCTCCTCCAACAGAAGCGCCATCAGCAGATCCTTACCGACGTGGTGCGCATGTACATCGAGACTGGCGAGCCGGTGTCGTCACGCTCGATCGCGCGCGGCCACATCGAAGCGCTGAGCCCGGCCACGATCCGCAATGTGATGGCGGATCTCGAGGATGGCGGCTTCTTGTACCAGCCGCACACGTCCGCGGGACGCGTCCCGACGGCTTCGGCGTACCGCTTCTTCGTCGAACAGGTTGCCGCACCCGCGACCGCTACACCCGAAGATCGCCAGTGGATTCGCCGCGAACTCGAATCCGCGCAAACTCCCGAAGCGGTGATGGAGCGCGCGAGCCACGTACTCTCCGCCGTTTCGCGCGGCCTGGGAATTTTTATTTCGCCGCCGCTCGCGCGAAGCGTTGTGGAGCATTTGAAATTCTTGCTGCTGCCCGATCGCCGCGTACTCATCATCCTGATCACCAACGGGGGCACCACCCGTGACAAAGTGATCCGCCCCGACCGCGCCTTTGCGCAGGAGGATCTCGATCGCGTTGCCGATCATTTGAATCGCCACTACAAGGGTTGGACGCTGGAAGCGATGCGCACCGACCTGAAGCAGCAAGTCGAGCGCGACCGCGAGCAGTACAGCCGCATTTCCGAAGATGCTCTCGCGCTCTGCGATCACAGCGTTCTCGGCGACGGCAGCGAACGCAAAATTTACGTCGAAGGCGCGTCGCAGATTGCCGCGTCGCCTGACTTCACCGATCTCGGCCAGGTCCGCGAGCTACTTCACGCCATCGAAGAGAAAGACAAGTTGATCGAGCTTCTGAGCGGCTGCATCGAGTCGCCGGAGCCGGTGCACGTCGAGCTGGGCCTCGACAAAATCACAAACGCGGGGAAGAACCTCGCCATCGTTTCGGCGACGTATTCGGCGAACGACCAGGTGCAGGGAACGCTGGGCATCGTCGCGCCGATGCGCATGCATTACGAGCGCGTGATCACGGCCGTCGCTTTCATGGCGCAATTCTTCTCTGAAAATCCACAAGGGAGCTAATTCGTGTCTTCGCACAAACGCAGTTCGAATCGCGAGCAAGATGAGCCGATGGCGGCAGCGCCCGCGCCGGTGACGGAGCAGGACGCCGCTGCGTCCGGCGACGACGGCGAGACCTCGCTCGTTGAGCAGATCAAAAAGCTGGAAGCCGAGAAGGCCGAGCTGACCGCAACGATGCAGCGCCGCCAGGCGGATTTCGAAAACTACAAAAAGCGTGTCGAAAAAGAAGCCAGCCAGGCCCGTCATCGCGGCGTCGAGGCTGTCGTCGAGCCGCTGCTCGGAGTACTCGACGGCTTTGATCGCGCGCTCGCCGGCAATCACGATCCGGCCTACGCGGAATATCGCAAAGGCTTCGAGCTGATCCGCGGGCAGATTTGGAACATTCTTTCGAAGCAAGGCGTGCAGCGCGTCGATTCCGTCGGTAAAGAGTTCGACCCGAACCTGCACCACGCGATTGAGAAAGTGGAAACGGCCGATCATGCAGAGGGGATAGTGGTAGACGAACTCGCGCCGGGATACATGTTCCAGGGCCGAGTGCTGCGCCCCGCGATGGTCCGCGTAGCGACGGGCGCACCAAACTAAGTTTCGCGATTTGCACAAGCCCTCGCTCACGCCAGCGCGCTCGTAACAGCAGCATCGTGGCGCGCGGCAGCGCATCGAATTTTGAAGGACGGTACATCGATAAATGCCAGCCAAGGATTCGCAGGACTATTACGTCATTCTCGGCGTCGAACGCGACGCCTCCGCCGATCAGATTAAATCCGCGTACCGCAAGTGCGCGATGCAGTGGCATCCGGACCGTAATCCCGACAATAAAACCGAAGCCGAGGAAAAATTCCGCCTCGCGTCCGAAGCCTACGGCGTCCTCTCCGACCAGCAGAAGCGCTCGGTATATGACCGCTACGGCGCCGCCGGATTGAATAGCCGCGGCTTCGACACCGGTTTCGATTCGTCCGTCTTCACCGATTTTCAGGACATTCTCGGCGAGATGTTCGGCTTCGACGACATCGGCGGCCGCCGCCGCGGAGGTCGCGGTTCGCGCGGCCAGCGCGGCTCCGACCTTCGATATGACATGTCGCTCACTTTCGAAGAAGCTGCGACCGGCGTCAGCTCGCAGATCCGCATCTCACGCAACGAAACTTGCGAGCCGTGCAAAGGCACCGGCGCGAAGCCCGGCACCGGCATGACTCCGTGCAAGACGTGCGGCGGCCGTGGACAAATGTCGTACTCGCAGGGTTTTTTCTCGATCACACGCACGTGCCCGGCGTGCCAGGGCGCGGGCCAGGTGATTAAAGACGCGTGCGTATCCTGCCGCGGCCAAGGCCGAATCGAACGCGAGCGCACACTCGAAGTTGGAATTCCCGCAGGCGTTGATTCCGGCACGCGCCTTCGCATGGCCGGCCAGGGCGAACCCGGCACGCACGGAGGCTCTCCCGGCGACCTTTACATTTTTCTCGAAGTGAAAGAACACGCCTTCTTCGAGCGTCGCGGCTCCGATCTCGTCTGCGAAATTCCGATCAGCATCGCGCAAGCCACGCTCGGCGTGAAAATCAAAGTGCCTACGCTGAAGGACGAAGAAGACCTCGAAATTCCGGAGGGCACGCAGTCCGGCCAGATCTTCCGCAAAAAAGGGAAGGGCCTGCCCAACCCGCACGGCGGCAAGGGCGACCTCTATATCAGCGTCCGCGTCGTCATCCCCTCGAAAGTCTCGCGCGAACAGCGCAAACTCCTCGAGCAGCTCGGCCAATCGATGAAGATCGACAACAAGCCCGCCGAGCGCAACTCCACTTTCTTCGACAAAGTGAAGGACATTTTCGGATAGAGCATCACCACACAAAGTCCAACATTTCACAGAGAAAATCGAGAACTGCGGAGGACACGGAGAATTCCTGCCGAAAGGCGGCGTCTCGGTGCACTCTGGTTTTCTCAGTGTTCTCTGCGAAATGTTTTGATTTGTAGTCGAACTGATACAATTTGCAGAAATGCGCCGCCGTTTCTTCGTCGATAAATTTGAAAACGAATCCGCCACGCTGTGCGGCGACACCGCCAATCACCTAGCCCGCGTGCTGCGCGCCGAGCCCGGCCAACTCTACGAACTCAGCGACGGCTCAACGCTGTGGCTGGCTCGCATCGACGAAGTCGGCCTGGTGGCGCGCGGGGAGAATCGCGTGGAATTTTCTCTCGTCGAACAGCTAGCCGCCCCTGCGCCGTCCGCGCACATCACCCTGCTCCTCTCGCTCGTGAAATTCGACCGCTTCGAATGGGCGCTCGAAAAAGCCACCGAACTCGGCGTCACCGAAATCATCCCTCTCGCCGCCGAACGCACCGACAAGCCTTTGGTCGCCGCCGCGGAAAAGCGCCACGAGCGCTGGGTTAAAATCCTCCACGAATCCGCCCAACAATCCCGCCGTCTCGCGCCGCCTACGCTTGCCGAAGTCATCCGCCCCGCGAAAGCCTTTGCCGCCGCGCACGACGGCCTCAAGCTGATGCTCTCCGAACGCCACGACGCGCCCTCGCTCCGTACTGTCCTCGCCGAGCCGCCGCAGTCACACGCACCATACGCCACGCTCGCCATTGGCCCCGAAGGCGGCTGGACAGACGCCGAACTCGAATCCGCCAGCGCCGCCCACTTCGCCGAAGCGTCCCTCGGTGACCTGATCCTCCGCACCGAAACCGCCGTAGTCGCCGCGCTGGCAGTCGTCACATTCTCCCTGATCGCCAAGTAGCCAAATCCGCTCACGCCGCGTCCAATCCTCCGTACCAGTCCGCGCCGCACTAACAGCAGCAGGCTCAAGCCGCCAAATTTGGCCCCATGCGGCTCGCCATGTTATAAATATCTGAGGACAGAATGTCAGACACTCCCCAGTCTGGTCCCGTCACCCCGCAAGAACCCGAGTCGTTGCCGCCATTGCGGGGAGAGTTGCGCACGTGGACCCGCGATCTGGCCATCGCCCTCGGCCTGGTGCTGGTGATCATGATTTTTCTGTACCAGCCCGTGAAAGTGGAAGGCACCAGCATGGCGCCGCTTCTGAGCGATCAGGAGCACATCTTCATCAATAAGATCGTCTATCGCTTCGAGCCGATTGATCGCGGCGATGTTGTGGTTTTCTGGTATCCTCTCGACCGATCGAAATCTTTTATCAAGCGTGTGGTCGCGCTGCCCGGCGAAACGCTCGAGATTCGATTCGGCCACGTGTACATCAACGGCAAAGAAGTGGCCGAGCCGTACGTTCCGGCGAATTATTTGGACGGGTCGAGCTACGGCCCGGTGAAAATTCCGGATGGGAATTATTTTGTGATGGGCGATCACCGCGATAGCTCCAACGATTCGCGCGTGTTCGGCCCCGTAGGGCGCAACTTCATTTACGGCAAGGCCGTCTTCGCTTACTGGCCTGTCGATCATTTCGGTTCGCTCACGGGCAGCAGAGATTCATCAACGGTTAACGCGGCACCACGATGATGATGTTTGGAGGACACACCACTGACGCAGCAGGGCACAGGGCGCGCGATTCTCGCGCTGGAAGACGGACGCATATTTAACGGCCGCGCGGCCGGCGCTCGCACGCGCCGCGGCGGAGAAGTCGTTTTTAATACCGGCCTCACCGGTTATCAGGAAGTATTCACCGACCCCAGTTATTCCGGCCAGATCGTCTGCCTCACTTATCCGCACATCGGCAATATCGGCACCAATCACGACGACGAAGAATCTCCGAAGCCGTACATCGAAGGCCTGGTGGTGCGCGAGTTTTCGCCGCTCGCTTCGAACTGGCGCTCCGAGGAATCAACGCAACAATATTTGGAGCGCCACGGCGTCCCGGTAATTTGGGATATCGATACACGCGCGCTCGTGCGGCATTTGCGCGAAGTCGGCGCGTTGCGCGGCGTGGTGTCCACTGACGGCACTTCAGCTGAAGCGCTCGTGAAGGAAGCGAAAGCGCTGCCGACCATGGCGGGGCAGGAACTAGCGAGCCGCGTCACTGTCGCGAAGGCGTACGAGTGGACCAAGGGCACGGTCGATCTTTCCGCCGAACGCGCCGCTCACGCCGCGACAGTTGGCGCTACAGGAGCCGGCACCGCGGTCGCACCCGCGCGCGCAAAAATCGTCGAGCCCGGCGCGAAGCGGCATCGAGTAATCGCCTACGATTACGGCATCAAACAAAACATTCTGCGCCTGCTTGTCGATCACAATTGCGACGTCACCGTCGTCCCCGCGAAAACTTCCGCCGAAGATGTGCTCGCGTTGAAGCCCAACGGCGTTTTCCTCTCGAACGGCCCCGGCGATCCTGAGCCGATTCACTACGCCGTCGATAACATTCGGAAGCTCGTCGGCCGTGTGCCGATCTTCGGCATCTGCCTCGGCCACCAGCTCTGCGGCCTCGCGCTCGGCGGCCGCACGTTCAAGCTCAAGTTCGGCCACCACGGCGTCAATCACCCCGTGAAAAATCTGCTCACCCAAAAAGTCGAAATCACGTCGCAGAATCACGGCTTCTGCGTCGATCCAGAATCGCTGCCGTCCAGCGACGTAGAGATCACGCACGTAAACCTGAACGATCACACGAACGAAGGCATGCGCCACCGCTCGCTCCCGCTCTTCAGCGTGCAGTATCACCCGGAAGCCTCTCCCGGCCCGCACGACGCGCGCTACTTGTTCGACCAGTTCACAAAATTAATGGAAGGAAAGTCGTAGTGCCAAGACGCAACGACATCAAGAAAGTTCTGATTATCGGCTCCGGCCCGATCGTCATCGGCCAGGCCTGCGAATTCGATTACTCCGGCACGCAGGCGTGCAAAGCGCTGCGCTCCGAAGGCTTCAAAGTCATCCTCGTCAATTCGAATCCCGCGACGATCATGACCGACCCCGAAATCGCCGACCGCACTTACATCGAGCCGCTCTCGAAGGAATATCTTGAAGCCATCATCGCGATCGAACGGCCAGACGCCGTGCTTCCGACCGTCGGCGGCCAGACCGCGCTGAACCTCGCCGTCGAGCTCGCCGAAGCGGGCATTCTCGCAAAATATAATGTCGAGCTTCTCGGCGCGTCGCTGAACGCGATCAAAATCGCGGAAGACCGCCTGCTCTTCAAAGACGTCTGCCGCCGTGTCGGCCTCGAAGTTCCGGCTTCCGAAGTCGTCACCGAAGTCGCCGAAGCCGTCCGACTCGCCGACAAGCTCGGCTATCCCGTCGTCATCCGTCCGTCTTTCACGATGGGCGGCACGGGCGGCTCGATTGCTTACAATCGCGAAGAATTCGCCGACCTGATCGCGCGCGCTCTCGATGCCAGCCCGATGCATCAGGCGCTGATCGAGCAATCCGTTCTCGGTTGGAAAGAATTCGAACTCGAGGTGATGCGCGACAATCGCGACAACTTTGTCGTGATTTGCTCGATCGAAAATGTGGACCCGATGGGCGTCCACACCGGTGATTCGATCACCGTCGCGCCAGCGCAAACGCTCACCGACAAGGAATACCAGCATATGCGCGACGCGGCCGCGAAGATTATTCGCGAAGTCGGCGTCGAAACCGGCGGCTCGAACATTCAGTTTGCCGTCGATCCCGCCACCGG
>JABDGF010000040.1:977-8763 GCA_013286165.1 Acidobacteriota bacterium | reverse complement strand
CGGCCGCATGACCGTGATCGAAATGAACCCTCGCGTTTCGCGCAGTTCCGCGCTCGCCAGCAAAGCCACCGGCTTTCCAATCGCGAAGATCGCCGCAAAGCTCGCGCTCGGTTGGACGCTCGACGAAATTCCGAACGACATCACCAAGAAAACGCCGTCGTCGTTCGAGCCGTCGATCGACTACGTGGTCGCCAAGATTCCGAAGTTCCAGTTCGAAAAATTCCCGGGCAGCGATACCACGCTCACCACGCAGATGAAGTCCGTAGGGGAAGTGATGGCCATCGGCCGCAACTTCCAGGAGGCGCTTTGCAAAGCGATTCGTTCGCTCGAACCGAGCAGCGCGTGGCGCCCGCCGGCCGACGTGAATACCGCGATGATTCGCGAGAAGCTAAGCGTTCCCGGTCCGGACCGCATTCACTGGCTTTTCGAAGCGCTCGAGCGCGGCATGTCGCGCGACGAAGTCTGCAACCTCACGAAAATTGATCCGTGGTTCATTCGCCAAATGGAAGCGATGCTCGAAGTGGATAAGCGCGTCGCCGCCACCACACTCAGCAAGTCGTCTCCCGAGTTGCTGCTCGAAGCCAAGCGCTCCGGCGCAAGCGACGAAGAGATCGCTAAGCTGTGGAACGTGAAGGCCGCGAGCGTTCGCGCCCGCCGGAAGGAACTCGGCGTCCAGCCTGTCTTCAAGCGCGTCGATACCTGCGCCGCCGAATTCGAATCGTTTACGCCATACCTCTACTCGACCTACGAAGAAGAAGACGAATCCGGCGCGATCGATCGTCCGAAAGTCGTCATCCTCGGCAGCGGTCCGAACCGGATCGGGCAGGGAATTGAGTTCGATTACTGCTGCTGCCACGCGGCATTCGCATTGAAGGAAGACGGCTACGAAACTGTGATGGTCAACTGCAACCCAGAGACCGTCTCGACCGACTACGACACGTCCGACCGCCTGTATTTCGAGCCGCTCACGCTCGAAGACGTGCTCGCGATTCTCGACAAAGAAAAGCCGCAGGGTGTGATCGTCCAGTTCGGCGGCCAGACGCCGCTCAACCTCGCCATCGCGCTCAAGCAAAACGGCGCGCAAATCATCGGCACCGATCCCGAGTCGATCGACCTTGCTGAAGATCGCAAACGTTTTGGCGCGCTCTTAAGCGAATTGAAAATTCCGCAGCCTCGTGCTGCGTCCGCGATGGAGCCGCAGGAAGCTGTGAAGCTGGCCACTGAAATCGGGCTGCCCGTACTCGTGCGACCGAGTTACGTTCTTGGCGGCCGCTCGATGGTGATCGCCTACGATCTGAAGACCGTCGAAGAATACGTCGCGCAAGCCGTGTTGATCGGCGGCCTCTCCGATCCGAAGCGCCCGATTCTGATCGACCAGTTCCTCGAAGACGCGACGGAAGTGGACGTCGATGCGCTTGCCGACGGCGAAGATGTCGTCGTCGCCGGAATCATGGAGCACATCGAAGAAGCCGGCATTCACTCTGGCGATTCCTCCTGCGTGCTGCCGAGCGTCACGCTGAAACCTGCGATTCTCGATCGCATCCGCGATTACACTTCGCGCCTCGCGAAAGCTCTAAAGGTCGTCGGCCTGATGAACGTGCAGTACGCAATTCAACGCGATCAGGTTTACGTTCTCGAAGTGAACCCGCGCGCCTCGCGCACCATTCCTTACGTCAGCAAAGCCACCGGCGTGCCTCTCGCAAAAGTTGCCGCGCGCCTGATGACCGGCCGCAAATTGCGGGACCTGCATCTGCCGACCGTTGAAACCAACGGCGTGAAAGAACTCGCGCTCCACAATTTCTACGCGGTGAAGTCGCCGGTGTTCCCGTTCAACAAGTTCCGCGGAGTCGATACGATTCTCGGCCCGGAAATGCGTTCCACCGGCGAAGTCATGGGCATCTCATCCACCTTCGGCCTGGCATTCGCGAAGGCGCAGCTCGCCGCTGGCCAGCGCTTGCCGACGAAGGGAACTGTGTTTCTCAGCGTCAACGATCACGACAAGCGCCACGTCGCGTTCGTCGTCCAGGATCTTCTCGCCGCCGGACTGAAAGTCGTCGCCACGCGCGGCACCACCGCCGCCCTCGCGAACGCGGGCGTCGAAGTCGAATCCGTTTACAAAGTGAATGAAGGCCGGCCAAACATCGTCGATCTGATCAAGACCGGCAAAATTCAGCTCGTCATCAATACGCCGCTTGGCCGCGAGTCCTTCTACGACGAAAAATCTATTCGCCGCGCCGCGATTCGCTATAACGTGCCGTGTATCACCACGTTATCCGCCGCCAGCGCCGCCGCCCGCGGCATTCGCGCCATGTCCGGCCACGCGGTAGATGTCGCCGCGTTGCAAGATCTGCACACCCGCAAATCCGCCGCCGTCGAAAAGTAGCGCCCCACCCCACACCGGCAAGATTGCCCATGCTGCTACCCACACAGCAGCATGATCATTTTTGCCTTTGACCCTTGACGTCATCCAGAGGCCTGAATCATCAGGCCAAAGGATCTCGCTTCGCCTTCCTCCGCATACTGCAATGCCGGCGCGCACCATGACAAATTCCACCCCATCGTGTTGTAAAATGCCGCGATGAAACTAACCGGCATCTTCGCCCCGCTCACCACGCCGTTCGCCGCTCGGGGCGAAGTCGATTACGCCGCCTACGCGAAAAACATCGCCCGCTTCAACAAAACAAAACTCGCCGGCTACGTGATCAACGGTTCCACCAGCGAATCCGTCCTTCTCCGCTGGAGCGAAGTCTACCGTCAGTTCGAAGTCGCGGTAGAAAAAGCCGCCCCGGAAAAGGAATTAGTCGCGGGCACCGGCGCCGAGTCCACCATCGAGACCATTGCGCACACCAATCACGCCGCGAGCCTCGGCTACAAAGCCGCCCTCGTCCGTACGCCGAGCTTCTACAAGCCGGCGATGACCGAAGATGCGCTCGTCGAACACTACCTCCGCGTCGCCGACGCCGCCAAAATTCCGATCCTCATCTATTCCGTTCCGATCTTCACGCACGTCACCGTCGAAGCACCCGTCGTGGCGCGTACCTCAAAGCACCCGAACATCGTCGGCATCAAAGACAGCTCGGGCAACGTCGCCGCGCTCGCCGCCTCCATCGCCGCCGCGCCGAAGGAATTCAGAACGCTCGTCGGCTCCGCGTCCGCAGTGTTCGAAGGCCTCGAAGTCGGGGCCAGCGGCGCGATTCTCGCTCTCGCCAACGCGTTTCCCGATGTCTGCTCCGAAATTTACGAGCTTTCGCGCTCGGGCCAGCACGAAAAAGCGCATTCGCTCGCGCAAACTCTCGCCGCGCCCGCGAAAATGCTCGGCCCACAGTACGGCATCGTCGGCCTGAAGTATGTGATGGAGCATTACGGCTACGTCGGCGGCCCCACGCGCCTACCGCTGCTGCCGCTCACCGAAGCCGCCCGCCGCGAAATCGACGCGATGCTCGCGAATCTTGGCGCCCAAGCCGTGCATCAGACGTAGGAGCCTTTTCCACGCCTCCCGCGTCTCAACTCGCACGCGCCGGCGCATAGCTCAGCTCACGAACTGAAGCGCATCCTCCTGGAGAACGTTTGCAGCCCCTGGCCCTCACAACCACCGCCGCATCGCAGCTCGGCAGCCGAGCCAATAGAGTGGCACAGGCTGGAGTTGGCCAGTGTGCCGTTGCCTTTGCTTGTCGTTGTATCGTCACGCCCAAATGTAGGAAGGCCTGCGCGCGATGACGATCCAGTCCCACTGCGTTTCCTTCCGCGAGATCCCGCAGACCACGAAAATTTTCTCGTCGTTCCTCGAAGACTTTTCGAAAGTTGCGCGCTATTACTCCTACCCGCCCACACTCGACGGCCTGAAGCAGTCCGCCGCCAGTGTCGCGCTCGATCCGGAATCGCGCCGCACCGTCGCCGATGTTCTGCGCGCACAAAATAAATCCTTCGGCTCGTCCGACGCCGCCTTCAAGAATCTCGACCGCCTCGCGAACGGGGCCGTCGCCGTCGTCACCGGGCAGCAAGTCGGCCTTTTCGGCGGCCCTGCCTACAGCATTTACAAAGCGATCACCGCCGCGCGATTCGCCGCCGAACTCACGCGGCAGGGAATCGACGCCGTCCCAGTTTTCTGGCTCGCGACCGAAGATCACGACCTCGACGAAATCGACCACGCGTCTTGGGTGACTTCCAAAGGTCTCCACGAATACAAGCTCGTGCCCGAAAAACACGCCGAAGGCAGCCGCGTCGGCGAAATCGTCCTCGGCTCGAAAATTCAGGCGATCGTTTCCGAGGCGGCCTACTCGCTCGAAGGCCCCGATTCCGATGCCGTCGCGCACGCGCTGCGCGAGTCTTACACCGCGCAGGATACATTCGGCTCCGCCTTCGGCAAGCTCATGGCGCGCCTGCTCGCGAATCTCGGCGTGATTCTTTTCGATCCGCTTGAGCCGCAGCTTCACCGCGTCGCCGCGAAAATCTACCACCGCGCACTCGACGAATCCGGCGCCCTCCGCGACGCGCTCATCGAACGTTCGAAAGAACTCGAACGCGGCGGCTTTCACGCCCAAGTGATGGTCTCGCGCGAATCCACGCTGCTTTTCTACAACGTCGATGGTCGCCGCGAGCCGCTGCGTGAACGCAACGGCAAATACTTCGCAGGGAAGTCGAGCTTCACGCTCGAAGATCTTCACGCCGCGATTGATCGCGACCCGGAAGGCTTCACGCCTAACGTTCTCTTGCGTCCCGTCGTGCAAGACGTCCTGCTGCCCACCGCAGCCTACGTCGGTGGCCCCGCTGAAATCGCCTACATGGCGCAAGCCGAGATCGTTTACAAAAAGCTCGTCGGCCGCATGCCCTGCATGCTCCCACGCGACAGCTTTACGCTGATCGAGCCCGCCGTCGCGCGCCTGCTCACCAAGTACGATCTCTCGTTTGAAGATCTCTTCGCCGGCCGCCAAGCCGTCCGCACAAAAATGGAGCAGTCGTCGCTCCCGCGCGCCCTAGCGAAAAAATTCGAGACCAACGAAAAAGCTCTGCAAAAGCTGCTTGCCGCCTACAAAGACCCGCTGAAGAAGGTCGACAAGACGCTCCTCGGCGCTCTGGAATCCGCCGAAAAGAAAATGCTCTACCAGTTCACCAAGCTGAAAGGCAAAGCCGGCCGCGCCGAAAATTTCCGCACCGGCGTGCTCGACCGGCATGAACGAATCATTCTCGATGCGATCTACCCGCACAAAGGTCTGCAGGAACGCACTCTCGGCGCGCTGCCGTGGCTCGGCCTCTACGGCGGCGAGCTGCTCGAAAATCTCGAGACGTACGCCGGCGAATCCGGCGCCACTGCCGCGTGTTCGCGCCAGCACCTCGTCGTCGTCCTTTAGTTGTGAAAGTCCAGCCAGCACCCTCGAATCGTTGCGGCCATGCTAAAATGCACGCCGCACAAACAGCGAACTCTCAGTATCCGGCGGAGGCTTGAAATGAAAATCACTCCTGGCAAGCGCAAAGGCCTGGAAGCGGTTAGCGACTCACGCGGCGTCATTGCCGCGGCGGCGATGGATCAGCGCGGCTCGCTGAAGAGCTACTTCGCCAAGGAAAAGGGCATCGACAAGAAAGACGTGCCGCCGCAGATGCTCGAGGAATTTAAAGAGGCGGTGAGCAAGGCCCTCACTCCGCACGCCAGCGCCATCCTGCTCGACCCCGAATACGGACTGCCCGCAGCCAAAGCGCGCGACAAGCACGCCGGCCTTCTTCTCGCGTACGAAGACAGCGGCTACGACAACACCCGCCCCGGCCGCCTGCCTGACCTGCTCTCCGATTGGTCCGTGAAGCGCCTCGTCACCGCCGGCGCCGACTGCATCAAAATTTTGCTCTACTACACGCCCTTCGATCCGCCCGAAATCAATGACATCAAGCACGCCTGGACCGAACGCATTGCCGGCGAATGCACCGCGGCCGACGTGCCGTTTTTCCTCGAACTCGTCGGCTACGTGGAATCCGGCGACGAGAAGGGCATCGATTACGCCAAGAAAAAGCCCGAGATCGTCACCAAGAGCATGGAAGAATTTTCCAAGCCACAGTACGGCGTGGACATTCTGAAAGTCGAAGTGCCCGTGAACATGGCCTTCGTCGCCGGCTCGAAATCCTGCAAGGGCGAATCGGCCTACTCGCGCGACGAAGCCAAGGATCTTTTCCGCAAAGCCGCAGCCGCCGCGAAGAAGCCGTTCATCTATCTTTCCGCCGGCGTATCGAATGACGTCTTCACCGAAACGCTCGACCTCGCGTCCGAATCCGGCACTCCGTTTTCCGGCGTGCTCTGCGGCCGCGCCACCTGGAAAGACGCAATCCCCATCTACGCCAAAGGCGGCGTGAAGCCTCTCGAAGAATGGCTCGCCGATCAGGGCGTGAAAAATATCGAAAACGTCAACGCCCACCTCACCGCCGCGAAACCGTGGTACAGCTTCTACGGTGCAGCCTCTGCCACCGCTCTCGGCGACTAGCGCAACTCAACGCAACGACAGGGCACGGACCGCCCAAATCAGCACAGCGCCTCCGTGCCCTCCGCCTTTCTCGTCTTTCTCCGTGAAATGTTCTACGCCTTTGAATTTGTCGTTGTATCCTTCTGGTTTGCGCGCGGCAGAAATTTCCACTACAATGAATGTTTCAGCAGGTCGCCACGAAGCGGCTGTAGTGTATCCTCTCGACGTCAACAGCCCGCGTCGCGCCCTCCGGAAACACCTGAAATGGCAGAAGATACCACTCCAATCAGCTTGGCTTTTGACGACGCCGACGAATACCGCCCTGAACCGCCCCCAGCTCCCGAAATCCCATCGTGGAAAGACGGCAGCACCCGCATCGGCATTCACACCTCCATCGCCGGAGACATCGCATCTTCGCTCGAGATCGCGCACGGCCTCGGCGCCAATGCGCTGCAGATTTTCTCGTCGAGCCCGCGCATGTGGGATCGCGGCATTTCCCGCATCGCCGAAGCCGATGCCAAGCGCTTCCGCGACCGCCGCAAAGAACTCGGCCTCGGCCCGCTCGTCATTCACTGCAATTATCTGATCAATCTCGCGTCGCCGAATCCGGTGTTGCGCGCGCGTTCCGTGCAGGCGTTTCACGGGGAACTCGTTCGCGCGATCGCCCTCGGCGCGGACTATCTGGTGATCCATCCGGGCAGCAGCCGCGACACCACGCCCGAAGCCGCCATTTCGTCCATCGCGTCTGGAATTCGCCAGTCCGCGCGCGGTGTGAAACTCGGCGATCTCGTGATTTTGCTCGAGAACACCGCAGGCCACGGCGCATCCGTCGGCGGGAAGTTCGAAGAGCTACGCGCGATACGCGATCTGCTGCGCGATTTGCCCGTCGGCGTTTGCGTCGATACCGCGCACACTTTCGCCGCAGGCTGGGACATTCGCACCGCTGAAGGTCTCGACTCGACGCTGCAGCATATCGAAGCCACCGTTGGCCTCAAGTGCGTGCACGTCGTGCACACCAACGACTCGAAAACGCATCACGGCTCGCGCGTCGATCGCCACGACCACATCGGCAAAGGCAAAATCGGCCTCGATGCCTTTGCGCGCATCCTGAACCACCCGCTGCTCGCCGGCCGCGCATTTATTCTCGAGACGCCGATCGATTCGCCCGGTGACGACAAGCGCAACGTCGCAGCCCTCTGGAAGCTGCTCGGCCGCGAAGTGAAAGCCACCGGCGACGGCATGAAGCCGCGCGCTCACGCCTCAAAATCCAAATCGCGCGGCGCAAAGAAATCCAAAGCCGCGAAAACCAAGAAACGCACCGCGCCGAACCGCAAAGCCGCCGC
>JABDGF010000040.1:0-934 GCA_013286165.1 Acidobacteriota bacterium | reverse complement strand
TCGAAACCAAGTGGCAGAAAGTCTGGGCCGACGAAGGCGCCTTCAACGCCGACGAAACTCCCGGCCGCAAAAAGTTCTACATGCTGGAAATGCTGCCGTATCCCTCCGGCACTCTCCACATGGGCCACATGCGCAATTACACCATTGGCGACGCTGTCGCCCGCTACAAGCGCATGACCGGCCACAACGTCCTGCACCCGATGGGCTGGGACGCCTTCGGCCTGCCAGCTGAAAACGCCGCGATCAAAAATAAAACCAAGCCGCGCGATTGGACGTTGAAGAACATCGCCGAATTCCAGCGCGTCCTCCGCCGCTTCGGATTCAGCTACGACTGGCGCCGCGAAATTTCCACCTGTGAGCCCGACTACTACCGCTGGAACCAGTGGCTCTTCCTCCGCATGCTGGAGAAGGGAATCGCGTACCGCAAGAAGTCGCAAGTGAACTGGTGCCCTGCCTGCTGCACCGTGCTCGCGAACGAGCAAGTCATCGACGGCTTCTGCTGGCGCCACGAAGACATTCGCGTCGAAATCAAAGAGCTCGAACAGTGGTTCTTCCGCATCACTCAATACGCCGATCAGCTGCTCGACGATATGAAGCAACTCGAAGGCGGCTGGCCCGAGCGCGTCCTCACCATGCAGCGCAATTGGATCGGTAAATCCATCGGCGCGCGTGTGAAGTTCGCCGTGCCTGCGCTCGGCTCGAATACCGATGACTCCGTCAATTCGATAGAAATTTTCACCACGCGCATCGACACGATTTACGGCGCCACGGCGCTTGTACTTTCGCCCAAGCATCCTCTGCTGCCGCAAATCATGGAAGGCTCGCCAAACGGAGTCACCGTGGACGCCGAGTGGAAAAAGATGCGCCAGACGCGTATCAGCGCCGCCGACCTCGCTACCACCGAAAAAGAAGGCTTCTTCACTGGGTGCTACGC
>JABDGF010000039.1 GCA_013286165.1 Acidobacteriota bacterium | reverse complement strand
TCCGGAAAGGAAGATGAAGCTGAAAAATTGCTTGCGCAACTAATGAAGCAGTCCAGCGCCACCTCGTCGCACGCGACGGAGATCGCGATGGTCTATGCATCGCTCGGCCAAAACGATGAAGCGATGAAGTGGCTTCAAAAAGGTTACGACGAACGATTCAATCCCGGCGTCCTGCTGCGCCCCGGCTTCGATTCGCTTCGCGCCGACGCGCGCTTCCAAGCGCTGTTGCATCGAGTGGGCCTGTAACGACCGAGTGGATCAGAGCCGAAAGACGTTGTGATGAGGACGCAGCTTGGACGAGCGAAGTTAGATGCCCGTTAGCGAAGCACAGCTGCGCGGTCCTTCGATCTGGAAGGGCACCTTGCTCCCAACAATACACGCGCTCCAAAACTCGAGGGGACAAACACGTGGCCAAATCGCGACACGGATTTCAGAAACGGCAAGAAAAGTGTTGGTGGACGTGAGGGGGATCGAACCCCTGACCCCCTGCTTGCAAAGCAGGTGCTCTCCCAGCTGAGCTACACGCCCACGGTGGTGGGGCTGTTCAATTTTAAGCTATTTGTGCTGGTGGGAAAACTCCGAAACCTCGGTATTATCCGGCCTCGATATCTTGAGCATCAGGGCCTTGCGGGCTCGCCGAATGGCGCCGGGTAGTCGATCCGGATGGTCGCGATTTCGAAGGGGTGAACGGGCACGCGAACTTCATCCTTAATAAGGAATACACGAGCTGGATCGGGCTGCTCCATCAGATTCGTGCTTTCGGCGGATTGTGCGCCAGCGGGAATACGGAGCGTCACCATCGAATCTTTACCTGCCCATTCGTAGAGGCGGACGATCAGGCTGCGGTCGTCGTCGCTGCGTTTCACGGCGGTGAGAACGACGTTGTCGTTCTGAGTTTCCACGAATGAATGCTGCGGCTGCATCGCGCCGGTGTGGGTCGTGGCTTGAACCGCACTTAAGTTGTAGTTGAAATCGTAGCCGCGCCGGATGGTGAGCGCGTCTTTCCAACTTCCCGGATGCGGGTAAAGCCGGTAGGTGAATGGCTGAGCGCCGCGATCGGCTTTCGGATCGGGCCATGTGGGCGATCGCAGTAGCGACAGACGAAGGACATTGCCGACCGCGTCGTATCCGTATTTTGAGTCGTTGAGCAGGCTGAACCCGTGCGCACCGTCACCAAGGTCGGCCCATCGCAGCGCGGGCGCTTCGAATTTCGCGCGCTCCCAGGAATTGTTGCGCGTCGTAGGACGTTCGATTGTGCCGTACGGAATTTCGTACGTGGCATGGTCGCTGTGCGCAGCGAGATTGAACGCAGCTTTCAGCAAAACGTGATCTTCATGCCAATCGAAATCATTCGCCACGTCGAGCGTGTCGCTGTGCGCGTATAAAACGTAGTCTTGCGTGAAATGCGAAGCCTGCCAGTGCCGCTTCACGCGAATCACATCGCGAAGGGGAGTGGATTCGACAAGCTCCACGGAGTCTGCGTTATCGAGACGCGAGAAAACCTGGTCGAAATCGGAATCGATATTCCACGCGTCGTAAGCCTTTGGCGTGTCCTTGAAGGCGACTAGCTCGTTCCCGCAGGCGCCCTCGGCGAGAGACTCGTACTGATCCTTCTTGTCGTAGAGCGAGATGAGGCAGCCGGATTTTGGATCGACGCGCACGCGCAAGGCGGAATTTTCGATGGTGAGGCCGTGCGCCTGCAGGTCGCTCGCAAAGGGACGCTTGCCCGCTACGACGTGAACGAGCGTATAACCCAGCGACGGAATTTCAGGAGATTGCACCAGCAACTCAACCGAATTGGATTCCGAGCGCCGGTTCACAATCTGGGACGGCAGAACGTTTTGCTGAGCATCCACGACGTACACTTCACCGGCGACTGGCGCAGGCATCGTGACTTTCAGCGTGGCGATCGCCGAGCGCGGCCACGCGAGCGAGTTAAAAATCAGCACAGGCACGCCCTCGCCGCCGCGCGTATCCACGCGGGCCGCCAGATCGTCCAACGCGGAGGAAGCGACCTCCCGCGTTTCGCGGTGAATCTGGTCAAAGTCACCGCGCGCATCTTTATATATAAGACCGAGGCCCGAGCCCGCGGCGAGGTCGTGGAACTGGTTGAAGAGCAGCTTTTTCCAGGCCTGGTCGAGCAACTGGTGGGGATACGCTTCGCCATCGAGCGAGGCGAACGCAGCGTATTTTTCAGCGTCGAGGAGATTCTCTTCGCTCACGCGCAATTCGCGTTTGTGCCCCGCCTGCGTTGTGAAAACGCCGCGGTGGTATTCGAAATAAAGTTCGTCATTCCAAGTGGGGATGCGGACTTTGTCGTCGGATGGCGCCGCGAGCGCAGGGACGCCTGCCGCGACCAGATCGTAGTTCCACACCGGCGACGATGAGTCTAGCTTGGGCTGCACATCGTCGAAGAACGACTGCGCGGTGCCCATCTTGTACTTCGGCACAACTTTCGACGGCTCGCGCCAGTGCTCGCCCTGGTCGAGCGTGTAGCGCGTGGTGCCGCCGCCGTGATCGCCCACTCCATAAAGATCCATGAGCTCCGAAAGCCCCGGCGCGCGGGTGCGTGCGAGCGCGAAATCGGCTGCGAGGCGGGACGGATCGAAGTTGTCGTTGTCGTAGTTGTGCGGAAAATAGGACAGCACGCGGCTGCCATCCGGCGACTGCCACCAGAATAATTTCAGCGGCAGCTGATTGGTGTCGTTCCACGTCATTTTTTGCGTGACGAAGTAATCGATGCCCGATCGCTTATAAATTTGCGGAAGCTGCCAGGTGTAACCGAACGAGTCGGGGTTCCAGCCGATTTTCACGTCAACGCCGTACAGCTCTCGAAACGTCTTCTTGCCAATCAAGATTTGGCGCACGAGTGATTCGCCGTCCGGCAGATTCAGGTCCGGTTCCACCCACATTCCGCCGACAATTTCCCACCGTCCATCCTCGATGCGCTGTTTGATTTCGTCATTCAGGAATGGATACTTCCCGGCCATCCACATGTCGTACTGCGCGGCGGACTGCGTGAAGGTGTAGTCGGGATATTCGTTCATCAATTGCAACGCCGTTCCCCACGTACGTCGGATCGAATCGATCGACTCGGTCCACGGCCACAGCCACGCCGCGTCGATGTGCGAGTTTCCGGTCAGGTGGTACGAGACGCGATGCAGCGCGGGTGCGAGCGCCGACAACAGCTCCGTTGCCCTACGTAAGCTCGAGTCAAATTTCTGGGAGTCGCCGGTTTCCAGCGCTGCAAGATCCACGGCCTGAGCGGCCCCATTGACCGTCGAGATGAATTCGTCGCGTTTCGCCTGCGTCTTCACAATCACGGGCGCAAGAATCGCGGCGGACAGTAGCTCCTGGCGGAGATCTTCGGGCGCGGGCCTTCCCGCTTTCACTTCGATTGGAAAATCGATTCCGGTGAACACCTTCACGTCCACCGTCTTTAAGAGTTTAATGGCCACCGATATTTTTTCGCCGGGCCTGCACGCGTCGCAAAGAATCACCGGCTCCAGTTCCTCGCCCATCGCGACGCGGCGCCCGTTGAAATAAACAATCTGTGTCATTGGTCCGTTGACATCGAAATGAAGGATCAACCAGATGCGCGAACCCGCAAGGTCGTAGCCGTCAAGGCGCGCGGGGATCTCAATCCCCCGGCGATACCACACCGTGTCCTTAGGCGCAGTGCTGCCGGGCCTGCGAATTTCCCAAGCTCGATCATCTAAGTCGGTCGCCTCTCCGTGCGGAAGATCGCCCAAATGAAAACGCCAATCGCCGGCAGGCAGCGTTTTTAGAGGCGCGAGCCGCGCAATCACATTACGCGCATCGCTTGAAAGATTCGCGAGTGCGGAAGCCTGTATCGCGGATTGCTCATCCGGAGTCTGAGCGCGCATTGGCGAAGCGAACAAAGCGACGAACACCGCCGCGCTCAAAATGCAGCGACCAAAAACGCCACGCGCAACGAAACCGCGCATCTTTACACTCCCCGACGACGACTATGATTCATAAACAAAAACGAGGCCGCCCTCAACTGAGAACGGCCCCGCATAAATTGATTCAGTCCGCCACCGCTAGAACAGGAACTTCGCTCCGAACTGCAGGATGCGGGGAGAGTTCGCCGTCGTGACCAAACCGAAAGTCGCGTCGTTGAAGTTCCCGTCCGGCAGTCCGAATTGCGCGTGGTTCCAGGCGTTAAAGAATTCGCTGCGGATTTGCAGCGTCTTGCTCTCGGTGATCTTCGTGTCCTTCTGAATGCTGATGTCCCAGTTGTTGATTCCCGGACCGTGGAAGAACCGGCGCGGCGAATTTCCAAGTTGGCCGAGCGGCTCCGCGCTGAAGTTCGAGGTATCGAAGTACGGCTGCCCGGACCGCGGGTTCGTGAAGTTGAGTGGTCCACCGTTGTACTCCGGCGAATCGTACGGAAGTTGAATCGGACCCGAACCGGACGTGCCGAGCAGCGATCGGTCGTCGGTTTCGAGCAGCGTGACCGGCAGACCGGTGGAGAAACGTGTGATACCGCTCACTCTCCATCCCTGCGTGAGCCGATTAGAAGCCAACTTGTCAATTGGAAGCAGGTAACTGTAGCTCACCACAAAGTTGTTCGTTGAATTAAACGCCGAGAGCGCTTTCTTCGTCGGATCGAGCGGATCCACTTGCTCGCCGTAGCCCGAGCCGGTGTCCATTGACTTGCTGAACGTGTAACCGGCCAGGAATTGCTGGCGGCCGGTGACGCGCTTCAGCGTGGCTTGAAACGAGTTGTAGTCCGAGTTGCCGATCGTCTTGAAGTAAGCGTCGCTCGTGAAATTGATGCCGAGCGGACCTCTCGTGCCGTTGATCGTTTGTCCGCTGGCCGTCGTGTAAATCTGGCTCTCACCGAAGGGACCGCACGTTGGCGAACCCGGCGCAACCTGCGAGACCTGGCTAACGCTCAAGCAAACACCCGGATCGCCGAGGTTCGCTTCTTCCGCAGACATCAGGTGATGACCTTGCGACCCGACGTACGCGAGCGTGAGCAATGTGCCGCGCGCGAGTTGGCGGTCGATCGCGAGATCGTACTGTTCCGCGTAGGGCAGCACGTTTTTGTACCAGAACGCGGGCGAGCTGCCGATCGGAAGGAAGTTTGCCCAATCGACGCTCGTGTCTGGATTCCTCGGCGAAGAATTGTACGGCGGCGGAGCGACGGGAAAGCGCTGGCCATTGTCGATGCCCGTGCCACGCGTGATAAACGGATTCGCGAATTCGGGCGGCGCCGGGCTGCCATAGAAATAGCCGAACGGAGCGTCGCCGATTTCGTTGAAGTTTGTTGCACCTTCGAACGTGGAGTAATACTTTCCCCATCCTGCGCGAACGCTGAAATTTCCAGGGCCGCCAGTGATTTTTGAAAGCCATCCGTCGGAAATGCTCGGCGACCACGCGACGCCAACACGCGGCGCAAAATTGTTGTACCGCGTCGGAGCAAGTCCGCGTGCGATACCGTGATCGAGTGGGAAAACCCACCCCGTCGGCGAGCCGGGAAACGTTTGCGATTGCAGCCCTGGCACGATCGTTTCGATTTCGTTGTGCAGTTCGTACCACGGCGAGCTGACCTCGTAACGTAATCCATAGTTCAGCGTCAGGTCAGGTCGTATGCGCCAGCTATCCTGCGCGTAAAGCCCCCAGTCGTGGCTACGGCCGTACGACGGATAACCCTGGCCTTGGCCGTAGCTGTTCGGCGCGCCGATCAGGAAATCCGCGAAGTCAATGCCGGTTTCCGAACCGTTGAAGGAGTACGAACCGTTTGATCCGCCGTTCTTTTCGGTGAGTTGATTGAATCGAACCAGCGCGCCGAATTTCATCGAGTGCGTGCCTACCACTTTGCTGAAATTATCGGCGAACGAAAACGTGTTCTCGATGATCGGAAGCGGTGAGCTGCCGGAGCCGACTCCAAAGTTCAGAAAGTTGATCTGCGGAACGCCCGCATACGCCGGAACCGATGGACTGATTCCTGTGAAACCAAGTTGCTCGAGAATGTCAGGACCGATGCCGCCCGTCGGCCGGTTCACGATTTCCGAGAGGCGCGTGAATGCGACGCGGAATTCGTTCACCGTGGAGCTGCCGAAAGTTTTCGTGTCGGAGAGATCGATCAGCTGAACGCGCCCTTGCGAACCACTTCCGAATCCGGGCTCTACCGGGTTAGGTGAAAGCAAACTGTTGTCGTCGATAAAGTAGTATCCCGAGAGCAAGCCCCAGCGTGAATTCGCGTCGATGCGGCCTGCGCCTTTATCATCGCGGAGCGTCTGGACGGCGTTTGATGCGGAATAGATCGCCTGGCCCTGGCCGTTTACACCGTTCGATTCGGGAATGTACTGCAGCAAATTGCTCGAGGGAGTTGAAATCGCGCTCGACGGAATTTGAGCACCAGGAAACACGCAGTTCGCACTGGAGCATCCCGCGAAGTAGTAGGGTTCATTCGCAGCGACAGGATAGCCGAGCGCCGAGGTGAGTTGCGATGCCCAGTTCGCGCCCTGCACCACTCCGGTCAACTGTGAAGCGAGCGTTGGATCCGAGAAATTTCCGCTGCGCTCCGCGTCGCTCGGCACCAGCACCTGGCCGGAGCTCTGTCCGAAGTTCAGCCGGGTGCCTTGGTAATCGACAAAGTAGAAAAGCTTGTCATGCTTGATCGGCCCGCCGAACGTACCGCCAAATTGATTCTGGTCGAACTTGCCTTTTGGACCGTCCGTTGCGGGATCGAAATAGTTGCGCGCGTTGAGTGCAGTGTTGCGCACAAACTCGAAAACGCTTCCGTGCATCTGATTCGCGCCGGACTTCGTGACTACGTTTACCTGGCCGCCCGCGTAGCTGCCGTATTCCGCGTCGAAATTATTCGTGATGATGCGGAATTCTTCGATCGAATCAAGGTTGGGAATGGCCGCCGTGCCCGAAAACGCCATTTCCTGTACGGTCGCGCCGTTGAGCAAGAACCCGTTGGCCGCTTCGCGCATACCGTTTACTGACAAGTTGCCGGCATTCAAATCGCCCGATACTTGTTGGATCGCGAAGCCCGTCGAGGTGAACTGTCCGCCGAGGCCGCCGGATAGGCCAGACGTGGTGGAAACCACGCCGGCTTGCAGCGCAAGCAAGTCGGTGTAGCTGCGCGTCGCGAGAGGAACTTCCTCAATTTTTTGCGAACCGATCACCTGGCCCATCTGCGTGCTGGTGGTCTCGGCTTGCACAGCATCGGCAACTACCGAAACTTTTTCCGAAACTTCGCCGACCGCGAGTGTCACGTCTTCGCGCAGCACATCGTTTACGCGCAGGATAATTCCCGTCTGCACGCTGCTCTTGAAACCCTTCAGGCTGAACTGCACATCGTAGGTTCCCACCGGCAGCGCTTGGAACGAGTAAAAGCCGTCGCTATCGCTGGTGACCGTTGTAGCCACACCCGTCTCTGCACTTGTGGCTACCACTTGTACGCCCTGCAACACCGCCCCGCTGGGATCTCGCACGATGCCCGAGATCGTGCCGGTCACACCGGCGAACGCGGCTTGCCCCCACACCAAACACAGCAAAATCACGACTGCCACGGCGGATCGAACAGCAGAGTTGCAACGGAAGGAACAGCTTCGTTCAAGACTCATTGGCCTCTCCTGCATCTTTTCTCAGTTCGTACGGCGGTGCTACTTGCCCGAAATTCTTCGCGACGCATTGCCACTTCCACTTCCCTCAGTTTGAAAAGGACTCTCACGCCAGTTGAAGCTCCAGCGCGGGTGAATTCCACGACGACACTCGCACAGCAAATTTCGAATCTGCGGGTCTCGACGCCGAGATCGGGTCCAGGCCGGTCATGTCGAGACGCGCGACGCCGTTGACGGTGAATTTTTCGCCGGCAGCGAGCCAGAAAAAATTGTCGATCCATAAAGTAGCGCGGCCCGCTTTCATCAGCGCGTACTGCACTGGGCACGGCAAGGTGACGTCAATCCAATCCGCATCGGAAGCGTAGCGTCCCGGGGTGAGACGATCGTCCGCTTCCGATAGCTGCCAGCCCTCACTCAGTGCGATTTGCCACCCTGATCCGGCGTCCCGGGGACTGGCTGGACCGAATTCGGCGCGCGGTTGCGCTGGGGTTTGAGCGTAAACCCGCGCCGCCATCAGTTCTTTCAGGATTTCTTGGTTCGCGGAAATTCCACTCGCGGAGCTTTCTTGTCTTTGCGCTGCGTACGACGCGCTGAATTTCCCGCCGGGGACAAGGACGCCGACCGTGGCGCCCGCACCTGCGCCGATGAGCGCAAGGCACCGCCTCCGCGAAATTGGTTCGTTCTGCACTAACACCCACCCCGTACGCGGACCGGAACGTGCGGCGTCCTGAATTCGATCTAAACGGTTAGATCGAAAAACAAGCCAGCAAAACCAACAAAATCGGGCAAAGTGACGTTACCGGTCCGAAGCGGGGCCCATCCTACGAAAATCGCTTAGTAGCGTCAATCAGAAATTCGGTGAGTTGTCCGTATTACGGAATGCGTGTTTACAATTACAATGCAGTCGCCGCGAGGCCGCGGCGGTGGCTCTTAATGCGCGGGGCCTGCGCCGCGCTCGAGCGCGGGGCGCGGCGTTGCATTCTCTCCGGGGCGACCGCTCGGCGAAAGCATGCGCGAAATATTCGACGCAGCAATTTTCACTTCATCCTGCATTTGCGACAGCTTCGGCTTCATGCGCGGAGTAGGACCGGAAATGCTGATACTCGCGATCACTTTGCCGTTGCGATCGAATATCGGCGCGGCTACGCACACCACGCCGCTCAGATGCTCTTCCATATCCAGCGCGATGGCCTTCTCTCGCACCTGCGCCAGGTGCTCCATGTAATGTTTTTTCTGCGTGATTGTCCGCGAAGTCATGCGGATCATCGGGAATTGATCGAGCGCGGCCAGCGCTTCACTTTCAGGAAGGTAGGCAAGAATCGCCTTCCCTAGCGAAGTGCAGTGCACCGGATTTCGCGCGCCCGGATTCGCCGCGATGCGTAGCGCGCTGGAACTCTGCAGCACGTCGATGTAGGTGATTTGCCCGTCTTCCAATACGCCGAGGTTTACGGTCTCTCCGAATTGCAGCAGCAAAGTTTGCATTTCGCTGCGCGCCACGGCCAGCAACCGGCGGAAATGCACCGCACCGCCGGTTAGATCGAAAAATTTGCCGGCTAGCCGGTAGCTGGATTTTTGGTCATCCTTCTCGATGTAGCCCAACTTCTCCAGTGAGTAGAGGATTCGATGCACCGTGGTCCGCGCGAAGGGCAGCGACGCCGCGATCTCGGAGAACATCAGCGACTTCTGTTTGTTGCTGTGCTCCACAAAATATTCCAGCACGGTGAAGATCTTACCCATCACCTCGATGTAGTTCTTGTCTTCCTGTATTCGCTTCGGACGTTTCGCGATTTTCTTCATCAAGGTCGCCCCAAGTGCCGAACCGCACGCGCTCGATCGTTCAAAGTCGGCATAGATCTTCCTGTTTTCCGTCACCCAGCGCCGAGCAAGGATACTCGATTCCCTTCTCGCGCTCCATTCGGGATCGGCAACGCCGCGGATCCCATTCGATCGTCAACTCCAGGATTTCTCGATTTCCTCGAGCGTGCGCCGGCGCGTCTCCGGCACGAATGCAAACGCAAACAGAAGCGCCGCAACGCACACAACCGCGAACAGCAGAAAACAGCCGCGCATGCCGAGCTTTTCCGCGAGCGTCAAGAACGTGGCCGTAACGAGAAAGTCGAAGCCCCATACCGTGAAAGTCGCCACAGACATGGCTTGTGCGCGCACCGTGGTCGGATAAATTTCCGAGATCAGCAGCCAGAATACCGGTCCAAGCCCAAAATCAAACGCGGCGAGATACGCGATCACATCGAGCAGCACCTGCCATTTCACGGGCGATGGCTCGCCCAGCAAATAAGAAAGGTGCAGCAGCGTAATCGTCATCCCGATCAGACTGGCGAAAAGCAGCGGCCTTCGCCCCACCTTATCGAGCAGCAACATCGAGAAGACCACAAAGCACAGCCCGACAAAGCCGATGATGAACGTAGCGAGAATCGCGACCGAGTTACTCGAAAACCCCACCGCGCGAAAAATTGTCGGCGCGTAGTACACGATTGTATTGACGCCGGTAATCTGCTGAAAAATCGCGAGGACGACGCCGACGACGAGCGGGCGGCGGAATCGCTGCTGAAACAGGTTCTTCAGGCTGAGTTTATCCTGCGCGGTCAGTTCGCGCAGCTGAGCCAAATCGCGTTCCACTTCGTATGGACCCTCGACGCGCCGCAGAATTTCCTCGGCCTGTGCGAATCGGTTTTTCGCGGCGAGCCAGCGCGGCGTCTCCGGAAGGTAAATCACGCCGACAAGCAGAAGCATCGACGGCAACACCGCGCTCATAAACATCCACCGCCAATTGCCCGAGCCTGCGAGCACGTAATCCACGTAGTACGCCACCACGACGCCCGCTGAAATCGCGAGCTGATTGAGCGTGACCAGCGCGCCGCGATATTTTTCCGGCGCCAATTCCGCGATGTACAGCGGAGCAAGCATCGAGCTAACGCCCACCGCGGCACCGACCAGCAGACGCGACAGAAAGAAAAGCGCGAAGCCGTTCGCGAGCCCCGTCACCAGGCCGAACACTCCGAACGCAATCGCCGTGGCCAGCAGCGTGGGCCGGCGCCCAAATCGATCTCCCAAATATCCGCCGAGCGCGGCACCCACAAGCGCACCCGCGAGAACCACACTCACCGCAATCTCGGTTTGCACTGAAGTGAGTTGAAATTGCGAACGCACAAAAAGAATCGCGCCGGAGATTACGGCCGTGTCGTACCCGAACAGAAATCCACCGACGGCCGCGGTGGCGGAGATCAAGATCACGAATTTGCGCCGCTCGGATGTTCCAAGCTTTCGGCTCGCGGCTGCGATGTCCGTCGAACTGCTCACGCGGCACCCTCCCTGTAGCGTCGAAGCCGGGCGCTCGCGCATCGCAGTCGCACCGGCTGCTCGGACTCGGTGGAGTATAGATACGAAGCTAAAACTGTCAACCGTAATGCGCACGCCAGTCCGTATTACGGACCGCAACAAAACTCCACAAACGTTCCGCAATTGAGGGCCGAACGACGCTTACCCTGTAAATCGGCGGTCGCGTCCCCTCGCAGAAATCGGCCTCTCCTCTTAATGAATTGAATAGAGAATGCTTACGCCATCACGCGCGATACTTGCCTCAAGGCGCCGAATCGCAGGACCTCCGTACCAACTGCTTCCATTCCGTAATACGGGCACTCGTATCACTTTTTGGTTTGACAACCCCGAACCCCTGCTCCTATTATGCCGCACGCTCAAAGCCGATATAAGCGCTTCGATGCGCGGTTCCGTTCACACTTAGGACCCGCCACGGCGAAGCTAAGCGTTGAGGACGATCGTGATCAAGAGCAGGGTTAAGAGCATTCTCAGATCCGGGGGTTTCGTGCGGGTAGTTGGCATCAACCGTGTAGCCGACCCGTGGTTTACGGAGCTGGCTGGAAAACTCGGCTTCGATGTAGTTTGGTTTGACATGGAGCACCGCGGCTACGGGTACGACCGGATCGATCCGCTCTCGCTCGCATGCCGTGCCACGGGTATCGACCTGATGGTGCGCATCCGGAAAAACGGTTACACCAGCGCCATGCGCGCATTGGAATTCGGCGCAAACGGAGTGATGGTTCCCCACTGCCAAAATGCCGAAGAAGCGCGCCAGTGGGTGGAATGGGCCAAATTTCCGCCGCTCGGAAATCGCGGGTTCGACGGAGCCGGTGCCGACGGCGATTACGCGCTCGCCGATCCCGTACCGTACCTGAAAGATCGCAACGACGAAACCTTCCTTGCCGTCCAAATTGAGGATCAACACGCGGTGGAACACGCCGAAGCGATCGCAGCAGTCGATGGAGTAGATTTACTCTTCGTCGGGCCCGCCGACCTTTCCATCGACTTCGGCGTCCCGATGCAGCGCGAACACCCGCTCGTGCAAGGCGCGCTCGACAAAGTCGCGAAGGCCGCCGCGCGAACGGGAAAATGGTGGGGCACCGTGACGAACACGCCGGCCGAAGCGCAGAAAGAATTGTTACGAGGCGCGCGAATGATCACTTGCGCCGACGACCATTTCATTCTCGTGAAGGGCCTGCAAGATGCGCAAAAGCAGTTCGAGCACGTCCGCATCCCGTAGCCTTCTGCTGAAGCTGAACAGGATCCCGCGTTGATACAACTTTATTCCGGCGCCGACCTCATCGAGTGCGAGATCAACGGGCGTCCCCTCTACCTGCCGGTGCTGCGCGAGGGCGACCAATCCGTTCTGATCGATTGCGGCACGCGCAAACACGCCGAGCACGACGTCCCCGCCGCGCTTGCCCAGCTTGGCGTTCGTAAGCTGACCTGGATCATCATCACGCATCCCGATGGCGATCATTGCGGCGGTTCCGCCGAAACCAAAAAACGCAATCCACATGTGCGCATTGCGTGCGGCGACGCCGATCGCGCGCTGATCGAATCGCCCGACTATCTTTACAGCTACCGCTACGACGCCTTCCGGCGCGAACACGGAATTTTCTTCGACGCAAAAACGGAAATGGAAATTCGCGCCTGCAGTTCCACTCCGCAGAGTGTCGATCTCACTTTCACCGGCGGCGAGTCGCTGCGCCTCGCGAGCGACCGCATCTTGGAAATCTGGCACCTGCCGGGACACAGCCACGGGCATCTGGGCATCTTCGATCGAAAATTCAGCACGCTGTATTACGGCGACGCGATTCAGGGGCGCGGCTATCAATCGCTCGCCTGCGGCTGGGCTCTTTGCCCCACGTATCTCTACGTGCAGCCGTATCTCGACACAATCCGCAAAATCGAAAGTAGCGACGCGCAAACGATTGTCGGTTGCCACTGGCCCATCCGGCGCGGCCAAGCCGCGATCCGCGAATTCTGCGCGGAAACAAAACACTTTGTCGATGAAGCCGACGCACTCGTTCGCGAGTCGCTGAAAGCATATCCGTGCGGCGTCACGCTGCGCGAATTGTGTGAAGCGCTTTCGCCAAAGCTTGGCGAGTGGCCCGCGGAAACGTCGCTTGAATTGGCGAATGCACTTTCAGGACACTTAGACGACGCCGTCCGCGCCGGATCGGCTGAACAGGTCGCCGGGTCGCAGCCTTCTCGCTATCGCCTCGGGCGGGCGTAGCAGTGATATAAGCGCTTTGTGGAGATGGTGAATTTGTGTCGATCGAATCGTTCAGGTCGTTAACGGGGCGTTGCGCTGTGATCACCGGCGCGGCCAATGGTCTGGGTCTCGCGATTAGTCGCAGATTCGTGGCCGGCGGCGCGCGAGTTCTCCTGATCGATAAAGATCCCGCCGTCGTACAGCGGCTCGACGAAGTAACAACTCCGCGCGATCGCTGCGCCGCCATCGTCGCCGATCTTGCCGAGCCTCGCTCCGCGGAATTAGTTTTTCGATTCGTGGCAGAGTCGATCGGCGTGGCCGACGTTCTGATTAATAATGCAGCCTGGAGCTTTCACAAGCCGCTGCTCGACGTGACTCTCGAAGAGTTCGATCAAGTGGTTGCCGTGAATCAACGCGCGCCTTTCTTTCTGACGCAGGCGTTCATCCGCCAGATCGTGCACGCCTCTGCGAAACCGGACGATCCAGCCGTAGTGAATATTGCATCGGTGAACGCGCTCGCCGGAAATCCGAATCTCGTCGCATACGCCGGAACCAAAGGCGCTGTCGTGGCGATGGCGCGCGCGATGGCCGCTGAAATGAAGGATCACGGCATCCGCTTCAACACGATCAGCCCCGCCGCGATCGAAACAGCGCACACTCAAAAGCTCGTCGCTTTAGGTGTGATCGATCCGCCAAAACTATTCGAGCCGTATCTGATCAAGCGTTTCGCGAGCTGCGAGGAAATCGCCGAACTCGTCGCGTATCTATGCAGCCCGGCAGCGCGTTACGTCAACGGCTCGAATTGGGAAATCGACGGTGGGTACCTTGCTGTGTAGATGGAGTTTGGGAATTTCGTCAGCGGTGTCCGGAGGATTTTCAGTTCGATGAAAGTCACACAAGTGGATGTTTTCTTGATGGGCGCAGCGTGGCGAAATTACACCTTCGTCAAAATTCAGACCGACGCGGGAATTACTGGATGGGGCGAGGCGACGCTCGGTTGGAAAGAAACGGCGGTGCGCGAACTGATTCGCGACTACGCGCGGCGGTACGTCGTTGGCCAGAATCCCTTCGACATCGAATCGCTGTGGTTCAAGCTTTACCAGGTGGAACACAATACCGGCCCTGTGATGTATTCCGCGATGGCTGGCATCGAGATGGCGCTGTGGGACATCGCCGGTAAAGCGTGTAACCAACCGGTCTACAACCTCGTCGGTGGAAAAGTCCGCACCAAAGTGAAGGCGTACGCCAACGGCTGGTACACATCCACCGCGGATCGGAACGAGCTGCGCGAAAAAGCCAGCGGCGTGAAAGCGCGCGGCTACAAAGCGCTGAAATTTGATCCGTTTGGCGCGGGCGGGCGCGAAATCTCTCGCGCTGAACTGAAACAAGCTTGCGACACCGTCGAAGTCGTGCGCAAAGCCGTCGGCGACGATGTGGACATCCTTCTGGAATTTCATGGCCGCTTCAGCCCGATCATGGCGCTGGAAGCGATTCGTGCGATGGTTCCGTACGCACCGTCGTGGTGCGAAGAGCCGATTCCCGCGCACAATCAGGTTTCGATGGCGCAGGTCACGGCAGCCTCGCCGCTGCGCGTCGCCACCGGCGAACACACTTACAGCCGTTACGGTTTTCTCGAGTTGCTCGAGCGCCAGGCCGCGCACGTGATTCAGCCCGATATCACCTACGCCGGTGGATTTCTCGAGACGAAAAAAATCGCCGCCATGGCAGAAACCTATTACGTCAGCGTCGCTCCGCACAATTGTGACGGCCCGCTGAAAACCATCGCGGGAATTCACCTAGCCGCGAATATTCCCAATTTTCTGATCCTCGAAACGTTCCAGGATTACGATGTGCCGTGGCGCGCGGAACTCGCCACCGGGATGCCTCAGGTTGTAGACGGCTATCTTGACGTTCCGACGAAGCCCGGCTGGGGCATTGAGATCAACGAAGCCGTAATCGCTGCGCATCCCGAAAATCCGGATGCGAAGCTGAATATGTTTTCCTCCGAGTGGGAAGAGCGGATGTGCCGATGAAGAAAAGCGAGACGAAGGTAAGTGCCTCCGGCCGCCGCGACTTTCTGAAAGCGGCTGGCGCTGTGACGGCTGGAATCGCCGCAAGCTCGTCTTTATCGCTCGCCGAGCCGCCCCTCGCCACGCCGGGAACTTTGAACGTGTGGATCACCAGCGACGAGCTGCGCGTCGCTGCATCGGATCCGATCGACTGGTTAGACGCCGCGCGACCACACGGCCAGGAAGTGGTGACGATTTCCCCGCAGTCGAAATTCCAGTCCGTTCTCGGTTTCGGTGCCTGCTTCAACGACGGCGCCTGCTATCTCTTCAATCAGCTCAGCGCGGCCGCGCGCGCCGAACTTTTTCACACTCTCTTCCACCCCACGCAGATGAGCCTCAACGTTTGCCGCACCTGCATCGGCTCCGCCGACGCAGCCGCAAGCGTTTACAGTTTTGACGACGGCGATCCCGATCCCGAGCTGAAGCGTTTCTCGATCGACCACGATCGCGCGTACATCCTGCCCGTGCTTCGCGAAGCGCGCGCGGTGAATCCTGAACTTTTTCTTTTCGGCTCGCCCTGGAGCCCTCCCGGCTGGATGAAAGACAACGGCTCGATGCTCGGCGGCTGCATGCGCCACACTTACATGCCGAGCTACGCGAAATATTTCGTGCGCTTCCTGGCGGATTACGCCGCCGCCGGCGTGCCCGTCCAAGCCATCACCATCCAGAATGAAGTGGATGCCGATCAGCAGGGGCTGATGCCCGCGTGTTTCTGGCCGCAAGATTACGAGGCGGAATTCGTTCGTGAACACATCGGCCCGGAATTCGAGCGCGGCGGCGTGAAAACTCAAATTTGGATCATCGATCACAACTACAACTTGTGGGGTCGCGCCATCGCCGAGCTCGAAACCGAAGGCGTTCGCAAATATGTGAACGGCATCGCGTGGCACGGATATTCCGGCGAACCCGAAATGATGAGCCGCGTGCAGGACGCGTTTCCCGACCTTCCGATGCATTGGACCGAAGGCACGCCCGATTACAACGACCCGGAGTACATGAAGTGTTGGGCCGCATGGGGCCAGAAATTTACCGCGATCCTGCGGAACTCGTGCACGTCCGTGACGGCTTGGTGTTTCGCCACCGACGAGCACGGAAAGCCGAACATCGGTCCGTATCCTTGCGGCGGAATTCTGACCATCGATTCGAAGACGCATGCGATTTATCACTGCGGACAATTTTGGGCGTTGAGCCATTTTTCGCGCTTCGTGAAGCGCGGTGCGGTTCGCATCGACTCGGACGGTTCGTACAAAGATTTGTCGCACGTGGCATTTGCGAATCCGGACGGCTCGCTCGTCGTGATTCTCACGAATGCCGGCAACGCGCGGACCACGGAGCTGCGGCTCGGCCGTCACGTCGCCTCGGTTTCCGTTCCTCCGAACTCCGTGATGACGTTCACAGCGAGCAGCGTGGCAGTCGAATGAAGGTCTGCCGCACGACAAGGAAAAACGTGTGCCTGAGAAAATAGCACGCCGTGAATTCATCGGACTTCCGAAGAACGGGGGTCGTTCGCACGCAACCGTCGCCGCGCCGCTCACGCCGGAATCTGTCGCGCCGAAGTTTGACGGGCTCGCGCAGGTTTGGGTCACCGATTCGAAAAATAAACTCGCGCGAGTGCAGGACGCCGCGTGGACATCCGCAAGCGGCGGTGCAAGCGCTGCCGCCACCATCGTGTTGCATCCCGGCGTTGCGCACCAGGAAATGCTCGGCTTTGGCGCGGCACTCACCGGCGGCGCCTGCCGCGTTTTTTCCAAGCTGCCCGCCGATCAGCGCTCCCAGCTTTTCCATCGCCTCTTCCATCCCACCGAACTCGGCATGAACGTCTGCCGCACATGCATCGGCTCATCGGACTGCTCGGAAGCCGTGTACAGCTACGACGACGGCGAAGTCGATCCCGACCTGACGCGCTTTTCGATCGACAAAGATCGCGAGTACATCCTGCCGATGCTCCGCGAAGCGCGCGCCGCGAATCCTGAAGTGTTTCTCTTCGCTTCGCCGTGGAGCCCGCCGGGATGGATGAAGTCCAACGGCTCACTGCTCGGCGGCTGCATGCGTCACACTTACATGCCGAGCTACGCGAATTATTTCCTGCAATATCTTCTCGCGTACGAATCGGCCGGCGTGCCGATTCAAGCTGTGACGATTCAAAACGAAGTGGACGCGGATCAAGACGGCACCATGCCCGCCTGCGCGTGGCCTCAGGATTACGAGGCCGATTTCCTCACGATGCACCTCGGTCCGCTTTTTCAGCGCGCCGGCATCGCCACAAAAATCTGGATCATCGATCACAATTTCAATCTGTGGGGCCGCGCCATTGGCGAACTGGAAACGCAGGACGTGCTGAAATTCACAAACGCGATCGCGTGGCACGGCTACGTGGGCGATCCGGAAATGATGCGCCGCGTGCAGAAGGCATTTCCCGGAGTGGAAATGTATTTCACAGAGTGCGGCCCGGATTTTCACGCGTCTGGCTTCGATACCGAGTGGGCCAAGTGGGGCGAAACGTTCACTCGCATCGTAAATAGCTCGTGCAAGTCGATCACCGCGTGGACGCTTGCGAGCGACGAGCGCGGCAGGCCCTACTCCGGCGGTGGCGACGGCATCGGCGGCGCGATGCTCATCGACTCCAAATCCGGCGAAATCACGTACAGCGGAATGTTCTGGGCGCTCGCGCACTTCTCGAAATTCGTTCGTCGAGGCGCGTACCGGATCGAAGCCAGCGGCGAATCGAATCGCGTGTTTCACACGGCGTTTTCAAATCCAGAC